>JAKFES010000202.1:0-19400 GCA_036675585.1 Burkholderiaceae bacterium
CCCGAAATCGTCTCCGCAACGCTCTCCGTACTCGACGCACTCGAGGCTCCCTTCGAATGGGACCGGCAGATCGCCGGTCTCGAGGGCGTGACGGTGGCCGGCGATCCGCTGCCGCGCCGGACGCTCGACAGCATCGCGGGCACGCGGCTCGCGCTCAAGGGGCCGCTCGAGACGCCCTCCGGGGGCGGCTACCGTTCGTCGAACGTGCGCCTGCGCGAGGAGTTCCAGCTCTACGCGAATCTTCGTCCGGCGCGGACCATCGTTCGCGGCGGGCGCTTCGACGACATCGATCTGGTGGTCGTCCGCGAGAACCTGGAGGGCCTGTACGTCGGGCACGAGCACTACGTGCGAATCGGCGACGACCCGCATGCGGTGGCGATGGCCACCGGCATCAATACGCGAGAAGGCAGCCGGCAGGCGCTGCAGTTCGCGTTCGATCTCGCGGTGTCGATGGGCCGCCGCAAGGTCACGCTGGTGCACAAGGCCAACATCATGAAGGCGCTCACCGGCCTGTTCCTCGAGACCGGGCGCGAGCTCTACGAGCGCGCGTACCAGGGCAGGTTCGAGCTCGAGACGGTGATCGTCGACGCGTGTGCGATGAAGCTGGTGCTCGATCCCTGGCAGTTCGACGTGCTGGTCACGACCAACCTGTTCGGCGACATCCTCTCGGACCTCGTCGCCGGGCTGGTTGGCGGACTGGGCATGACGCCGGGCGCGAACATCGGCAAGGACACGGCGATCTTCGAGGCGGTGCACGGGTCGGCGCCCGACATCGCGGGCAAGGGCGTGGCCAACCCGACGGCGCTGATGCTCGCCGCGGCGCTGATGCTCGATCACTGTCGGCTGCCCGAGACGGCCGCACGGCTGCGCAAGGCGATCGACGAGACGATCAACGTGGACAACGTGCGCACCGGCGATCTGCGCGGAACCGCCGATACGGCTTCGTTCACGCGAGCGGTCGTGCGCCGGATCGAGAAGGGCTGATCGAGGGCCCGGCCAGGCGCATCAGGAAATCCGCCTCGAAGCTGGCTTCGACCTGCGCCGCGAGGGCGTCGAACACGCTCTCGATCGGCCGTCCCGCGTCGCCGAACAGCGCGCGCACGACGGCCGGGTTCTCGAACAGACCGTGCAGGTAGACGGCGAGCACCGCATCGCGTTGCCAGCCGAGCACCGGGGCGAGACCGTCGGCTGCGCACGCATCGGCGGTCGTCGCCTCCCCGCGCAGCGCCACGCGCAGCGTCGGCGACGACGACTCGCTGCGACCGTGGCGGATCTCGTAGCCTTCGACCTCCAGCGCCGATAACGCCGCCCACGGGCCGTCGAGCGACCCGAAGCGGGTGCGCGTGCGCGCGAGGCGCTTCGCGCAGTCGAAACGGCTCGCGATCGGCAGCAGCCCCAGTCCCGCGTCGCAGCCGGGCCGGCCGCCTTCGGTGCCGAGCGGATCGTCGATGTGCAGGCCGAGCATCTGGACGCCCCCGCAGACGGCCAGCAGCGGCTTGCCCGACGCGGCGTGCGCAAGCACGGCCGCGTCGAGCCCGCTCGCGCGCAGCCAGGCGAGATCGGCCCGCGTGTGCTTGCTTCCCGGCAGAACGAGCCAGTCCGCGTTCGCGATCTGCGCCGCGTCGCGGGCGAACGAGAGCGACAGCGGCGCGTCGCGCAGCGGTTCGAACTCGTCGAGGTTGCTCGCGTGCGGCGCGCACAGCACGACGACGCGCGGCCCGCCGCGGGCCTCGCCGACGCGCGGCACCGCGTCTTCCTCGGGCAGCCCGTGGTCGAAGCGCATCGGCACGACCGCCACGGTCGGCACGCCCGTTCGCTCGAGCAGGCGTTGCGGTCCGGGCGCGAGCAGGCCCTCGTCGCCGCGGAACTTGTTGAGCACGAAGCCGCTCAGTTGAGCGCGCACGCGGCGGTCCATCAGCGCCCACGTGCCGTAGAGGTGCGCGAAGGCGCCGCCGCGATCGATGTCGGCGACGAGCAGGCAGCGGGCGCCGGCGGCGCGCGCGGTGGCGGTGTTGACGAAGTCCGATTCGGCCAGGTTGATCTCGGCGGGCGAACCCGCGCCCTCGATGACGACCAGGTCGAAATCTTCGCGCAGGCTCTCGAGCGCTTCGCGCGCCGCCGTCCACAGAACGTCGCTGCGTTCGCGCCACGGCATCGAGGCGAGCTCGGGCTGCGCGTGCCCGCGGACGACCACCTGGCTGCGCGTGTCGGTCTCGGGTTTCAGCAGCACCGGGTTCATCCGGACCTGCGGGGCCGTGCGCGCGGCCAGCGCCTGGAAGTATTGCGCGCTGCCGATTTCGCCCACGCCGCCGCGCTCGTCGAGTGCGACCACGCGTGCATGGTTGCTCATGTTCTGCGCCTTGAACGGCGCCACGCGCAGCCCTCGCGAGGCGTACCAGCGGCACAGCGCGGTGGCGAGCCAGCTCTTGCCGGCGCCGCTGCTGCAGCCCAGGACCATGACCGCCGCGGCGGCGCTCATCGGGTCCGCGATCCGGCTTTGTTGCAGTGCGTAAGCACGGTTCCTCCCGGGAAAAGCTTGCAATCGGCGAAGTTTAGGGAAAGCTTTCCCCCGTCGTACTCGCCGGCGCGCCGCCCCATGGACCTGGAACCGCGATGATCCGGATGCCGATGACCGCCTCCGCGATCTCGCGTCCGCTGGCGATGATCGCTTCGTTGCTCGTCGCCGCCAGCCTGCTCGGGCAGTCGTCGAGGTACCTGCTCGGCTACGACCACGTGAAGGGACTCGTCCCGCTGTTCAACGTCGACGGCGAACGCAACCTCCCGACCTTCTTCGCGGTGATCCTGCTGTTGCTCGCCGCTGCGCTGCTCGCGTGCATCGCGATGCTCGAGCGGCAGCGCGCTTGCGCGCACTTCCGCAGCTGGGCGCTGCTTTCGGCCGGCTTCCTGTTCCTGGCCTATGACGAGGCCTTCCTGGTGCACGAGCAGCTGAACCGGATCCGGTTTCTTCCTTCGCGCTCGGGGCTGCTGCATTTCGCCTGGGTGGTTCCGGCGATCGTCGGCGTGCTGGTGCTGTCGCTGGTGTTCCTGCGCTTCTTCCTGCACCTGGACGGCCGGACGCGGCGTGCCTTCGCACTGGCCGCGGCGCTCTTTCTCGGCGGTGCGATCGGCCTCGAGGTCGTCAGCGGCGTGCACGGCGAATGGAGAGGGTTCGCCAACCTCACCGATGCGCTGCTCGCCACCGCCGAGGAAGCGCTCGAGATGGCGGGCGTCATCGTCTTCATCCATGCGCTGATCGAGTATCTGCGCGAGCAGTACCGGGAGCTGCACCTGGTCTTCGAGCCGGGCACCGTGCCCGCCGCGGGCGAGGCGAGCGAAGACGCGCGCACCTCCGGCGGAGCCTCGTTCCTGCCCTGATCCGATCCGGCCCGGTCGCAGCGATCAACGCTCTTCGCTCGACAGCCCGGGCGTGCGAGGGGTCGCCCCGCGCTGCAGGTCGGGGTGGGTGCGCTCGCGGAACCGGCGCAGGCCTTCGGTGGTGTCCGGCTCGCGGATCGATCGTTCGAAGCACTCGGCCTCGATGCGCAGTCCTTCGCGCAGCGGCAGCCCGAAGCCGCGCACCGCGGCTTCCTTGTCGGTTCGCATCGCCGGCTGGGGCAGTTCGCACAGGTACGCGGCGAGCTCGAGCGCGCGTTCGAGCGACTGGCCGGTGGGCACCACTTCGTTGACCAGTCCGATGCGCTCGGCTTCGCTCGCATCGATGACGCGACCGGTGAGGATCAGATCCATCGCGCGCCCCATGCCGACGATGCGCGGGAGTCGTTGCGTGCCGCCGTCGCCGAGCCCCACGTTCCAGCGCCGGCACGTCACGCCGAAGCGCGCGTGCGCCTCGGCGATCCGGATGTCGGCGAAGCACGCCCATTCGAGCCCGCCGGCGAACGCCACGCCGTTGATCGCGGCGACGATCGGCTTGTAGATGTCGGTCCAGCGCGACGGGCCGATGATGCCGGGGGCGTCGAGCGTCGCGCCGGGCGCCCCGACCAGCGCGTCGGCCGCCTTCAGGTCGCCGCCCGCGCAGAACGCCTGCTCGCCCGTTCCGGTCAGGATCGCGACTTTCGCGGTGTCGTCGTCGCGGAACCGGGTCCACGCCTCGACGAGTTCGCGGTGCGTCGTCGGCCCGATGCAGTTGCGTACTTCGGGCCGGTCGAAGCGGATGATCAGGATGTCGCCGCGTCGTTCGCAGGCGATTTCGGTGAAGGGCATTTCGGCTCCCGCATCGGGTATCGTTTCGATCGACAGGAAAACACACCCATGCCCATCGCGCCAGAACCGCGCGAGGCGCTGCCCGCGCCCGCGCTGCACCCGTGCCTGCGCCTCGACGTCGAGGTCGACCCGCCGATCGAGGTCGGTCCGTCGGCCTCGCCGTTCGGCTACGGCCATCGCCGCGTCATCCCGATTCGCGGCGGAAGCGTCGAGTGCGAGCACGCGAGCGGCCGCTGGAGCGGGCGCGTGCTCGCGGGCGGAGCCGATTTCCAGCTGATCGTCGGCGAGCGCGCCGCCCGGCTCGAGGCACGCTACGTGATCGAGACCGATTCCGGCGACCGCATCTACGTCGAGAACACGGCGCTGCGCAGCGGGCCCCCCGAACTCATCGCACGGCTGGCTCGCGGCGAGCCGGTCGATCCGGCGCGCATCTACTTCCGGTGCGTGCCGCGTTTCGAGACCGCCGCGCCCGCGCTCGCCTGGCTGATGGAACGGCTGTTCATCGGCACCGGCGCACGCCGACCCGAACGCGTCGAGCTGCGTGTGTTCGAGATCGGCTGAGGGGCCGAACGAGGGCGCTCAGCCCGCGTACGCGGCTTCGCTCGCCCGGCACCCGATTTGCTGCACGTCGGTCTCCGAAGGAGACGCGACATGGCCGACAGCACCCTCGATTACTCGGGCGAACTGCCCCCCGAAACCGGCAAGGGCCACGGCGTGGGCGCGCTGGGGCCGAGCGATTCGTCGGATTCCGGCAGTGACGTGGTCGGCGCGCCGGGCCTGCGCGACGACATCGACCCCGGCCTTGCGACCGGAACGACCGGCGATCCGGGCGGCGCGGGCACCGACACCGCGGGTCCCGACATCGGCGACGGCAATCTCGATAGCGACAGCGATTCGTCCGGCACCGGCGAACGCGCCAGCGCCGGGCGCGATCCCGCGCGGACCGACCGCGACATCTCGGTCGACCGGATCGTCCCCGCGCCGGACGACCCGCGGCTGCCCCACGAAGACGCGGTTCTCGACCGCCTGCGCGACTCCGACCTGCTCGCCGACGCCGACCCGATCGGCGACGACGACGCGATGGGCGATCGCACCGCGACCGACGACGACTCGCTGAGAGAAAAGGGCTTGCTCGACGAGGACGACGCGGGCGACGACGAACGTGCGTGACCGGCGCCGGAGCTTCGCTTGGTCGCTTCCGCTCCCGTCGCGTTCCTCTTCGACGCCGACAACACGCTGCTCGACAACGACCGCGTGGTGCAGCGCTGGGTCGCTTCGATCGACGAGCGGCTCGGGCCCGGCGCGGGCCGGCACTACCGCCTCGCGTACGAGGCGGTGCGCACCGAATGCGATTACGCCGACTACCTCGGGGCGGTGCAGCGCGCGTGGGTCGACGACGCGCGCGATCCGCGCTGGCTGGGCGTCGCCGACTTCCTCCTCGACCTGCCGTTCGAGCAGTACGTGTTCCCGGGGGCGCTCGAGGCGCTGCACCGCGCTCGTGCGCTCGGGCCGACCTGGATCGTCTCCGACGGCGACTCGGTTTTCCAGCCGCGCAAGTTGCGCCGCGCGGGGCTGTGGGAAGCGGTGCGGGGCAACGTGATGATCTTCGTGCACAAGGAACAGGCGCTCGAGGAGATCGAGCGCCGGTGCCCGGCCGGGCGCTACGTGATGGTCGACGACAAGCTGCGCATCCTGGACGCGATGAAACGGGACTGGGGCGAGCGGCTCGTCACGGTCTTCGTCGAGCAGGGGCATTACGCCGAAGACGCGCAGGAACGCGTGGGGCGCCGGCCCGCCGACCGGACGATCCGCACGATCGGCGCGTTCCCGTCCCTCGCCGGGACGCTGCGATGAGCGAAGCGATTTCGCCCGACGCCGGAAAGCGGCTCGCCGAGAGCGCGCTGGTCGACGTGCCGGCGCTGTGCGATGCCTATTTCGACCGGCGCCCCGACGCGTCGCACCCGGCGCAGCGCGTGCGCTTCGGCACCTCGGGGCATCGCGGATCGTCGCTGAAAGCGACGTTCAACGAATGGCACGTGCTCGCGATCGCGCAGGCGATCTGCGACCATCGGCGCGAGGCCGGCATCGACGGGCCGTTGTACGTCGGGGTCGACACGCACGCGCTGTCGGCGCCCGCGTTCGAAAACGCGCTCGAGGTGCTCGCCGCCAATGGCGTGCACGCGCGCATTTCGGCCGGCGGCGAGTACACGCCGACGCCCGCCGTCTCGCACGCGATCCTCTCGTGGAACCGCGATGCGCCGTCGGCGCGCGCCGACGGCATCGTCCTCACTCCGTCGCACAATCCGCCCGAGGACGGCGGCTTCAAGTACAACCCGCCGCACGGCGGACCGGCCGACGGCGCGGTGACGGCGTGGATCGAGGCGCGGGCGAACGGATATCTCGAGCGCGCGCTCGACGGCGTGCGGCGCATTGCGTTCGCGCGTGCGCTGGCCGCCGACACGACGCGCGAGCACGATTTCCTCGATGCGTACGTCGCCGACCTCGGTGCGGTGGTCGACCTGGAGATCGTTCGTGCGGCCGGGTTGCGGCTCGCCGTCGATCCGCTCGGCGGCGCCGGCGTGCACTACTGGGCGCCGATCGCCGAGCGCTACCGGATCGATCTGCACGTCGTCAGCGACGCCGTCGACGCGCGCTTCGCGTTCATGACCGCCGACCGCGACGGGCGGATCCGGATGGATCCGTCGTCGCGCTGGGCCATGAACCGGCTGATTGCGCTCAAGGACGGATACGACGTCGCGTTCGCGTGCGACACCGATCACGACCGGCACGGAATCGTCGCGCCGAGCGTCGGGCTGATGCCGGCCAATCACTATCTTTCGGTCGTCGCGCACGCATTGTTCGCTTCGCGGCGCGAGTGGCCCGCGCAATGCGCGCTCGGCAAGACGCTGGTCAGCACGTCGATGCTCGATCGCGTCGCAGCCCGGCTCGGCCGCGCCGTCGTCGAGGTGCCGGTCGGCTTCAAGTGGTTCGTCGACGGCCTGCACGATGCGACGCTCGGTTTCGCCGGCGAGGAGAGCGCCGGCGCTTCGGTGTTGCGCCGCGACGGGTCGGTGTGGACCACCGACAAGGACGGAATCGTCCTCGCGCTGCTCGCCGCCGAGGTCACCGCGCGCACCGGACGCGACCCGGGCGAAGCGTACGCGGCGCTCGAGCGCGATCTGGGGCGCGTGTACGCCGAGCGCATCGATGCGCCGGCCGGCGCGGCGCAGCGCCAGGCGCTCGCGGCGCTCGACGCCGCGCGCCTCGCGATCGAATCGCTCGCCGGCGATCCGGTCGAGGCGGTGTTCGATCGTGCGCCCGGAAACGGTGCGCCGATCGGCGGCGTCAAGGTCGTCACGAAGAGCGGCTGGTTCGCCGCGCGCCCTTCGGGCACCGAGGACATCTACAAGATCTACGCGGAGAGCTTCGTCGACGAGGCGCACCTGCGGCGCATCCTGGCCGAAGCGCAAGCGGTCGTCGACGCGGCGCTGGGGGTCTGACGATGGACTTGCAGCGGGAAGGGCGGACGCCCCGGGTCGACGCCGACGTGCTTCGACGCATGCATGCGTGGTGGCGTGCGGCGAACTATCTGTCGGTCGGCCAGATCTATCTGCGCGACAACCCGCTGCTCGAGCAGCCGCTTGCGCGCGAGCACGTCAAGGCGCGGCTGCTCGGGCACTGGGGGACGACGCCGGGGCTGAATTTCCTCTACGTGCACCTGAACCGGCTGATCCGCGACCATGACGTCGACATGATCTGGATCGTCGGTCCCGGGCACGGCGGGCCCGCCGCCGTCGCGAACACGTGGCTCGAGGGCTCGTACAGCGAGCGCTATCCGGACGTTCCGCGCGACCGCGACGGCATGCGCCGACTGTTCCGGCAGTTCTCGTGGCCCTACGGAATCCCGAGCCACGTCGCCGCCGACATCCCCGGGTCGATCCACGAGGGGGGCGAGCTCGGCTATTCGCTCGCGCACGCATACGGCGCCGCGTTCGACAACCCCGGGCTCGTCGTCGCGTGCATCATCGGCGACGGCGAGGCCGAGACCGCCGCGCTCGCGGCGAGCTGGCACTCGAACAAGTTCCTCAATCCCGCGCGCGACGGCGCGGTGCTGCCGATCCTGCACCTGAACGGCTGGAAGATCGCCAACCCGGCCGTGCTCGCGCGCATCGGTCGCGCCGAGCTCGCCGAGTTGCTGCGCGGCTACGGCTACGAGCCGCATTTCGTCTGCGGCGACGACCCGGCGCAGATGCATCCGATGATGGCCTTCACGCTCGAAACCGTGCTGGCGCGAATCCGCACGATCCAGCGCGAAGCGCGCGCGGCAGGCGCCGCGCACGCGAAGCGCGCGCATTGGCCGATGATCGTCTTCGAGTCGCCGAAAGGGTGGACCGGCCCGCGCTTCGTCGACGGCAAACCGGTCGAGGGCACGTGGCGCGCGCACCAGGTCCCGCTGACCGATTTCGAGCGGCCCGGGCAGTTGCGCCTGCTCGAGGAATGGCTGCTGTCGTACGGTCCGCGCGCGCTCTTCGATGCCGACGGCCGTCCGGTCGACGAGATCGTCTCGCTCGCCCCGAGCGGGGCGCGCCGCATGGGGGCCAATCCGCACGCCAACGGCGGCGAGCGGCTGGCTGCACTCGAGTTGCCCGACGTGCGCGCGTTCGCCGTGCCGGTCGACGCACCGGGCGGCGAAGCGCGCGAAGCGACGCGCGTGCTCGGCGCGTACCTGCGCGAAGTGTTCGCGCGCAATGCGTCGCGCGCGAATTTCCGCCTGTTCGGTCCCGACGAGACGGCGTCGAACCGGCTCGACGACGTGTACGACGCGAGCGCGAAGACGTGGCTCGCGCGAACGCTCGACGTCGACGAACACCTGGCCCCGGGCGGGCGCGTGATGGAGATCCTCTCCGAGCACGTGCTGCAGGGCTGGCTCGAAGGCTACCTGCTCAGCGGGCGCCACGGGCTGTACTCGAGCTACGAGGCCTTCATCCACATCGTCGACTCGATGCTCAACCAGCACGCGAAATGGCTGAAGGTGAGTCGCGACATCGACTGGCGCGCCCCGATCGCCTCGTTGAACTACCTGCTCACCTCGCACGTCTGGCGACAGGACCACAACGGCTTCTCGCACCAGGATCCCGGCTTCCTCGACCACGTCGCCAACAAGAAGGCCGACATCGCGCGCATCTATCTGCCGCCCGACGCGAACTGCCTGCTGTGGGTCGCCGACCGCTGCCTGCGCAGCCGCGACCTGGTCAACGTGATCGTCGCCGGCAAGCAGCCGCAGTGGCAGTGGCTCGATGTCGATTCGGCCGAACGCCATTGCACGGCCGGCGCCGGCGTCTGGCGCTGGGCGGGCAACGACGAGCGCGCCGAGCCCGACGTCGTGATGGCGTGCGCCGGCGACGTCCCCACGATGGAGACGCTGGCGGCGGTCACGCTGCTGCGCGAGCACGTCGAAGACATCCGCGTGCGCGTGGTCAACGTCGTCGACCTGATGACGCTGCAGACGAGCGAAGAGCATCCGCACGGCCTGTCGCACGAGCGCTTCGACGCGATGTTCACGCTCGAGCGGCCGGTGATCTTCGCCTTCCACGGCTACCCCGGGCTCGTGCACCGGCTGACCTACAAGCGCCACAACCACGAGAACCTGCACGTGCACGGCTATCGTGAAGAGGGGACGACGACCACACCGTTCGACATGGTCGTGCTCAACCGCAACGACCGCTATCGGCTCGCGCTCGACGCCGTGCTGCATATCCCGCGGCTGGCCGCGCACCGTGAAGAGGCCGTTCGTCGCTACGAGCGGCAGATCGCGCGTCACCGCGCATACGTCAGCGAGCACGGGCAGGATCTGCCCGAAGTGCGCGACTGGCGCTGGAGCGCGCGCGCCGCGCCGCGTTGAACGCAGCCGCGCCGCGCCGACGTTCAGTCGGCCGCGCCGACCTTCAGCGCGCGCATCGCCGCTTCGATCGTCTGCCGCGTTTTCGCGTAGTCGGCCCAGGGATCGGGTTCGGCGAGCCGCGGTTCGACGGTGCGCAGCGTCCAGTGCGCCCCGCTCGCGAGCTGCGGCAGTTCGTCCCAGGCGACCGGGACCGAAACGCCGATGCCCGGTCGTGCGCGCGTCGACCACGCGCATACGGTCGTCGCGCCGCGTCCGTTGCGCAGGAAGTCGGCGAAGATGCGGCCCTTGCGGTTGGCCGGTCCGCTCTTCGCGACGAAGCGGTCGGGAAGCGTGCGCGCCAGGTGCACGACGACGGCTTTCGACAGGGCCTTCACCGTATCCCATCCGTGCCGTGGCGTGAGCGGCACGACGACGTGCAATCCCTTGCCGCCGCTCGTCTTCAGGAAGCTCGCCAGCGCGAGCTCGTCGAGCAGCGCGTGCACCAGTTGCGCGGCCTCGCGCACCGCGGGCCACGCCACGCCTTCGCCCGGATCGAGATCGAAGATCATCCGGTCGGGCTTCTCGATCGCGCGCGTCGTCGCGTTCCACGTATGGATCTCGATCGTGTTCATCTGCGCGGTCGTGACGAGGCCTTTCGCCGAAGCGATCTCGATCAGCGGCGCTTCGCCGGGGTCGTATTTCGGGTCGAGCGAGCGCACGCCCGGCAGCGCCGTTGCGCTCGCGTGCTTCTGGAAGAAACGCTGCCCGTCGATGCCATCGGGCGCGCGCACGAGCGCGACCGGCCGCTGCTTCAGGTGCGGCAGCATCGCCTCGGCGGCGGCCTCGTAATACCGCACGAGATCGAGCTTCGTGATCCCGGTCGAGGCGTCGACGACGCGATCCGGGTTGCTGACCTTCACCCCGAGCGGGCGGGCGTTCTTCGCGCCGGGTCGATCCGGCGCCGCGGCAGCCCGGGCCGACACCGCTTCCAGCGGGCGCGCCGTTTCGCGGTCGATCGCGCTCGCCGGCTTGTCGTCGCGCAGGCCGTGGAAAACCGAATGCCGGATCCGGCCGTCGGCCGTCCATTGCGTGAACGACACTTCGGCGACGAGCTCCGGGCGCACCCAGTGCGACCCGCGCTCGCGCACGCGTTCGGCGAACGGCGAGGTGTCGGTGTGCAGCGCGCGCAGCCGTTCGACGAGCGCGCGCAACGTCGCCTCGTCGAACCCGCTGCCTACCTTGCCGGCGTACTGCAGCGCGCCGCGGGCATCGTGCACGCCGAGCAGCAGCGCGCCGAGTCCGTTTCTCGAACCCTGCGGATCGGTGTAGCCGCCGACGACGAACTCCTGGCGGTTCGTGCACTTGAGCTTGATCCAGGCCGGCGAGCGCCGCGATACGTACCGCGAATCGCCGCGCTTGCCGATCAGCCCTTCCATGCCCAGCCGGCACGCGCAGGCGAGCAGCCGGTCGGGCGATCCGTCGAAGTCCTCGCTGTAGTGCACGCGTTTCGACGGATGCGCTTCGAGCCATTCGCGCAGCAGCGAGCGGCGCGTGCGCAGCGGCACGGCGCGCAGGTCGTAGCCCGCGCAGTACGGCAGGTCGAAGAGGTAATAGACGATTTCGTCGGTGCGCTCGCTGTCGAACGCGTTCTGCAGCCGCTGGAAGTCGGGCACGCCGTCGGCGCCGGCGACCACGATCTCGCCGTCGAGCCACCCCGAAGGCAGCGCGAGCGCGGCGACGGCGTGCGCGAGCGATGGCATGCGCTGCGTCCAGTCGTGGCCGTTTCGCGTGATCAGCCGCACGTCGGTGCCGTCGATGCGGGCGAGCAGACGATAGCCGTCGAACTTCATCTCCCAGCTCCAGTCGGCCGAAGCGGGCGCGGCGTCGACCAGCGTCGCGAGTTGCGGCTCGAGCCGCTCGGGCAGCTCGGCGACGCGCGCCTCGGGCGGCGGGCGACCGGGCCCGGCGCGTGTCGCGCCGTCCGCGGCGAGCACGCTGGACGGAAGCGCGTCGACGACGCTGTATTCGTCCTCGGCGCGCGCGTATTCGTCGCGTTCCTTGATCAGCAGCCACGGCTCCTGCCGCTCGCCGCCGGCACTGCGCATGCGAACGAGCGTCCAGTTGCCCGCGAGCTTTTCCCCGCGCAGGGCGAACTTGAGCTTCCCGTCTCGATAGCCCGCGCGCGGGTCTCCGTGCGGGATCCACGTGCCGCGGTCCCAGACGATGACGGTCCCCGCGCCGTACTGCTTCGGCGGGATCGTGCCTTCGAAGCCCGCGTAGTCCAGCGGATGGTCTTCGACGTGAACCGCCATGCGCTTCACGCCGGGATCCAGGCTCGGGCCCTTGGGCACGGCCCAGCTCTTCAGCGCACCGTCGAGCTCGAGCCGGAAGTCGTAGTGCAGCCGGCGCGCGGCGTGCTTCTGCACGACGAAGATCGCCTCGGTCGGCGCTGCCGCCGCGGGCCGCCGGCGTGCCCGACCTGCCGGCTCGTTCGTCACGTCGAAATCGCGCTTGTTCCGGTAGCGCAGCAGCGGGTCGGGTTGCGGCATCGGGGCGTGGCGCTCCGGTAATTCGGTGCCGGCGAGCGGCAAGCCGCTCGCCCGACGGCGTGCGCCCGCCCGATTTCGCCGGGCATCGCGATTGCTGGTTGCCCGGTCTTTCCCGTGGCGACCGCGTATCGCGCCATACGGGTCGCCGGCCACTTGCAGCAGGAACACAGCGCGCATGAAGGTTTTCGAAACGCGGTTCACCGAAAAACAGTTGTCGCGCTGGCTGGCGTCGGCGTTGCTCGCGTCGTCGGTGCTGTTGTGCGCCGGGGTGGTGCTTGCGCAGTCGAGCCCGCGGCTCGACAGCGTGCCGAGCGTACCGGCGAGCCCGGCGCATCCGGCGGCGACGACCGCCCCGCCTTCGGTCACGCCGGAGTCCGAAGATCCGCCCGCTCCGCGCACGCCGGCCGAGATCGCCGCCGACCGGGCCATCGCCGAGCGCGTCCAGCACGCGCTCGCGCACGATGAACTCACGCGTTCGCAGCCGATCGATATCGAAGTGACGCGCGGCATCGCGAATCTTTCGGGCAACGTCGCCACGCAGGCGATCGCGATGCGCGCGTTGTCCATTGCGCGCGCGACCGGCGGGGTCAGCGCGGTGCAGGACGCGATGAAGGTCGATACCCAGCCGGCGGTGCAGCGCCTGCGTTGAGCGCCGTCACCCGGCGGTGAAGGTATCGCAGCGGCGCGGGTCGCCGCTCTGCAGACCGATGCGGAACCATTGCACGCGCTGCGCCGACGAACCGTGCGTGAACGTCTCCGGAACGACCGTTCCCTGCGCGCGCTGCTGCAGCCGGTCGTCGCCGACCGCCGCCGCCGCGGCCATGCCTTCCTCGATGTCGCCCGCTTCGAGCCAGTTGCGCGCCTGCTGCGCATGGTGGGCCCAGATGCCTGCGTAGCAGTCGGCCTGCAGTTCGAGTTGCACCGACAGCGCGTTGTACTGCCCCTCGGACAACTGCTGGCGGGCGCGCTGCGTGCGCTCCATCGTCCCCAGCAGGTTCTGCACGTGGTGACCCACTTCGTGGGCGATGACGTACGCACGGGCGAAGTCGCCTTTCGCGCCGAGTCGCTCGCTCAGCAGCCGGAAGAAGCTCAGATCGATGTACAGCCGCTGGTCGCCCGGGCAGTAGAACGGCCCCGCCGCCGCCCCGGCGAGCCCGCAGGCGGTGTCGACGCGCCCTTCGAAGAGCACCAGGCGCGGTGCGCGATAGGTGCCTCCGGCGCGCTCGAAGAGGCCCGACCAGGCGTCTTCGGTGCTGGCGAGAACGACCGAAGTGAACCGGCCCTCGTCGTCGGTCGGCACCGTGCCGTTGCCCTGCGGCGCCTGCGTCTGCGACTGCATGGTCGGTGCGTCGCCGCCTTGCAGGATGCCGAGCAGCATGGCCGGATCGACGCCGAGCAGCCAGGCGGCGACGAACGCGACGAGAACGGTTCCGATTCCCAGGCCGCCACCGCCGCCCGGAATCCGCAGCCCGCGCCGATCTTCGATGTTGCTGCTTTCCCGCTGTCCCCGCCAGCGCATGCCGACCTCCGCCCGCAGCCCTGCCCCGGTGCGCAATCGAGGGACCCGTTCACGACGGCGGCCGGGCGCGGCCGACGCGTGCGGTCAGGCGTCGTGATCGACCAGCGTGAAGCGGGCGCCGCCGCGCTCGCGCAGCACGCTGAAGCGTAACCCGGGCCAGCGTTCCTGCGCCACGGTGATCTCGTGCGGCGAGCGGACCAGCCATGTCGGCGCGTCGGCCGCGTCCCACGCGATGCGGGACGCGTTCTGCTCGATGAAGCGCGTGACGAGCGATTCGTCGTCGGCGTCGAGCCAGCGCGCCATCGTGTACGGCGCGGGCGCGATGCGCGCCGCGACGTTGTACTCGACGCGCAGCCGGTGCGCGACGACCTCGAATTGCAGTTCGCCGACCGCGCCGAGCAGCAACTGCCCCCCGCCGTCCTGGCGGAACACCTGGATCGCGCCTTCGTCGCCCAACTGCGCGAGCGCCGCGCGCAACTGCTTCGCTTTCATCGGGTCGACGACCTCGATCGTGCGGAACGACTCGGGCGCGAAGAACGGCAGCCCGCTGAAATGCAGCGTCTCGCCTTCGGTCAGCGTATCGCCCAGGCTCAGCGTTCCGTGGTTCGGGATGCCGATGATGTCGCCCGGGTAGGCTTCGTCGACCAGGTCGCGTCGCTGCGACAGGAACGTCACGACGTTGTGCGGGCGCAGCGATTTTCGCGTGCGCGCGTTGACGAGCGCCATGCCGCGCTCGAAGCGTCCCGAGCACACGCGCACGAACGCGACGCGGTCGCGATGCTGCGGATCCATGTTCGCCTGCACCTTGAACACGACGCCGGTGAAGCGCGGCTCCTCGGGCGACACCATGCGTTCGTCGGCGTGCTTCGGTCCCGGTTTCGGGACGAGATCGACGATCGAATCGAGCACTTCGGCCACGCCGAAGTTGTTGATCGCCGAGCCGAAGAACACCGGCGTCTGGCGCGCGGCGACGAAGGCTTCGCGGTCGAACGCCGGCGAGGCGCCGCGCACGAGCTCGATTTCGGGCTCGGCGTCGAGCCACGGCTGTCCGAGCGCCTGCGCCTGCGCCGCATCGAGCGGGTCGACCTGTTCGTCGTCGCCGGCGAGCCGGTCGAGCCCGGGGCGGAACCGGTGCACGCGGCCGCTGCGGAAATCGTAGACGCCGCGAAAACGGCTCCCCATGCCGATCGGCCAGGTGAACGGAATCGGCGTCATGCCCAGTTCGCGCTCGATCTCGTCGATCAGGTCGAGCGGCCCCCGGACTTCGCGGTCGAGCTTGTTGACGAAGGTCAGGATCGGGATGTTGCGCGTGCGGCAGATCTTCAGCAGCCGCAGTGTCTGCGCCTCGATCCCGTTGGCCGCGTCGATCACCATCAGCGCGGCGTCGACCGCCGTCAGCACCCGGTACGTGTCTTCCGAGAAGTCCTGGTGACCGGGCGTGTCGAGCAGGTTCACCACGCGATCGCGGTGCACGAACTGCATGACCGAGCTGGCGACCGAGATCCCGCGCTGCTTCTCGATTTCCATCCAGTCGGAGGTCGCGTGCCGGCTCGCCTTGCGCGCCTTGACGCTGCCGGCGATCTGGATCGCCCCCGAGAACAACAGCAGCTTCTCGGTGAGCGTCGTCTTGCCGGCGTCCGGGTGCGAAATGATGGCGAAGGTTCTTCGCCGCGCGTATTCGGGGAGGGATTGCATCGTCGACCCGGTGGGGCCGGTCAGTATAACGAAGCGCCGGCGGCGGCCCCGGGAGGGGACCGGCGCGGACTTTGCATCCGCGCCCGAAAGGCGGACAATAGCGGTTTTCACCGACCGCCCGCCGCGCCGCGCGCGCCGCACGGTCCCCACGGCAACCCTTTGAGCACCACTTTCGACTCGTTCGGCCTCGCCGAACCGATTCTCCGCGCCGTCACCGAACTCGGCTACCGCGAACCGACCCCGATCCAGGAACAGGCGATTCCGGTCGTGCTGCAGGGGCGCGACGTCATGGGCGCCGCCCAGACCGGCACCGGGAAAACGGCCGGTTTCGCGCTGCCGATCCTGCAGCGGCTGATGGCGCACGCGAACACGAGCGCCTCGCCGGCGCGCCATCCGGTGCGCGCGCTCATCCTCGCCCCCACGCGCGAGCTCGCCGACCAGATCCACGAGAACGTGCGCCAATACGCGCAGTACACCGGGCTGCGCTCGGCGGTCGTGTTCGGCGGTGTCGACATCAAGCCGCAGATCGCGGCGCTGCGTCGCGGCTGCGAAGTGCTGATCGCCACGCCCGGGCGGCTGCTCGACCACATGGGCCAGAAAACGGTCACGCTCGCGCAGGCCGATCTGCTCGTGCTCGACGAAGCCGACCGGATGCTCGACATGGGCTTCCTGCCCGACATCCAGCGCATCCTGCACGCCTTGCCCGATCGCCGGCAAAACCTGATGTTCTCGGCGACGTTCTCGGGCGAGATCCGCAAGCTCGCCAACACGTTCCTGAACGACCCGGTCGTCATCGAGGTCGCGCGCCGCAACGCCACGGCCGAGAACGTCGAGCAGCAGGTGTACCGGGTCGCCGACCTCGAGTCCAAGCGGGCGGCGGTCGCCCGCCTCGTGCGCGATCGCGCGCTCTCGCAGGTCATCGTCTTCACCAACACCAAGATCGGCGCCGGGCGCCTGGCGCGGCAACTCGAGCGCGACGGGCTGAACGCCGCGGCGATCCACGGCGACAAGTCGCAGCAGGAGCGGCTCGCGACGCTCGAGGCGTTCAAGAAAGGCGAGATCGTCGTTCTGGTCGCCACCGACGTCGCCGCGCGCGGGCTCGACATCGTCGAGCTGCCGGCCGTCATCAACTACGACCTCCCGTACAACGCCGAAGACTACGTGCACCGGATCGGACGCACCGGCCGGGCCGGCGCGAGCGGGCTCGCACTCTCGCTGATGACCGCCGGCGACGAGCGCTCGCTCGCCGACATCGAGAAGCTGCTCGACCGCAAGCTGCCGGCCGAACGGCTCGACGTCGGCCCCGTTGCCGGACCGCGCGATCGCGGCACGCGGCGCGAGGCGCCCGAGCGTCGTGACCGCGGCGGTTCGCGTGCGGGTCACCGGCGCGCGCCCGACGTCGCGCGCCCCGCGTCGAATACAGGCTACTCGAGCGATCCGTTCTTCTTCGAGCCCTACGTACCGCAGGAGCCGGTGTCCGAGGCCGAATCGGCAGCGGGCGCAACCGACCCCGGCCACGGCGCTTCGGCGCGCAAGCCGCGGCGCCCGGTGGCCGCATTGCTGGGCGGCGTCAAGAAGAATTGACCCGCCTCGCCGCACCGCATCATGCGGCGCGGCACCCGGCTGTGTTAAAAGCAAGCGCGGCCGCTCCGGCCGCCGGTCGGCATCCCCGATGAACCGAACGCCCTCGTTGATGTCCGTGCTGCTGATGGGCGGCCTGCTGATCGGCACTTTTACTGCCGATCTGCTCGTGCCGCTCGGCTACGCGGTCTGGACCCTGCACCTGTTCGCGATCGGCGCTGCGCTGCTGCAGGACGACGAGCGGGCGCCGCTCGTCGTCGCGCTGCTCGCCACCGTGCTGATCGCGATCGGCTTTGCCGTCTCGCCAGGCGGGATCCCGGAGCGGATCTCGATCGTCAACCGGATCGCCGGCGCGGTCGCGTTCTGGGCGATGGCCGGCGCGGTCTACCAGGTCATCGTCGCGCGCAATCGGACCAGCGAGTCGATGTGGCTGCAGGAAGCGCGCAGCCGCGTCGCGCACGTGCTGCTCGGCGATCTCGGCTCGGAAGACGTCGCGCGCAACGCGACGACCGAGCTCGCGCACCTGCTCGGCGCCGATGTCGGCGCGTTGTACCGGCTCGACGCGGGAACGCTCGTTCTCGCCGGCGGCCATGCGCTCGACGTCGCCCAGGTGCCCGAGCGCATCGCGCTGCGCGAAGGAATTGCCGGGCAGGTGGCCGCCGACGCGACGGCGCGCGTGCTCGAGAAGGTTTCACCGGGGCACCTGCCGGTGCGCACCGCACTCGGCCGAAGCGAGCCGGCACGGCTCGTCGTCGCGCCGGTGCTCGCCGACGGGAGCGTGGCCGGCGCCGTCGAGCTCGCTTCGCTCGACGCCGCGCTCGATGCGCAGCGCGTCATCCGCGTGCTCGACGCCGTGGGCGAGACGATCGGCGTCGCGCTGCGCTCGGCACACTATCGCGAGCAGCTGGTCGCGCTGCTCGAGGAAACGCAGCGCCAGAGCGAAGAGCTGCAGGTGCAGCAGGAGGAGCTGCGCGTCTCGAACGAGGAGCTCGAGGAGCAGAGCCGCGTGCTCGAGCAGTCGCAGGCTCGGCTCGAGACGCAGCAGGGTGAGCTCGAGCACAGCAACGTGCTGCTCGCCGAGCAGGCGCAGCGGCTCGAGCGGCAGAAGGCCGAGCTGCTCGACGCGCAGCGTGCCTTGCTGGAGAACGCCGCGCGGCTCGAGGCGGCGAATCGCTACAAGTCCGAGTTCCTCGCGAACATGTCGCACGAGCTGCGCACGCCGCTGAACAGCGCGCTGATCCTCGCCCGGCTGCTTGCCGAGAACAAGGACGGCAACCTGAGCGCCGAGCAGGTCAAGTACGCGAAGGCGATCCACGCGTCGAACAACGACCTGCTTTCGCTGATCAACGACGTGCTCGATCTCGCCAAGATCGAGGCCGGGCACATCGAGCTGCACGTCGGAACGGTCGAGCTGCCCGTGCTCTGCGAGCGGGTGCGCGCGACTTTCGAGCCGCTGGCCCTGCAGAAGGGTCTCGAGCTGCGCATCGAGTCCGACGCCGACGTGCCGGTCGCGCTCACCTCCGATTCGCTTCGCATTGCGCAGGTCGTGAAGAACCTGATGGCGAACGCGGTGAAGTTCACCGACAAGGGGTACGTGCACCTGCGCGTACGGATGCTGCCCGGCGAGCGGATCGCCTTCGAGGTGCGCGACACCGGCGTGGGGATCGCGTCGCAGGACCTCGATCTCATCTTCGAGGCGTTTCGCCAGGCCGAGACGGGCGCGAGCCGGCGTTTCGGCGGAACCGGCCTGGGGTTGTCGATTTCGCGCGAGCTCGCGCGCCGGCTCGGCGGAGACATCCTCGTCGAGAGCGAACCCGGTCGCGGCAGCACGTTCACGTTCGTGATGCCGCTGCGGTTGCCCGACGAGGCGTCGCCCCGTCGCGCGCGCGAGGCCGCGCCGGCGGCGCCGTTGCCCGCAGCGTCGCCCGCCGCCGCCGCTTCGGCGACTGCGCTC
>JAKFES010000297.1:0-3006 GCA_036675585.1 Burkholderiaceae bacterium
AAGATCGCCCCGGCCGCCCCGGCGATCGCGACGGCCGGATCGCAGTCCTCGAGCACGATCACCGGACTCTTGCCGCCCAGTTCGAGCGACACCCGCTTCATCTCCTGCATGCACGAGCGGCCGATCGACTTGCCGATCTCGGTCGAGCCGGTGAACGCGATCTTGTCGACCCCCGGGTGTCGCACGAGCGCGGCACCCGCGCTCTCGCCGTATCCGGTGACGACGTTGACGGCGCCGGCCGGAAAACCCGCTTCCATCGCCAGTTCGGCGAGGCGCAACGCGGTGAGCGGCGTTTCCTCGGCGGGCTTGAGCACGACGGTGCAGCCGCAGGCGAGCGCCGGAGCGATCTTCCACATCGCCATCAGCAGCGGGAAGTTCCACGGGATGATCGCGCCGACGACGCCCACCGCCTCGCGGCGCGTCATCGCGGTGTAGCGGACACCGGGCGGAAACGGGATCGAGACGTCGAGCGTCGAGCCTTCGATCTTGGTCGCCCAGCCGGCCATGTAGCGCGTCCACTGCGCGTTGGCGCCGACTTCGAGCATGCGCGAGAACGCGAGCAGCTTGCCGTTGTTCAGCGTCTCCAGTCGCGCGAGTTCCTCGCCGTTGCGCTCGATCAGGTCGGCGAGATTCAGCAGCAGCCGCTCGCGCTGGGCCGGCAGCATGTCCTGCCAGGCGTCGGACTCGAAGGTCGTGCGCGCGCAACGCACGGCGAGGTCGACGTCTTCGGGCTGTGCGTCCGGCACCTGCGCGATCTCCTCGCCGGTGGCCGGATCGTAGACCGGCAGCGTCCGGCCGGAGCGTGCGTCGACCCATTGGCCGCCGACGAACATCTTGCGGCGGATTGCGGCGAGCTCGGGGCGGGCGGTGGACGTGGACAGGTTCATCGGGACTCTCCTCGGTGGACTGCGTTCGCGAAACGGGTTCAGGGCTGCGGCGGCTCGACGCCGGCGAGGCTGAAGAGCAATGGCTTGCCGCCCGCGGCGAGTACCGCGGTGTACGCGTGACGCTGCGGGCGGATCGTCGTGTGCACCGTCGCGCCGTCGTCGTCGCTGGCGAGCAGGGCGCCGCCGAGACCGGCGAAGACGAGACGGCCGTCGGGCAGCGCGTAGCCGGCGGTGATCGGGTTCTCGGTGGCGGTGGCCGTTTCCTTCCACGTCCGGCCGTCGTCGTCGCTTCGCAGCAGCGTCCCGCCCATGCCCCAGACGAGCAGCGCGCCACTGGATGTCGCCATGCCGCCCCACAACGATCCCCGGTACGGGACCTCGACGCGTTCGAACGAGACCCCGTCGTCGGCGCGGTACAGCGTGCCGCTCTCGGCGGCGATCCAGGTCGTCGCCTTTGCGTCGGAGAAGATCTGGTACAGGTGGGCGTCACCGTCCCCGATCTCGACGGGCGTCCAGGTCGCACCGGCGTCGGAAGTGCGCAACGCAAGCCCGAAAGCACCCACGACGAGGCCGTTTCGCGCGTCGGCGAAGCGCACCGAGAACAGCACCGCGTCGTCGCCCGCGCGGTGGCGCACGCTCCAGTGCTCGCCGCCGTCTTCGGTGGCGAGGACGATTCCGCCGTGTCCGACGGCCCAGCCCTGGCGCGAGTCGACGAAGTGCAGCGCCGTGAGCGTGACGCGCGTCGGCACCGATTTCGCCTGCCGCCACGCGCGCCCGCCGTCGTCCGACAGCAGGATCGTGCCGAAGTCGCCCGCGGCGACGAGCCGCTCGCCGGTGCGCGCCGCGGCGAGCAACGGCGCGTGCTCGGGATGGCGAACTTTCTGCGCCTGCACCTCGGGCGGCGATTCCGCGCGCGCGAGCGGGAGCGATGTTGCCGCGAACGCCGAAAGCAGCAGCGCCAGGATTGCGTCGCGTGCCATCACGATTCGCATTGCTGATCCGGGTCGTCGGGGTTCGTGCTGGCGAACGCCTGTACGCGGGCACTTTCGGCGGCCGCGTCGGGGATGCCGAGCGCGGCGTGCAGGCGTTGCAGCAGATCGACCTCGAACGCGGCGAGTCGCCCGTCGCTGTAGACCACCTCCCACAGCATGCGCAGCACTTCGACGCGCTCGGCCTCGTCGAAGCCCTCGCGTACCGCGCGCGCGAAGATCCAGTCGTGCAGGCTCGCTGCGTATCGCGCCTCGGCCTGCTCGACGAGCCGCTGCGCGTCGTGCGCGGGCAGGCCGAAATGATCGCGCAGCAGTCGCCCGACGACCGCGCGCTCGTCGCTGCCCGAATGCCGGTCGATGTGCGACGCCTCGAGCAGCAGTGCGGCCACCGCCAGTTGCCGCCGCTCGAACGCCGACTCGGCCGGCGGCGCGCTCGGCTCGCGGGACAGGCGGGCGATCAGGCTTTCGAACACGGCGACCCCGGGCTGGCGTGGCGTCATTTCAGTGGCTCCACCCACCGCCGGCCGAATCGCGCCGATTCCCGGAAACCGGGTGTTTTCGTTCGTGGAATGCATTCCACGTGCGAAAACACCCGGTTTCCGGGTTTTGGCGCCGACTGGTCTGCACCGGAGGGCGCGAAGGGTGGCTGGCAGGACCGTGAAAACGTGCGCATGCGGCGCGCGTTGCCCACACGGGTCGGTTCGTTGCGAGCGACCGAGCCGGCCGTGGACAAACGTTGATGCCGCTTCGTGGCGTCCGCGGCGTGGGGACCGGGGCACACAGCCCTCGCTGCGCGTGGGTACCCTGCGAGGCTTGCAGCGCCGGCCCCGCCGCGAAACTCGCTGCGCGAGCCGCGCTCGCTCCGCTCTGGCAGTCGCGGCGAGTCAAAAAACGATGCGCGCTGCGCGCGCGGGCCGGCGCTGCTGCGCTTCTCGGCTGCGCACAGGCGCGCCCGCGGCAGACGGCCCGCGCCTTTGCAGGCCACGTCGTCTGTTCTCGTAGCGAAAGTCTCCGTCCTGATTCGCACACCGCAAGCGTCGCTCGAGCGGCAGGCGGCAGCGGGCTGGTTGCGACGGCGGAGCGCAGCGGTTCGCGGCGGGGCGCGCCGCCGGGGCGGGACAGGCTGTGCC
>JAKFES010000075.1:0-2943 GCA_036675585.1 Burkholderiaceae bacterium
GGCGGCCGAGGCGAAGGCGGCCGATGCGAAGGCGGCCGACGCGAAAGCGGCCGATGCGAAAGCGGCCGATGCGAAAGCGGCCGATGCGAAAGCGGCCGATGCGAAAGCGGCCGATGCGAAGGCCGCAGCGACCTCGAAATCCGACGCGAAGAAGCCGAGCGCGAAGAGCGAACCGACGAAGAGCGCCGCCGCCCGCACCCAGCCGGTCGGCAGCGCACGCTCGGCCGACGCGGCTGCCGGCGACGGCACGCGCTTCGCGCTGCAGCTCGGCGCGTACGCGAATGCCGGCAGCGCCCGCGCGCAGCTCGACAAGGCGCGCCGGACGGGGCTGCGCGCGTACACCGAGACGGTGAAGACCGCGCAGGGCGAACGAACCCGCGTACGCGTCGGGCCGTTCTCGACGCGCGAGGCCGCGGAGAAGGCGCGCGCGAGCCTGAAGCTCGCGGGCATCGAGTCGGCCGTCGTGGACGCTCGGTGAGCGTCGAGCAACTCACCGGCTGGGACTACTTCGTGATGGCGACGCTGGCGATTTCGGTCGCGCTCGGTGCGTTTCGCGGGCTGGTGCGAACGGTCTTCGCGCTCGCCGCGTGGATCGTCGCACTGCTCGGCGCGCCGCTCCTCACGCCGGCGCTGATCGCGGCCTTCGGCTGGACGTTTCCGCCGCTGTTCGTCGGCGTGCTGGTCTTCTTCATCCTGCTCGTCGCGGTGCGCCTGCTCGGGTCGCTGCTCGCGCGCGTGCTCGCGCACGTCGGCTTCGGATTCGCCGACCGCACGCTCGGATCGGTGCTCGGCATCGTGCGCGCGCTCGTCCTCGTGACGCTCGTCGCGATCGTCGGGCGCCACCTGGGCGCCGATCGGGATGCGTCGTGGCAGCAGGCGCTGTCGCGACCCCTGCTCGACGTGCTGGTATCGTGGGTCGAGCCGTATCTGCCGACGCGTGCAAGACCGCAGCAGCCTGTGCGAACCACCGAACGAGGCCCGTCATGTGCGGAATCCTGGGCGTCGTAGCGCGCTCCCCGGTCAACCAGCTCCTGTACGACGGCTTGCTGCTGCTGCAACACCGCGGGCAGGACGCCGCCGGCATCGCGACCGCGCTCGGCAAGTCGTTCCACATGCAGAAGGGCAACGGACTCGTGCGCGACGTGTTCCGCACGCGCAACATGCGCTCGCTGTCGGGCACGACCGGGATCGGACACGTGCGCTACCCGACGGCCGGATCGGCCGGCAATTCGGCCGAAGCGCAGCCGTTCTACGTGAACGCGCCGTTCGGCGTGCTGCTGGCGCACAACGGCAATCTCACGAACGCCGATCAGCTGAAGGACGAGATGTTCCGGCGCGATCGCCGGCACATCAACACCGACTCGGATTCCGAGGTGCTGCTCAACGTGCTCGCGAACTCGCTGCAGGCGAGCGCGCGCGGTGTCTCGCTCGATCCCGACACGATCTTCGCCGCCGTGAGCGAAGTGCATCGCCGCGCGCGCGGCGCATACGCCTGCGTCGCCGAGATCGCCGGCTACGGCGTTCTTGCCTTTCGCGACCCGTTCGGGATCCGTCCGCTGTGCTACGGCATCTCCGAGACCGATCGCGGCACCGAGTACCTGATCGCCTCCGAGTCGGTCGCGCTCGAGGGGCTCGGTTTCCGGATGGTGCGCGACGTCGCGCCCGGCGAGGCGATCTTCATCGACCTCGACGGCAACTTCCACTCGCAACAGTGCGCGACCGACCCGCGGCTCGTTCCCTGCGTGTTCGAGTACGTGTATTTCGCGCGGCCCGACTCGATTCTCGATGGCGCGAGCGTCTACGCGGCGCGCCTGCGGATGGGCGAGCACCTGGCCGAACGCCTGGCGCACGAACTGTGGCGCGGCGATGTCGACGTCGTGATGCCGATTCCCGATACGTCGCGTCCGTCGGCGATGCAGCTCGCGATGAAGCTGGGGCTGAACTACCGCGAGGGATTCCTGAAGAACCGCTACGTCGGGCGCACGTTCATCATGCCCGGGCAGGCGGTGCGGCGCAGATCGGTGCGCCAGAAGCTCAACGCGATGAGCGTGGAGTTCAAGGGCAAGAACGTGCTGCTCGTCGACGATTCGATCGTGCGCGGAACGACCTCGCGCGAAATCGTGCAGATGGCACGTGATTCGGGGGCGAACAAGGTGTATTTCGCGTCGGCGGCGCCCCCGGTGCGCTTCCCGAACGTCTACGGAATCGACATGCCGACCCGCGGCGAGCTGATCGCGCACGGCCGCACCGACGAGGAGATCCGCGTGGCGATCGGCGCCGACGCGCTCATCTACCAGAGCGTCGAAGCGATGGAGCAATCGGTCACCGACGTGAATCCGCGCCTGCTCGAATTCGAATCGTCGTGTTTCGACGGGCGCTACGTGACCGGCGACGTGACCACCGAGTATCTGGACCGGATCGAGCGCGAGCGGCTCGCCGGCGGCTTCGCGTCCGACGAGGACGTTCCGCGCAACCAGATGAGTCTGCAGTTTCCCGTGGTGCAGGAGTGAGAGCGTGAGCGAACCGGACGGCGAAGAGCAGGGCGACGCGCAACGCGCGTTCGAGACACGCGCGATCCGTGCGGGTTTCGAGCGCACGTCGTACGGCGAGCACGACGAGCCGATCTTCCTCACGTCGAGCTTCGTGCACGACAGCGCCGCGCATGCCGCCGCGAAGTTCGCCGGCGAGGCCGGCGGATACATCTATTCGCGCTTCGGCAATCCGACGGTGCGCCTGTTCGAGCATCGCCTCGCCTCGCTCGAAGGCGCCGACGAGTGCCGCGCGACCGCCTCGGGGATGGCGGCGATCCAGGCCGTGCTGATCAGCCTCACGCGCAGCGGCGACCACATCGTGTGCGCGAAGGGCGTGTTCGGCACGACGGTCCAGCTGTTCGCGCTGTTCGGCCGCTACGACATCGAGACGACGTTCGTGCCGGCCGCCGAT
>JAKFES010000216.1:0-19077 GCA_036675585.1 Burkholderiaceae bacterium
GAACCACGCCATCTGCACCAGGTTCTCGAACTGCCGCCACTGCGCGGCGGTGTCTCCCTGCGGGCGCCACGCGTCGATGTTGCGCCCGCTCGCCGTGCGCGCGCTCGGCGCGCGCAGCGCGCCGAACGCAGCGAGCGTCGCGCGCGCAGCCGCGTTGCGCCCGACGATGCGCCAGGCGTCGACCCGCTCGGCAACGAGCTCGAGCCCGTCCTCGACGAGCCAGCGGTTGGCCGCTTCGGCCAGCTCGCGCGCCTCGTCTTCGGCGAGCGCCAGCGTCGCGAGCGGTGCGAGGACGCAGTGGTCGAGGCCCAGATGCAGGTGAACGGGTCGCACGACGATGGCGTCGCCGTCGTCGGCCTCGGTTCGCGCTTCGCCGGCACGGGCGTCGAGCGTGCACGCCGCGAGCGTGCCGTCGAGATCGAAGCGCTCGCGCAGCCAGCGCTCGTCGGGCAACTCGGCCGGCACCGCTTCGTCGAGCCGCGTACGCGCCGCGACGCGCGCGCGGCGCAGCCGTCGGGTGAAGGCGTGGTCGTCGGGCAGCGGAGGGGCCCCGGTCGACGACTTGCTGCGCAATTCGTTGCGCAGTCGAGCCGCAGGGAGCCAGCTGGCGGGCGCGGCGCCGGGCGCCGCTTCGATGTCGGTGCGCTGCCCGCCGGGGCGCGCGAGTGCACCGGCGCACAGGATCGTGATGGTCACCCGCGGATTCTATGGCAAACTGCCTGCGCCGCCGAAACGACGGCGGCCTCGCCGATGCCACTTCCATACGAACTCTTCATCGGTCTGCGCTACACCCGCGCCAGCCGCCGCGCGGGCCGTCGCAACGGCTTCATCTCGTTCATCTCCGCGCTGTCGATCGCCGGCATTGCGCTCGGCGTCGCTGCGTTGATCATCGTGCTCTCGGTGATGAACGGCTTCCAGAAGGAAGTGCGCGACCGCATGTTGTCGGTGCTCGCGCACGTCGAGATCTTCGCCGGCGCAACGCCGATGCTCGACTGGCGTGCCGTGCTCGCGCAGGCCGAGCGCAACCCGCGCGTCGTCGCCGGAGCTCCGTACGTGGCCGGGCAGGCGATGCTCACGCACGACGAAAGCGTGCGCGGCGTGCTCGTGCGCGGCATCGAGCCTTCGATCGAGCCGCGCGTGGCCGACTTCGCGCGCAGCATGCTGCGCGGCAACCTCGACGACCTGCGTCCGGGCGAGTTCGGCGTCGCGGTCGGTCGCGAGCTCGCCAACCAGCTGCTGCTCGACGTCGGCTCGAAGATCACGCTCGTCGCGCCGCAGGGAACCGCGACGCCGGCCGGGCTCGTCCCGCGGCTGCGCCAGCTCACGGTCGTCGCCGTCTTCGCTGCGGGCCACTACGAGTACGACACGAGCCTGCTGCTGATGAACCTGCAGGACGCGGCCCGGCTCTTTCGCGTCGAGGGCGTCACCGGCGTGCGGCTGAAGACGGGCGACATGCTCGCCGCGCCGCAGATCGCCGCGGAGCTCGCTGCGCAGCTGAACGCCGACGTCCTCGTGCGCGACTGGTCCTCGGAGAACCGGAACTGGTTCGCCGCGGTGCAGATCGAGAAGCGGATGATGTTCATCATCCTCACGCTGATCATGGCGGTGGCCGCGTTCAACCTGGTCTCGATGCTCGTGATGACCGTCACCGACAAGCAGTCGGACATCGCGATCCTGCGCACGCTCGGGGCGACGCCGATGAGCGTGATGCGCATCTTCGTCGTGCAGGGCGCTTCGGTCGGCCTGCTCGGCACGCTGCTCGGCGTGCTGTTCGGCGTCGTCGTCGCACTGAACATCGGCACGGTGGTCGGCGCCGTCGAGAACGTGTTCGGCTTCCAGGTGCTGCCGAAGGGGATCTACTTCATCAATCACCTGCCGAGCGATCTGCGCTGGCCCGACGTCACGCTGATCGGCGCGACCGCCTGCGTGCTCGCCTTCGCGTCGACGCTGTATCCGAGCTGGCGCGCGTCGCGTGTACGGCCCGCCGAAGCGCTGCGCTACGAATGAACCGCGGCGTTCCCTCGCTGGCGCCCGGTGCAGCCGCCGTCGTGTCGGCCCGCAACGTGCACAAGGTCTACGGCCACGGCGAACTTGCGGTGCCGGTGCTGCACGGCATCGACTTCGACGTTCACGCCGGAGAGCGCGTGGCCATCATCGGCGCTTCGGGCTCGGGCAAGAGCACGCTGCTCCATCTGCTCGGCGGACTCGACGATTGCACCTCGGGCGAGGTGCGCTGGGAGTCGCAGCCGATCGCCGGTTGGTCGCAAGCCGAACTCGGCGCGCGGCGCAACCGGTTGCTCGGTTTCGTCTACCAGTTCCACCACCTGCTGCCCGAGTTCAGTGCGATCGAGAACGTCGCGATGCCGTTGCGGATTCGCCGCGCGCCGCGCGAAGCGGCGCGGCGCGAAGCGGGCGAGATGCTCGCGCGCGTCGGGCTCGCCGCGCGCGTCGAGCATCGGCCCGGCCAGCTCTCGGGCGGCGAGCGCCAGCGCGTCGCGCTGGCGCGTGCGCTGGTCACCCGGCCGCGATGCGTGCTGGCCGACGAACCCACCGGCAACCTCGACAGCCATTCGTCGGCGCAGGTCTACGAACTGATGGAATCGCTGGCCGGCGAGTTCCAGGTCGCGTTCGTCGTCGTGACGCACGACCTCGATCTGGCCGCGCGCGCGCACCGCACGCTGCAGTTGCGCGACGGGCGCTTCGAGGCCGCGGCCGGAATCGCGCACCGTCGAACGTGCTGATCGATACGCACTGCCATCTCGACGCCGCCGAGTTCGACGCCGATCGCGACGCGGTGACGCAACGCGCCTTCGCGGCCGGCGTCGACGCGATCGTCGTCCCGGCGGTCGGCGTCGCGAACCTCGATGCGGTGCGCACGCTTGCGCTGGGCGACGACCGGATCGTCTATGCGCTCGGCATCCATCCGTTGTACGTGCCGCACGCCGCGGACGACGATCTCGTGCGGCTGCGCGAGCGGATCGTCGCGTGGCACGAGGACGAGCGTTTCGTCGCGATCGGCGAGATCGGGCTCGATTTCTTCGTCGAGGGCCACGATCGTGCGCGCCAGGAGCGGTTCTTCGACGAGCAGTTGCGCATGGCGCGCGAGTTCGACCTGCCCGTGCTGCTGCACGTGCGCCGCGCGCACGATGCGGTGCTCAAGCGGCTGCGGCGCACGCGCCCGGTGTCGGGCATCGCGCATGCCTTCAATGCGAGCGTGCAACAGGCGACGCAGTTCCTCGAGCTCGGCTTCGCGCTGGGCTTCGGCGGCGCGCTGACCTTCGAGCGGGCGCTGCGCATCCGCCGACTCGTTCGTGAACTGCCGTCGGAGGCGGCGGTGCTCGAAACCGATGCGCCCGATCTCGCGCCGCAGTGGATCGCGCGTTCGCGCAACGAGCCGGCCGAAGTGGCGCGGATCGCACGCGCCTTCGCCGATCTGCGCGGCGAGTCGCTCGAACGCACGATCGCCGACACGTCGACGAACGCGTGTCGCGCGCTGCCGCGGCTCGAGCACGCGCTGCGGCGCCGGCCGGACTAGCCGATCGGGTCGATGTCGCGCGCCGCCCGGCGCGCCTAGCATCGGTCGATGCGCTGGCTCGAGGCGATCGTCCGCGGCGTGCCGCTGCCCGCGGCGATCGTCGTCGCAACCCTCGTCGTGCACGCACTGCCTTCGCTGCCCGCGCCCGGGCTCGCGCGCGCGATGCTCGCCGGCGGAGCGTTCGTCCTGCTCGTCGTGTCAGGTCGTGTCGCGCCCGCATCGGCGCGCCGCTCGGCGTGGCTGCACGCGCTGCGGCTCGGCGCGGTCGCGTTCGCCTCGGCCGGCTGGGCCGTGCTCGTTGCACACGACGCGATGTCGCAGCGCATCGAGGCTGCGCAGGAGGGGCGCGACTATATCGTCGTCGGCCGCGTGGCCTCGATGCCGCTCGTCTCCGAGCGCTCGAACCGCTTTGTCTTCGACATCGACGATTGCGTCGACGCCGTTGCCGATTGCCCGCGCGCCCGCCGCGTCCGGCTGAGCTGGTACGGCGGCTTCGGCGGCGCACCGGCGCCGGCGCGCGTGCAGCCGGGCGAACGCTGGCGCCTCACCGTGCGCCTGAAGCGCGTGCACGCGCTGCACAACCCGAAGGCCTTCGACGCCGAGTTGCGCGCACTCGAAGAGGGCATCGCGGCCAACGGCACCGTGCGCGCCACGCGCAAGGGCGCGATCCCGAACCTGCGTCACGACGGCGTCGAATGGAGCGTCGCGGTCGCGTTCGAGCGCGCGAGAGTGCGGCTGCGCGACGCGATGCGCGCGGCGCTGGCCGATTCACGCACCGAGGCCGCCGACGTGCTCGTCGCGCTCGTCGTCGGCGACCAGGCGGCGATCGGCGCGCGCTGGTGGGACGCATTCAATCGAACGGGCATCGGGCACCTGATGTCCATCTCGGGTTTGCACATCACGATGCTCGCCGGCGTCTCGGTCGCGCTCGCGCGGCGCGTGCTGCGAACGCGGGCCGCGGCGCGCAGCGGCGTGCTGCTGCACTGGCCGGCGCGCGGGATCGCCTGGGGTGTCGGCGTGCTCACCGCGTTCTTCTATGCGGGCCTGGCCGGCTGGGGCATCCCCGCGCAGCGCACCTGCTGGATGCTCGCGGTTGCGGGCGTGTCGCTGTTCACCGGGCGAACGCGATCGATCGGGCGCGTGCTCGCGCTCGCCGCGGGCGTGGTCACCGTCCTCGACCCGTGGGCGCCGCTCGCGGCGGGGTTCTGGCTTTCCTTCGCCTCGGTCGCCGCGATCGCGCTGTGCGCGGCCGCACGCCGCCCGCGCGAGACGGCGGTCATGCGCTCGCCCACCCGGCGGGTTCGGGCGCTGCTGGTCGAAGCGGTGCGCACGCAGTGGGCCGCGTCGCTCGCGCTCGTTCCGCTCGGCGCGCTGTTCTTCGCGAGCGTGTCGCTGGTCGGGCCGCTGGCCAACGCTTTCGCGATTCCGCTCGTCTCGGCGATCGTCACGCCGCTGGCGATCGCTTCGGCGTCGCTGCTGCTCTGGCTGCCGTCGGTCGGCCAGCCCGCGCTGGCGCTCGCCGCGTGGGTCACCGGCGGGCTGCTCGATGCGATCGCCGCGCTGTCGGCATCCGATCGGGCGATCGCCGTCGTCGCCGTACCGTCGCCGGCCGCGCTCGCCGCCTGCGCGGTCGCCGTCGCGCTGCTGCTCGCACCCGTGCGCCTGCCGGCGCGCGAGCTCGCATTCGTCGGCCTGCTGCCGATGCTCGGCGCTTCGACGGATCGCCCGGCCGCGGGAACGATCCGCGTCGTCGCGCTCGACGTCGGGCAGGGAACCGCGGTGCTGGTCGAGACGCCGCAGCGCCGCCTGCTGTACGACGCCGGGCCCGCGTACGGAGGCGATTCGGAGGCCGGTGCGCGCGTGATCCTGCCCTACCTGCGTGCGCGCGGGATCGATCGCGTCGATGCGATCGTCGTCTCGCATCTCGATTCGGATCATTCGGGTGGACTGCCGAGCCTGCTGCGCGGACTGCGCTTCGACTGGATCGCGGGATCGCTCCCCGCGCAGCATCCTGCACGCGACGCCGGGCGGCCGTTCCACGACTGCCGGCGCGGGCACGGTTGGCAGTGGGAAGACGTGCGCTTCGAGGTCCTGCACCCCGGGCTCGAGAAGCCGCGCGGCGTGCGCTCGAAGGCGAATGCGTCGAGCTGCGTGCTGCGCATCGTCGCGCCGGCCGCCACCGTGCTGCTCGCCGGCGATCTCGAAGCGGGGCAGGAAAAGGCGCTCGTCGAGCGCTTCGGCGCCGAGGCGCTGCGCGCCGACCTGCTGCTCGTCCCGCATCACGGCAGCAAGACCTCGTCGAGCGTGGCGTTCCTCGATGCGGTCGCACCCGAGCACGCGATCGTGCAGGCCGGGTACCGCAACCGCTTCCGGCACCCGGCCGATGCGATCGTTGCCCGCTATCGCGCCGCGGGAATCGAGCTGCTGCGCAGCGATCGCGACGGCGCGATCACGATCGAGTACGCCGTCGGGCGCACGCCGACGATCGCGCGCTCGCGGCGCGACGATCGTCGCTACTGGCGCATCCGGCTGCCGGATGCGCCGGGCGTCACTGGGCCGTCCAGCCCCCGTCGATCGTCCACGCCGCGCCGCGCACCTGGTCGGCGGCGGGCGAGCACAGGAACGCGGCGAGTTCGCCGATCTGTTCGGGCGTGACGAACTCCTGCGAAGGCTGCTTCTCCGAGACGAGCTCGCGACGCGCCTCGTCGACGCTCTGCCCGTTCTCGGCGGCGCGCGCGTCGATCTGCCTGGCGACGAGCGCGGTGAGCACCCAGCCGGGGCAGATCGCGTTGCAGGTGATGCCCGTGCGCGCGGTTTCGAGCGCGACGACCTTGGTCAGCCCGACGAGGCCGTGCTTGGCCGCGACGTACGCCGATTTCTCGGCCGACGCGACCAGCCCGTGCGTCGAAGCGATGTTCACGATGCGGCCCCAGTTGCGCTGCTTCATCGCGGGCAGTGCGACGCGCATCGTGTGGAACGCCGCCGAGAGGTTCAGCGCGAGCACCGCGTCCCAGCGATCGACCGGAAAACGCTCGATCGGGGCGACGTACTGGATGCCGGCGTTGTTCACCAGGATGTCGACGCCGCCGTGGCGCGCGTCGATGTGCGAGATCATCGACTCGATTTCGTCGGGCTTCGACAGGTCGGCGCCTTCGTAATCGACGTCGACGCCGTGCTCGGCCGCCAGGCGCGAGCGCAGCCGCTCGATGTCCGCCGGGTCGCCGAAGCCGTTGAGCACGACGCGCGCGCGTTGCCGCGCGAGCGCCTGCGCGACGCCGAGTCCGATCCCGCTCGTCGATCCGGTGACCAGTGCGAGCTTGCCTTCGAGCATGTTCTCTCCCTGTACAATCGTCCGGTTAGTGTAGCCAGTTGGCCGGTTCGGCCGAACCGCTCGTGGAGCGCCCCTACCGATGATCGAGCCGAAACTCCGGACCGTCACCTGCGCCAGCGTACGCGGCCTGCACAAGCTCGCCTATTGGGAATGGCCTTCGCAGGCGGGCGGCTCGGCGCCCACCGTCGTGTGCGTGCACGGCCTGACGCGCAACGGGCGCGATTTCGATGCGCTCGCCGATCGCCTGTCGCGCCGCTGGCGCGTCGTATGCCCCGACATGATCGGGCGCGGACGCTCCGAGCGCGCGGCCGATCCCCAGCTGTACGTACTGCCGCAATACATCGCTGACTGCGTCACGCTCATCGCGCGCCTGGACGTCGAGCGGCTCGCCTGGGTCGGAACCTCGATGGGCGGGCTGATCGGCATGATGCTGGCCGCGATGCCGGGCAATCCGATCGAGCGGCTCGTGCTCAACGACATCGGTCCGGTGCTCGACGCGACCGGCCGACAGCGCATCGCCGACTATGTCGGCGACGATCCGGTCTACGAGACGCGCGAAGCCGGCGTGGCCGATCTGCGCCAGCGCATGCGCAGCTTCGGCCCGCACACCGACGAGCAGTTCGAGCTGCTCGTTCGCCACTACCTCGTTCCCCGCGGCGATCGATGGGCGTTCCACTACGATCCGGCGATCGCGGTGCCGTTTCGCAACCTGCAGTTCGAGCCGCCCGACATGTGGCCCGTCTACGACGCAATCCGGGTGCCGACGCTGCTGCTGCGCGGCGCCGAGTCCGATCTGCTCAGCGCCGCAACGGCTGAGGAGATGACGCGTCGCGGCCCGCGCGCGCGCGAGGTCGTGTTCGAGGGGATCGGGCACGCGCCGTCGATCATTGCGAAGGAGCAGGTCGACGTGGTCGAAAACTTCCTCGACGAGGCGCGCCGATGACGATCGTGCGGCTGCACCCGGGGCCGCGGATGTCCGAGGCGGTCATCCACGGCGGCGTCGTCTACCTCGCCGGTCAGGTTGCCGAGGACGCCTCGCTCGATGCGTCGGGGCAGACGCGCCAGGTGCTCGAGGCGATCGACCGGCTGCTCGTCGAGGCCGGCAGCGACCGTACGCGCATCCTGCAGGCGCAGGTGTACCTGGCCGACATCAGCGATTTCGCCGCGATGAACGCCGTGTGGGACGCGTGGGTGCCGGCGGAGCATACGCCGGCGCGCGCCACCGTCGAGGCGCGGCTCGCTTCGCCCGAGTACCGGGTCGAGATCAAGATCGTCGCTGCGCTCGCCGAGCGCTGAGCGCAGGCCGGCGCGCTCGTGCGCGCCGGGGCCGTGACGAAGGCGCGCGCGGTCAGCGCCAGCCGACGCGGTCGATGATCCGGGTCGCGGTGATCTGCGCGCGTCCGATCGAGGCGATCGGCAGCGGATCGGCCTTGAACTCGCCGAGCGCGTCGAGCGCCTCGTTCGACGCCTTCACCGAACGGACGACCGGCCATTCGTTGTTCGCGTCGACGAAATGGCGCTGCGCCGAGTCGCTCGCGAGGTACTCCAGGAAGCGCACCGCGTCGTCGCGGTGCGGCGCGTGTTTCGCCACGCCGGCGCCCGATACGTTCACGTGCGTGCCGAAGCTCGACTGGTTCGGCCAGATCGCGGCGATCTTCGCCACCGTTTCGCGGTCTTCGGGCTTGTCCGAGCGCATCAGCCGGGCCAGGTAGTAGCTGTTCGTCAGCGCAACGCCGCATTCGCCGCTCGCGACGGCGCGAATCTGGTCGGTGTCGCCGCCGCGCGGTTTGCGCGCGAAATTCGCGACGACGCCGCGCGCCCACTGTTCGGTCTTCGGCTCGCCGTCGTGCTCGGAGAGCGCACCGATCAGCGAAAGCATGTACGGGTGCGCGCCCGAGCGGGTGCACACCTTGCCTTTCAGTTCCGGGCGCGCGAGATCCTCGTAGTTCTGCACGAGCGCCGGGTTCACGTTCGCCTTGTTGTAGACGATGATCCGTGCGCGGATCGAGAAGCCGAACCATTCGCTGCCCGCCCCGTCGTCCTTGCCGCGCAGGTTCGCCGGGATGCGCGCTTCCAGCGCGGGCGACTTCACCGGCTGGAACAGCCCCTCGATCTGCGCTTTCCACAGCCGCGCCGCATCAGCGAGCAGGACGACGTCGGCCGGGCTGTTGCGGCCTTCGTTGCGCAACCGTTCGAGCAGCGCCTCGTCGCCGGCCTCGATGCGCTGGATCCGCACGCCGGTCTGCTGCGTGAACGCATCGAACAGTTGCTGGTCGCTCGGGTAATGCCGCGCCGAGTAGAGATTCAGCACTTTTTCCTGCGCCGTCGACGGCGCCGCAACGGCGAGCAGCACGCACGCTGCGATGGCCGAGAGAATGTTTCGATTCATCGAAGAGCTTCCGGTTTCGTTCGGGGAAGGGTTCGTCGCCGATAGACGGTGGGGCGGCGCGAAACGCGAACACTAATCGAAACGAGAAGAATTCGCAATCAGCGGGACGACGCGCGGGAATCGTTCCGCAGCGGCCGGGGACGGCCGCTCAATACGCGTACATCGTGTCCCGATGCGAGGCCGGAGGCGACCAGGACCCGGCCGTGTGCAACGCCGCATCGCCGGGGTCGGCGAGCGCCGAAGGAGCGAGCAACGATGCGAAGGCGCTCGGGGGCGCGTGCGCTCCGCCCGACGATTCGGACGATTCGCCGGACGCATCGCGGACCTGCAGCCAGTGTGCGGGAGCGGGCACCGACTCGTCGGCGACGCGCCGGGCACCGTTGAAGCGGCGCGCCCAGTAGCGCGCGCCGATCGATTCGACGCGAACGCGCCCGCCCGACGACGGCGCGTGCACGAAGCGGTTCTCGCCGATGTAGATGCCGACGTGCGAGTACTTGCGGCGCAGCGTGTTGAAGAAGACGAGGTCGCCGGGTTGCAGCGCATCGACCGGCACGGGTGTGCCTTCGCGGCTCATTTCCTCGGAGCGGCGCGGCAGGACGAAGCCGAGCGCCTCGCGGTACACGTGCCGCACGAGCCCGCTGCAATCGAGCCCCGTGGCGGGCGAACTGCCGCCCCGCCGGTAGCGTACGCCGATCAGCGACAGCGAATGCAGCACGACTTCGCTGCCGGCACTGGCGGCCGGTGTCGTCGACGCTTGCGCGCTCGCGACGAGCGAGCGACCCGATGCGCGCGCGTCGCACGGCGCGGCCCACACGGCGATGCCGAGCGCGGCGCAGGCGATCCAGGGCGCGAGGAGACGGGACTTTCGCATGCGCGGCAGGGTAGAAGACGGGCGTTGCGGTGTCAAAGCCGGCGGTCGGTCCGCTGCCGCGAAGCGCCGGCACGACGGGCAACGTGCCTGCGCGTGGCCGTGGACGGCATTCGCGTTTTTCCGGCCGGCGCCCGGGAAGTAGAATGCCCGGACACCGAATCCGGAGGAGACTTCCCGATGAGCGCTCTCGAGGGCAGCGAGCCGACGCTGAAAGACGTTCACGACCGATCGATCCGCGATCGCGAATCCTTCTGGGCCGAGCAGGCGAAGCTGATCGACTGGAAGGAACCGTTCACGCAGGTGCTCGACTACTCGCGCCCGCCGTTCACGCGCTGGTTCGTCGGCGGCCGCACGAACCTGTGCCACAACGCGGTCGACCGGCATCTCGCGACGCGGCGCGACGACCCCGCACTCATCTACGAATCCACCGAGACCGGCACGTCGCATGTCTACCGCTTCGGCGAGCTGCACCGCGAAGTCGTTCGCATGGCCGCGGTGATGCGCTCGCTCGGCGTCGGGCGCGGCGACCGGGTGGTGCTCTACATGCCGATGATCCCCGAGGCGGTTTTCGCGATGCTCGCGTGCGCGCGGCTCGGCGCGATCCATTCGGTCGTCTTCGGCGGATTCGCGTCGCACAGCCTCGCCAGCCGCATCGACGATGCCGAGCCGGTGCTCGTCGTCAGTGCCGACGCGGGTTCGCGCGCCGGCAAGGTCATCGAGTACAAGCCGCTGCTCGATGCGGCGCTGAAGATCGCAGGCAGCGGGCCGGCGAAAGTGCTGATGGTCGATCGCGGCCTCGCGCCGTTCGAGCGCGTGCCCGGGCGCGACGAAGACTACGCGACGTTGCGCGAGCGCCATCTCGACGACGAAGTGCCGATCGAGTGGCTCGAGTCGAACGAGGTCAGCTATACGCTGTACACGTCGGGGACCACCGGCACGCCGAAAGGCGTGCAGCGCGACGTCGGCGGGCACGCGGTCGCGCTCGCCGCGTCGATGAAGTACATCTTCTGCGGCAACGCCGGCGAGACGTATTTCTCGACCAGCGACATCGGCTGGGTCGTCGGCCACTCGTACATCGTCTACGGCCCGCTGATCGCGGGGATGGCGACGATCCTCTACGAGGGAACGCCGCTGCGCCCCGACCCGGGCATCCTGTGGCGCCTCGTCGAGAAGCACCGGGTCACCGCCATGTTCTCGGCGCCCACCGCGATCCGCGTGCTGAAGAAGCAGGATCCGTCGTGGCTGACGAAATACGACCTGTCTTCGCTGCGCGCGCTCTTCCTGGCCGGCGAGCCGCTCGACGAGCCGACCGCGCGCTGGATCGCCGAGGCGATCGGCAAGCCGGTCATCGACAACTACTGGCAGACCGAGACCGGCTGGCCGATCCTCACCGTTGCGCACGGCATCGAGAAGACGCCGCCCCGTTTCGGTTCGCCCGGCATGCCGATGTACGGCTTCGACGTGCGACTGCTCGACGAGCGCACCGGCGAGGAGGTCGGCACCAACGAGAAGGGCGTGGTCGCGGTGATCCCGCCGTTGCCTCCGGGGTGCATGCAGACGGTCTGGCGCAACGACGAGCGCTTCGTGCAGACCTATTTCTCGACGATTCCCGGGCGCCAGGCGTACTCGACCTTCGACTGGGGCATCCGCGACGCGGACGGCTACTACTTCATCCTCGGGCGCACCGACGACGTGATCAACGTTGCCGGACACCGGCTCGGCACGCGCGAGATCGAGGAGACCTTGTCCAGCCATGCGGCGGTGGCCGAATGCGCCGTGGTCGGCGTGGCCGATGCGCTCAAAGGGCAGGTGGCCACCGCGTTCGTCGTGCTGAAGGATCCGTCGAAGGCGGTGGAAGCGAATGCGCGCCTGGCGCTCGAGGGCGAGCTGATGGCGACCGTCGACAAGCGGCTCGGCGCGATCGCCCGGCCGAACCGCGTGCATTTCGTTTCGATGCTGCCGAAGACCCGCTCGGGCAAGGTGTTGCGTCGCTCGATCCAGGCGGTCTGCGAGCGGCGCGACCCGGGCGACCTCACGACGATCGAGGATCCGAACGCGCTCGACCAGGTGCGGCAGGCGGTCGGCGCACCCGCCTGAATGTCGCCGGCCGAACTCGCGCTCGCGGCTCGTCGAGCCGCCGAGTTCGTGCTGTTGCCGCCGGCGGCGCCGCTGTGGTGCATCGTGATCGGGCTCGCCGGGTCGCATCGTCGACCGCGCGCCGGGCGCATCCTCGCGTGGATCGGCGTCGTGCTCGCGCTGCTGCTGTCGTCGCAGGTCGTCGGTCAGTGGCTGATCGGCCAGGTCGAGCGCGGTGCCGGCCCGGCGCTCGACGAAAGCGCGCTGCGCGCACTGCAGGCGGGGCCCGGCGCGGCGACGGCGATCGTCGTTCTCGGCGGCGGCGTGCGGGTCGACCCGCGCGAGCGCCCCGAGGTCGAACGACCGAACGCGCGAACGACCGAACGTGTCCTGCACGGTGCCTGGGTCGCGCGGGTCACCGGCCTTCCGGTGCTGGTCAGCGGCGGCGCGCCGAACGACGAGCGCGCGCCCGAAGCGGTGTTGATGAAGCGCCTGCTCGAGCGGCTCGGCACGCGCGTGCGCTGGGTGGAGGATCGCTCGCGCGACACCGAGGGCAACGCGCGCGAATCGGCTCGGCTGCTGCTCGCCGCCGGACATCGTCGGGTGTTGCTCGTCACGCATGCGTACCACATGCCGCGCGCGCGCGACGCGTTCACCCGCGCCGGACTGAGCCCGGTTGCCGTTCCGCACGGGTTTCTCGGTACGCCACAGCCCGCGAGCCTTGCGGGTTGGCTGCCGAGCGCGCAGGGCGTCGAGGTGAACTGGCTGGCGGCGCACGAAGCCGTCGGAGGCGTGTGGTACCGTTTGCGCCCTGTGCTCGACGAGCTGGCGGCCTTCGCCGCCGATCGGATCGAAGCGGCGAGGAGGGCGCTACGGTGAACACGAGACCCGCGCTGGACGCGGCGGATGCGAAGGCGATCGGCGAAGCGGCGCAAGCCGAAGCGCGGCGCAACGAATGGGCGGTGTCGATCGCCGTCGTCGACGACGGCGGGCACCTGTTGTGGCTGCAGCGGCTCGACGGCGCGGCGCCGATCTCGTCGTACGTGTGCCAGGAGAAGGCGCGCACCGCCGCGCTCGGACGGCGCGAATCGCGCATCTACGAAGAGATGATCAACGGCGGGCGCGTGTCGTTTCTCTCCGCGCCGCGCCTCGAAGGCATGCTCGAAGGCGGCGTGCCGATCGTCGTCGACGGCCATTGCATCGGCGCGGTCGGCGTCTCCGGCGTGAAATCGAGCGACGACGCGCGGATCGCCCGCGCCGGGATCGCGGCGCTCGGCGCCGCCTAGGGTCTGCCGGAGCCGCCCGGTCGGTTTTTCCATCCGCGGCCGGTGCTCCCGGCGCGGACACAGCGGGCCTACTCGGTCGCCGGTGCCGCGGGAGCGGCCGTCGAGCGTGCGATCTGGTACAGCCCCTCGAGCACCAGATGCTCGTGGTACGTGAATTCGATCGTCAGGCGCGGACCGAGCGTGCGCGCGGCGCCCCCCGACAGGATGCAGCGCAGATCGGGGTGGTTGCGCTTGTGCAGGAAATACAGCCGCTCGACGGCGCCGGCCTGCGCGTGCGCGCAACCCGACGCGATCGCATCGACCGTCTGGCGCGGGTAGTCGACGTAATCGCCCTGCGCGTCGGGCAGCGTCGCGGTGTTCTGGTGCAGTGCGCGCACCATCAGGCCCAGCCCCGGCATGATCCCGCCGCCCAGGAAATGCCCGTCGGCGGTGAGCAGGTCCATCGTGGTCGCGGTGCCGCAGACGACGACGAGCGCCGGGCGCTCGCCGACCAGCGCATGCGCGCCGATCATCGCGGCCCAGCGATCGCAGCCGAGTGCCGCCGGGTTCAGGTAGCCGTTCTTCACGCCGCATTGCTCGGCGCGGGAAACGATCCAGTGCGCTTCGGGCGCATCGGGCCACACCTCGAGCGCGCGCAGCACCGGATTGACGATGCCGGTTCCGGCCACGTTGGAGATGACGACCGCCTCGGGGGTCGGCTGGCGCCGCCACTCCTTGGTGACCATCGAGATTTCCTCGAGCAGCACCCGGCCGAACGCGATCGTCTTCTCGTGCGCCAGCGCGCGCCCCTCGGGGGGGCTGCGCGAGTACGTGCCCCATTTCAGGAACGTGTTGCCGATGTCGATCAGGAGGAAAGCCATGTCGGAATCGGCGCGCGGGCCGCAGGATGAGGGGCGAAAGCGCGGTGGAAGCGGTGCGGTCAGTCCGCCTGCACCTGGATCCGGGCAATTCGTGCCTGCCATTCGCGCGGCCCGGTTTCATGGACCGACGTGCCTTGCGCGTCGACCGCCACGGTGACCGGCATGTCGTGCACCTCGAACTCGTAGATCGCTTCCATGCCGAGATCCTCGAAGGCGAGCACGCGCGCCTTGCGAATCGATTTCGACACCAGGTACGCCGCGCCGCCGACCGCCATCAGGTAGGCGGCGCGGTGCCGGCGGATCGCGTCGATCGCGGCCGGCCCGCGCTCGGCCTTGCCGACCATCGCGATGAGCCCGGTCTGCGACAGCATCGTCTCGGTGAACTTGTCCATCCGCGTCGACGTGGTCGGTCCGGCCGGGCCGACGGCCTCGTCGCGTACCGGATTTACGGGTCCTACGTAATAAATCACCCGATTCATGAAATCGACCGGTAGCTTTTCGCCGCGCTCGAGCAACTGGGCGATCCGCTGGTGCGCGGCGTCGCGCCCGGTGAGCATCCGGCCCGACAGCAGCAGCGTCTGGCCGGGCTTCCACGAGGCGACCTCCTCGCGGGTGAGCGTATCGAGGTCGACGCGGCGCGATTTCGCCACGTTGGGCTTCCACTGCACGTCGGGCCAGGTCGACAGCGGCGGCGGCTCGCAGAACGCGGGCCCCGATCCGTCGAGCACGAAATGCGCGTGCCGGGTGGCCGCGCAGTTCGGGATCATTGCCACCGGTTTCGACGCCGCATGCGTCGGGTACATCTGGATCTTCACGTCGAGCACGGTGGTCAGCCCGCCGAGCCCCTGGGCGCCGATGCCCAGCGCGTTGACCTTCTCGTAGAGCTCGATGCGCATCTCCTCGAGCCGGCTCGACGGCCCGCGCTTGAGCAGGTCGAACATGTCGATCGGGTCCATCAGCGATTCCTTGGCCATCATCATCGCTTTCTCGGCGGTGCCGCCGATCCCGATGCCGAGCATGCCCGGCGGGCACCAGCCGGCGCCCATCGTCGGAACCGTCTCCAGCACCCAGTCGACGATCGAATCCGACGGGTTGAGCATGACGAACTTCGACTTGTTCTCCGAGCCGCCCCCCTTCGCGGCGACCGTCACGTCGATCGTGTCCCCCGGGACGAGCTCGGTGTGCACGACCGCCGGCGTGTTGTCGCGCGTATTGCGCCGCTCGAAATGCGGGTCGGCGACGACCGATGCGCGCAGCGTGTTCGACGGATCGAGGTAGCCGCGGCGCACGCCTTCGTTCACCGCGTCGGCGATCGACCCGGAGAAGCCCTCGAAGCGCACGTCCATGCCGACCTTCAGGAACACGTTGACGATCCCGGTGTCCTGGCAGATCGGCCGGTGGCCCTCGGCGCACATCTTCGAGTTGGTGAGGATCTGCTCGATCGCGTCGCGCGCGGCCGGGCTCTGCTCGGTCTCCCACGCGCGCGCCAGGTGCTCGATGTAGTCGCGCGGGTGGTAGAAACTGATGAACTGCAGCGCGGCGGCGATCGATTCGATCAGATCGTCCTGGCGAATGACGCGCATCGGAGGGGCCTCTCGGAGCAAAAGTAGGGTGCGCGCGGGCAGGTCGGCGCGCTCGGATTCTAGCGGATCGTGGGTATGCGCCGGCGCGCCCGGGGTGCGAACTAAGCTCGCGCAGTGCATGATTACGCCCGGGACAAAATTCCCGGGGGCGGCGCATGCCGTCGGCTCGGCCGCAAAAGGAACGCGAGGCCGCCGGCGCCGCAAAGCTTAGAACGCGAGACTAGGAGGGTGTACGAATGTCGGCTCAGATCGATTCGGTATTACAGGAGCAGCGGCTGTTTCCGCCGCCCGAGGCCTTTCGCAAGCAGGCGACGATATCGGGCATGGAGCAGTACGAAGCACTGCGTGCCGAAGCGGAGCGTGACCATGCCGGTTTCTGGGCGCGGCTCGCGCGCGAGCACCTGCGGTGGCACGAGCCGTTCACGCAGGCGCTCGACGAATCGAATGCACCGTTCTACAAGTGGTTCGGCGACGGCAAGCTGAACGTCTCCTACAACTGCCTGGACCGCCACCTCGGCACGCCGGTCGAGAACAAGACCGCGATCCTCTTCGAGGCCGACGACGGCACCGTCACCCGCGTCACGTATCGCGAGTTGTACGAGCGCGTATGCCGGATGGCCAACGCGCTGAAATCGCTCGGCTACCGCAAGGGCGACCGCGCGATCATCTACCTGCCGATGTCGATCCAGGGCGTCGTCGCCATGCAGGCGTGCGCAAGGCTCGGCGTCATCCACTCGGTCGTCTTCGGCGGGTTCTCGGCCAAGAGCCTGCAGGAGCGCATCGTCGACGTCGGTGCCACGCTGGTCATCACCGCCGACGAGCAGGTCCGCGGCGGCAAGAAAGTGCCGTTGAAGAACGCGGTCGACGACGCGTTCGCGCTCGGCGGCTGCGACGCCGTGCGCAACGTCATCGTCTACCAGCGCACGGGCACCGGCGCGACGATGAAGAAAGGCCGCGACCTCACCTGGGACCAGGTCATCGAAGGCCAGGCCCCCGACTGCCCGCCCGAATGGGTCGAGGCCGACCATCCGCTGTTCGTGCTGTACACGTCGGGCTCGACCGGCAAGCCGAAGGGCGTCCAGCACTCGTCGGCCGGTTTCCTGCTCGGCTCCGCGATCACCGTCAAGTGGGTCTTCGACCTCAAGCCCGACGACATCTTCTGGTGCACGGCCGATATCGGCTGGGTGACCGGACACACGTACATCGTCTACGGCCCCACCGCGTGCGGCGCGACGCAGGTCGTTTTCGAAGGCATCCCGACGTACCCGAATCCGGGGCGCTTCTGGGAGATGATCGATCGCCACAAGGTCAGCATCTTCTATACGGCGCCGACCGCGATTCGTGCGCTGGTTCGTGCCGGACAGACTTCGCCCGACCATCACCCGAAGAAGTACGACCTGTCGTCGCTGCGCCTGCTCGGGTCCGTCGGCGAACCGATCAATCCCGAAGCCTGGATCTGGTACTACGAGAACGTGGGCCGCACCCGTTGCCCGATCGTCGACACCTGGTGGCAAACCGAAACCGGCGCGACGATGATCTCGCCGCTGCCCGGCGTGCATTCGTTGAAGCCCGGCTCGTGCACGATGCCGCTGCCCGGCATCTCGGCGGCGATCATCGATGAGGCGGGTGGCGACGTGCCCCCGGGCAAGGGCGGATTCCTCGCGATCACCAAGCCGTGGCCGTCGATGATCCGCACGATCTGGGGCGACCCCGAGCGCTTCAAGAAGACGTACTTCCCGCAGGAGATCCACGGCGGGCGCTACTACGTTGCCGGCGACGGCGCAACGCGCGACGAGGAGGGCTACTTCCGCGTGATGGGCCGCATCGACGACGTGCTCAACGTCTCGGGGCACCGACTCGGAACGATGGAGGTCGAATCGGCGCTGGTCGCCCACCCGAAGGTCGCCGAAGCCGCGGTCGTCGGCCGACCCGACGACCTCACCGGCGAAGCGATCTCGGCCTTCGTCGTGCTCAAGCAGGCGCGCCCGACCGGCGAAGCGGCCGCCCAGATGGCCAAGGAGTTGCGCGACTGGGTCGGCAAGGAGATCGGGCCGATCGCCAAGCCGAAGGAGATCCACTTCGGCGAGAACCTGCCGAAGACGCGCTCGGGCAAGATCATGCGCCGGCTGCTGCGCTCGCTCGCTCGCGGCGAGGAGATCACGCAGGACGTCTCGACGCTGGAGAACCCGGCGATCCTCGAGCAGCTGAAGGAAACGCTCTGAAGCGGTGCCGGCCCGCGCGAGCGGGTCGGCCTCGACACGGGCCGCGGCAACGCGGCCCTTTCTGTTTTCCGTTTACGATCAGCGTCTTGCGTAGCCCGCCCAGGCGCCCGGGGGTATACTGCGCGCCCCGGAGAGATGGATGAGCGGTCGAAGTCGCACGCCTGGAAAGCGTGTAGGGGTCCAAAGCCCCTCGGGGGTTCGAATCCCCCTCTCTCCGCCAGAACACCGGTGTCCTCAGCCAGGTTTCGTGGGCCAGCGACGAGATCTCGCCTAATGCCCGCCGCTCTTACCCTCGGCGATGCGGTCGGTCACCGCGAAGAGCACGCCGGAGACGACGAAAGTGAGATGGATGCCCACTTTCCAGCCGAGCTGCACGTTCGTGTATTGCTCGACGTTGATGAAGCCCTTGAGCAACTCGACCGCCGAGATCGCGACGATGGCGCCCATCAGCTTGATCTTCAGGTCGGCAAAACCCACCTTGCCCATCCAGGCCGGTCGATCCTCGTGTTCGCCGATGCCGATCCGGGACACGAAGTTCTCGTAGCCGCTGAACGCGATGATCAGCAGCAGGCTGGCGATCAGCGCCGTGTCGACGAGCGTGAGGATCGAGACGATCAGTTCGCTGTCGCTGAGCGCGAACACGCCGGCGGCCAGCGCCGCCAGCCCCTTCATGAACTTCACCAGCATCGCGACGATCGCCAGGAGCAACCCGAAGAAGAACGGCGCGAGCAGCCAGCGGCTGCGAAACAGCAACGACTCGAACTTCGACTCGATCGCTTTCATCGACGCTCCGCGGAAAACGATCGGAAGCGTAGCGGAAAACGCGCGCCGCCACTGCGCGCTCGTCAATCCGCGTCCGCGCTGACCAGTCGCGTCGAGCGTTCCGGTCGGAGAGGACAAGAGCTTCCTGTGCGACGGCCTCTA
>JAKFES010000209.1:0-2929 GCA_036675585.1 Burkholderiaceae bacterium
GTCAGCACCCGCGCAAGCACCACCGTGCTCAGCAGGCCGATGATGACCGCTCGCCGGAACTTCTATCTCGCCGCGGCCGAGAGCTATCTCGCGGTCGTCATCGGCCTGCTGAGCACGGTGGTGCTTGCGCGGGTGCTGACGCCGGCGGAAATCGGCACCTTCTCGGTGGCCGCGAGCTTCACCGCACTGGCGCACGCGTTTCGCGAGCTCGGCGTCGGCAATTACCTCGTGCAGGAGAAGGAGCTCACCGACACGCGGATCCGCGCGGCGTTCACGGTCAGCCTGCTCGCCGCGTGGCCGGTCGGGGCGGCACTGGCGCTCGCTTCGCCGTGGGTCGCGCGCTTCTACGAGAATCCGGAACTCACACCGATCCTGCTGGTGCTCGCCGCCAATTTCTTCCTCCTTCCGTTCGGGTCCGTCACCCTCGCCTACCTGCGCCGCTCGATGCTGTTCGGTCGCGGCCTGGTGATCAACGTATCGGGTTCGGTCTTTCGCGTCGCGGCGTCGATCGCGCTCGCGCTGTCCGGGATGGGCGCACTGTCGCTCGCCCTCGGCGCAAGCGCCGGACTGCTCGCCACGGTCGTGCTCGCAACCCTGCTGCGTCCGCGCGGCCTGCCCTGGATGCCGGGATTCCGCGAACTCCCCCGCGTGCTCAAGTTCGGGCTCACGCTGACCGGCGGCAGTCTCGCCGGCTCGGCGAACGAAGCGGCACCCGACCTGATCATCGGCAAGGTGCTCGGCGTGGCCGACACCGGCATGTTCAACAAGGCGCTCGGGCTGGCGACGATGCTCAACAACATCGTCATGCAGCCGCTCTGGAAGTTCATGATGCCGTACTTCTCGCAGAAGAGCCGCAGCGGCGAGGACGTCAAGCCGATCTACCTGCGCATCGTCTCGGTCGTCACCGGCTTCAGCTGGTCCGCCTTGCTGGTGGCAGCGATCGCCGCCGATCCGATCGTTCGGCTGGTGCTCGGTTCGCAGTGGCTCGATGCCATTCCGATCGCGCGCATCCTGTGCCTCTCGGTGGCGATCGGTGCGGCGTTCTCGCCGTTCACGTCGTTCCTGATCGCTCGCTCGCGTGTCGATCTCTATCTGCGGTGCGCGGTGCTCGCCTTCGTGTTCCGCGTGGGGTTCCTTCTGGCGACCGTTTCGTTCGGCCTGCAGGCGGTCGCGTGGGGATTCGTTGCCGGTGCGCTCGCCAACGGCGCGTACGCCGCGTACGTGCTTCGCGGCCAGATGTCGGTGGGCGTTCGCGCGCTGCTGCACGCTTGCCGGCGCAGCGCCCTGCTCGTCGCCGCGATCGCGCCGTTTTCGGCCGCAACGATGTGGCTGGCCGACGAGTTCGGCCTGTTGCCGGTCTTCTCGTTGCCGGCCGTCGCGTTCGTTTCCGCGGCGTGCTGGTTCGCGTTCGTCTCGCGCATCCACCCGGCAGCAGCGACCGAGGTTTTCCAGGTCACGCGCCGAGTGACCGAGCGGTTCCGTTTCAGCCGCACGTGACGTCGGTTTCCGTCATCATCCCCGTCTACAACCGGGCGTCGACGCTTCCCGTCGCGGTCGAGTCGGTGCTCGCCCAGACGCGACCGCCGCAGGAAATCTGGATCGTCGACGACGGCTCGCGCGACGATTCGCCGGCGATCGGGCAGCGATATGCCGAGCGCCATCCTTCGGTCCACTTCGTCCGGCAGCCGAATTCCGGCGCCGCCGCGGCGCGCAACCTGGCGATGTCGCGCTCGCGTTCGGAATGGATCACCTTTCTCGACTCCGACGACCGGTGGCATCCGGAGAAGAACGCACGTTGCGTGGAAGCGATCGCGGCGCGCCCCCGCTGCGACTTCCTCCATACCTCGTACCTGGTCGACCGGGACGGGGCACTCGAGGAACGCTTGAACAACGTGCGGGAGATCCGGGAGGACCGCTCGAAGTTGTTGTCGATCTTCGGGATCAAGACCTCCACCGTCTGCTTTCGACGGGCGCTGCTCGGCGAAACCGGATTGTTCCGCCAGGACCTGCGCACCTGCGAGGACTACGAATTGTTCTGGCGCCTCATTGCCGTATCGCGCGAGGTGGCCTATCTCACCGAGAATCTCGTCACGATCGTCGTCAGCGGGAACAGCCTCACGGTGACGACCGACGTCCTCGCGCGGCGTCGCGACGACGCATTGGCGATCAGCTCGGCGCTGCGCTGGATTCGGGGTCGACCGCACGACGACGCCCTCTTGAAGGGCATGCGAACGCATCAGTACTGGGCCTTCGTCGAACTGCTCCGTGCGGGATGGAGGAGCGGAAGCTCGTCCGCGTTCGTGCGCGCTTTCGGCGATGCGGCGCGGCATCTCGGCGTGCCGCGCGGCTCGCGAGCGCTGCTTTCCGCGCTGGCCAGCCTGCGCACTGCGCGCGAACCCGACTGAGCTGCCGACAACTTCTCAGGCGAGCCGCTGTCTCCAGCGCGCCGGGCGCAGTCGCACTCGCATCGATGCCAATGCGTAAAGACCGGCGAGCAGCAACGCGAGCGATGTCTCGACCGCGCGGCCGTTGCTACGGGCTTGCCAATACAGCCCCCGAGCAAGCATGCGCAGCGCTGCGCGCCCGTTCTCACTGCGTTTCAGCGCGCGAAGCCGCATCAGCGTCGCCAGGTGTCCCGCGATCGCGCCGGCGAAGTAATGATGGTTCATCAGCGCAAGCAGGCGTGCCGCTTCGGTCCGGCTCAACGCGGTTTGCGACGGTTCATCGACCAGCGCGCGCACGAGATCGTCGACCACGATCGGAATCTGCGACTTCGTCGCGAGAATCCACGCGCGCGTGATGCGCGCGAAACGCTGCGGCGGGACGGCGCGCGTGCTCGGATCGGATCCGGAGAGATCGGGAAGCTCGCGCGCGTACTCGAGCAATTCGAGTCGCCGCACCAACTCGTCGCCGATCAACGTGAACTGCA
>JAKFES010000206.1:0-2920 GCA_036675585.1 Burkholderiaceae bacterium
GCTTCGCACCGGATTCCAGTGGTCGTCGTTTCTCGTCGATCCGTTGATCTTCATCCTGTGGTGTTCGGTGGCCGCCGCCTTGCTGTTCTGGGGGCGCGGGCCGTTCTGCGGATGGCTGTGTCCGTTCGGCGCGCTGCAGGAGCTGTCGAACCGCGCGGCGAAGCGGCTGAAGGTCCCGCAGCTCAAGATCCCCTGGGGCGTGCACGAGCGGCTGTGGCCGATCAAGTACATCGTCTTTCTCGTGCTGTTCGCGGTCTCGCTCGGCTCGCTCGTCTGGGCCGAGCGACTGGCCGAGATCGAGCCGTTCAAGACGGCGATCGTGCTGCGCTTCGTGCGCGACTGGTGGTTCGTCGTCTTCGCCGCACTGCTGGTCTTCGCCGGCCTGTTCGTCGAGCGGTTCTTCTGCCGCTATCTGTGCCCGCTGGGTGCGGCGCTCGCCATACCCGGGCGGCTGCGCATGTTCGACTGGCTTCGCCGCTATCGCGAATGCGGCAATCCGTGCATGCGCTGCTTCAACGAATGTCCGGTCGAGGCGATCCACCCCGAAGGGCACATCAACCCGAACGAGTGCATCTCGTGCCTGCACTGCCAGGTGCTCTACCACCACGACTACAAGTGCCCCGTTCGCATCCAGCGACGCGTCAAGCGCGAGAAGCGCGAGGCGATGTCGCATCCCGCAGCCGCGGCGGGCGCCGCAACCGAAATGCCGGTGACGGTGCACCGCCGCGTCCGCGATTCCGCCTGAGGCGCACTGCGCCGTTCCTGTCAGGAGCATGACCAGATGAAATCAGACGATACGAAGTCGCGAATCGCGGACCCGACGAGACGAGCCGTACTGGGCGGCGGTGCGAAGGCGGTCGCCGTAGCCGGAGTCGGCGCCGCCGGTCTTCTGTCGGCGTGCGGGCGCGAGGAAGAGACCGCGGCGCCCCCGGCGGCGCAGGGCGCGGGCACGACACCCACCGCGGCGCCCGCGCCGGCCGCGAGTCCGGCGAGCGCGGCGATCGCGAAGACGCACGTCGGGCCAGGCGAGCTCGACGAGTACTACGTGTTCTTCTCGAGCGGGCAGACCGGCGAGTTGCGGATCATGGGGCTGCCGTCGATGCGCGAGCTGATGCGCGTCCCGGTGTTCAACCGGTGCAGCGCCACCGGCTGGGGGCAGACCAACGAAAGCCTGAAGGTCCTCACCGAAGGGCTGACGCCCGAGACGAAAAAATACCTCGCCAGCCGCGGCGGCACCTACGTGAACGGCGACCTGCACCATCCGCACATGTCGTTCACCGACGGCACCTACGACGGACGCTACCTGTTCATGAACGACAAGGCGAACACGCGCGTGGCGCGCGTGCGCTGCGACGTGATGAAGTGCGACAAGATCATCGAGCTGCCGAACCAGCAGACGGTGCACGGGCTGCGCGTGCAGAAGTATCCGAAGACCGGGTACGTCTTCTGCAACGGCGAGTACCGGGTTCCGATCCCGAACGACGGTGCCGACGTCAAGGACCACAAGAAATACGAGTGCGTCTTCACCGCGGTCGACGGCGAGACGATGAAGGTGGCCTGGCAGGTGCTCGTCGACGGAAACCTCGACAACGTCGACGCCGATTACCAGGGCAAGTACGCGTTCTCGACCTGCTACAACTCCGAGGAGGGCCTCACGCTCGGCGAGATGACCGCCGCCGAGCAGGACTGGATCGTCGTCTTCAACCTCAAGCGCATCGAGCAGGCGGTCGAGAGCGGCGAAGTGAAGATGATCGGCGGCGTTCCGGTGGTCGACGGCAAGCACGGCTCGCCGTTCACGCGCTACATCCCGATTCCGAACAGCCCGCACGGGATCAACACCGCGCCCGACGGAATCCACGTCGTCGCCAACGGCAAGCTCTCGCCGACGGTGACCGTCTTCGACGTGCGCAAGTTCGACGAGTTGTTCGACGACAAGATCGAGCCGCGCGACTGCGTCGTCGCCGAGCCGGAACTCGGCCTGGGCCCGCTGCACACCGCTTTCGACGGGCGGGGCAACGCGTACACGACGCTGTTCATCGACAGCCAGATCTGCAAGTGGAACATCCAGAAGGCGATCGACAAGTTCGCCGGCAAGGACGTCGACCCGATCGTCCAGAAGCTCGACGTGCATTACCAGCCGGGCCACAACCACACGTCGATGGGGCAGACGAAGGAAGCCGACGGCAAGTGGCTGCTGTCGCTGAACAAGTTCTCGAAGGATCGATTCCTGAACGTCGGGCCGCTGAAACCCGAGTGCGACCAGCTGGTCGACATCTCGGGCGACGAGATGGTGCTCGTGCACGATTCGCCGAGCTTCGCCGAGCCGCACGATGCGACGATCATCCATCGCTCGAAAGTCAACCCGGTGAACGTGTGGTCGCGCGACGACCCGATGTTCGCCGACGCGGTCGAGCAGGCGAAGGCCGACGGCGTGACGCTCGAGGAAGCGGCCACGGTGATTCGCGACGGGAAGAAAGTGCGCGTCTACATGTTCTCGGCGGCGCCGTTGTTCAGCCTGCCCGAGTTCACCGTCAAGCAGGGCGACGAGGTCACCGTCTACGTGACCAATCGCGACCAGGTCGAGGACCTCACGCACGGCTTCACGATCTCGAACTACGGCATCGCGATGGAGGTGCCGCCGCAGGCGACCGCGTCGGTCACCTTCGTCGCCGACCGGCCCGGCGTCTACTGGTACTACTGTCAGTGGTTCTGCCACGCGCTCCACATGGAAATGAAGGGGCGGATGATGGTGGAGCGCGCCGCCTGACGTGACGACGCGCAGTACGCAGGCGGTGCGCGGCGCAGGCGGGCGTGCGTGGACGATCGCGTGCGTCGCGGCCGCGTGGGCCGCGGCCTGCATCGCCGCGGCGCCGGCGATCGCGGCCGAGCACACCGCGGCGCCGGGCGAGCCGCTGCAGCC
>JAKFES010000042.1:0-80086 GCA_036675585.1 Burkholderiaceae bacterium
CGGGGCGCGACGGCGCCGGAGCCACCACGGCTGGCGCGTCGCGCGGCGAAGCCGACGGCTCGCGCTCTTCGCCCGCAGCGGCCTCGTCGACCTTCAGCCGCACGAGGTCGGCGCCGACCGCAACGCTTTCGCCCGGCTGCGCGGCCAGCCAGACGACTTCGCCGGCCAGCGGCGTGGGCACCTCGACGCTCGCCTTGTCGGTCATCACGATGCCGAGCACGTCGTCCTCGCGGACCCGGTCGCCGACCTGCACCAGCCATTCGACCAGTTCCGCCTCGGCGACGCCTTCGCCGACGTCGGGCAGCCGGATCGCGCGCTCGGCCATTTCAGCCCTCCATGACGTCGAGCAGCGCGCGGCCGACGCGCGCCGGTCCCGGGAAGTAGTCCCATTCCTGCGCGTGCGGATACGGCGTGTCCCAGCCGGCGACGCGGACGATCGGCGCCTCGAGATGATGGAAACAGTGTTCCTGCACGAGCGCGACGAGCTCGGCGCCGAAGCCCGAGGTGAGCGTCGCCTCGTGCACGACGACGCAGCGCCCGGTCTTGCGCACCGAAGCGACGATCGCATCGAGGTCGAGCGGAACGAGCGTGCGCAGGTCGAGGATCTCGGCGTCGATGCCGGTGGCCGCGGCCGCCGCTTCGGCGACGAACACCATCGTTCCGTAGGCGAGCACGGTGACGTCGGCACCCGTCCGACGCAGCGCTGCCCGGCCGAGCGCCACGGTGTAGTGCCCGGTGGGGACCTCGCCGAGCGGATGCTTCGACCACGGCGTGACCGGACGATCGGAATAGCCGTCGAACGGCCCGTTGTACAGCCGCTTGGGCTCGAAGAAGATCACCGGATCGGGGTCTTCGATCGCCGCGATCAGCAAGCCCTTGGCGTCGACCGGGTTCGACGGAACGACGGTCTTCAGTCCGGCCACGTGGGTGAACAACGCCTCGGGGCTCTGGCTGTGCGTCTGCCCGCCGAAGATGCCGCCGCCGGTGGGCATGCGGATCACGATCGGGCAGGTGAAATCGCCGTTCGATCGATAGCGCAGACGCGCGGCCTCGGAGACGATCTGGTCGTACGCCGGGTAGACGTAATCGGCGAACTGCATCTCGACGCAGGGGCGCAGCCCGTAGGCGGCCATGCCGATCGCGCTGCCGACGATGCCGAGCTCGTTGATCGGCGTGTCGAAGCAGCGGTCGTGCCCGTATTTCTGCTGCAGGCCTTGCGTGACGCGGAACACGCCGCCGAAATAGCCGACGTCCTCGCCGAAGACGACGACGCCGTCGTCGCGGCCCATCGACACGTCGAGCGCGTCGCGGATCGCCTCGATCATCGTCATCCGCGCCACGCTCAGACCCCGGCCTGCTGGCGCTGCCGGCGCAGGTGCGGCGGCATCGTCTCGTACACCCCTTCGAACATGTCGCGCGACGACGGCTTGCCGCCGGCGTGCAGCGTCCCGTGGCGCTCGGCTTCCTTCTGCGCGGCGAGCACCTCGGCGAGCACCTGCGCCTCGAGCTCCCGATGCCGCTCCTCGGACCACGCACCGCGCACGACGAGATGGTTCTTCAACCGGATCACCGGATCGCCGAGCGGCCAGGCGTCGGATTCGGTCTTGGGCCGATACGCCGACGGGTCGTCGGAGGTCGAATGCGCCCCGACCCGGTACGTGACGTGCTCGATGAGCGTCGGGCCCAGGTTGCTGCGCGCCCGATCGATCGCCCATTTCGCGACCGCGTGCACGGCCAGGTAATCGTTGCCGTCGACCCGCAGCGCGGCGATCCCGAAGCCGAGCCCGCGGGCCGCGAACGTGCCCGATCCGCCGCGCGCGATGCCCTGGAACGTCGAGATCGCCCACTGGTTGTTGACGATGTTCAGGACGACCGGAGCGCGGTAGGTCGATGCGAACACCAGCGCCGCGTGAAAGTCGGATTCGGCCGTCGCGCCGTCGCCGATCCAGCCGGCGGCGATGCGCGTATCGCGGCGGATCGCCGAGGCCATCGCCCAGCCGACCGCCTGCACGAACTGCGTGCCCAGGTTGCCCGACAGCGAAAAGAACCCGTGCTCGCGCGACGAATAGAGCACCGGCAGTTGCCGGCCCTTCAGCGGGTCGCGCTCGTTCGAGTAGATCTGGCACATCATGTCGACGATCGGATAGCCGCCGGCGACGAGCAGCCCGGCCTGCCGGTACGTCGGGAAGTTCATGTCGCCGTTGCGCTGCGCCTTGCGGAACGCGCAGCTCACGGCCTCCTCGCCCATGTGCTGCATGTAGAACGACGTCTTGCCCTGGCGTTGCGCCATCAGCATGCGCGCGTCGAACGCGCGCAGCGTCATCATGTGCCGCAGGCCCTCGATCAGCTCGTCGTCGCCGAGCTGGCCCGCCCACGGGCCGACCGCCTCGCCCTTGCGGTCGAGCACGCGGATGATCGAAAACGCATGCGCGCGCAACGACTCGGAGTCGGCGTCGATCGGCGGACGCGCGACGGCGCCCGCCGCGGCGAGCTTCACGTTGGAGAAATCGGGCTGGTCACCGGGGCGGACCGCCGGTTCGGGGACGTAGAAGCGAAGCGGGACGGACTCGTTCATGCGCGGACTCGTTGACCCGGCGAGGCAACGGCGACGCCGACGATCGTGCCAGAAAAGAGTACACCCGAAGCGAAAGCCGGCGCCGACCTTCCGGCCTATCGGCGTGCGGGCTGCGCGCGCGGCGCCCCGCGGGCGTACGCAGTCGGCCGTGGCGATCGTTGACCCCAACGGCAGCGCCCGCTAGCCTCGATGCATCGCGATTCGGCCCCGCATCGGAACAGGACGACCGTGGAACCCGCCGCCTTGCGCAAGCTGCTCGCGGGACTGTTCCCCGACACGCTCGGCATCGAATGGATCGAGGTCGCGCACGAGCGCGTGCGTGCGCGCCTGGTCGTGCGCCGCGAGCTGTGCACCGTCGGCGACGTGCTGCACGGCGGCGCGATGATGGCGCTCGCCGACACGCTCGGCGCGGTCGGCACCTTCGTCAACCTGCCCGCCGGCGCACGCACGACGACGATCGAATCGAGCACGAAGTTCCTCGCATCGGCGCCGATCGACTCGGTCGTCGAAGGCGAATGCACGGCGTTTCATCGAGGGCGCACGACGATGGTGTGGCAGACGCTCATCCGCGGCGAGAACGCGCGGCTGTGCGCCGTGGTCACGCAGACCCAACTGGTGATCCGGTCCGACTAGGACGAAACCCGTCGTCCTGCAGCGCGTTCGCGACAGGCGGCAGCGCACCGTTCTGCGTGGGCGGGCGGCGCGCACCGGGGTTGGGCTGCGCTCAGCGGGGCGATCGCTGCGGCGGTCGGTGCTGCGCGCCGACTGCCCTGCGCAAGTTTCATTCTCGGCGCACCGGCACGGCTCGAATGCGGACCGCCTCCGCGAAGCTGGAAAACCCGATCAGGAAACCCCCGCGCAGCGGGGGCTGTGCACCGAAGCGCCCGCGGCCGACGGCGCGCGCCTTTTGCACGCGCCGATGTCTCGTGCCCCGCTCGCCCGCAGCGGCCGGATTTGCGGTTCAATGGGCGCCATGAAAACCCGAATCCTGATCCTGCAGGGCCATCCCGATCCGCGGCCCGAGCGGCTCGGCCATGCGCTGGCCGAAGCGTATGCGCAGGGCGCACGCGATGCCGGCCATTCGCTGCGCCGCGTCGAGATCGCGAAGATCGACTTCCCGATGCTCGGCAGCAAGGACGAGTGGCTCTCGGGCGAACTGCCCGAATCGCTGCGCAACGCGCAGGAGGCGATCGCCTGGTCGCAGCACATCGTGCTGTTCTTCCCGCTGTGGCTCGGCACGATGCCGGCGCTCGTCAAGGCCTTTCTCGAGCAGGTGCTGCGCCCGGGCTTTGCCGTCGAGAGCGGCAGCGAAGGGCAATGGCGCCGCGCCCTGCGCGGCCGCTCGGCGCGCGTCGTCGTCACGATGGGCATGCCGGCGCCGGTCTACCGGTGGTATTTCTTCGCGCACGGCGTGCGCGGCCTCGAGCGCAACGTGCTCGCGTTCTGCGGCCTGCGCCCGGTGCGGCAAACGCTGATCGGAATGGTCGACGGCGGCGGACGCACGCGCCACGAGAAGAGCTTCGCGCAGATGCGCGAACTGGGCCGGCGCGCGCGCTGAAGCGCCCGCCCGCGCACTTCACTCCCCCGGCATCGGGATGCGGCAGCGCGGCACCGCGCGCGCGTTTTTTGCGCTTGACCTGGAACGATTGTTCCATCAATATCCGCGCATGAAACGCGGGTTACACCGCGTCGTCGCCTGCCCGGGCAGCACGAACGAGGGCGGTCGGCAGCGAGCACACGCGCGCGGAGGAGGCCCCGATTTCGATGAGATTGCGCGAACTGATCCTGGCGTCGTACGACGGGCTGCTGCCTTCCGAGCGCAAGCTCGCCGATGTCGTCATGCAGCACCGGACGAATCTCGCCGCGTATTCGGCGACCGAGCTCGCGGTGCTCGCCGGTGTGTCGAAAGCGACCGCCGCGCGTTTCTTCCGCCGCCTCGGCTACCGGAACTTCAACGAGTTTCGCGAGGACATGCGCGCGAATCCGCCGGCCGAGTCGCCGCTGTTCGGCCTGGAAGGCCTGTCGAAGCTCGGCGGCAACGCGTCGGCGCTCGAGAAACACGTCTCGAACGATGCGAAGAACCTCGCACAGACGCTGCAGGGCCTGAGCGCCGACGACGTGCGTGCGGCGATCGCCGCGCTCAAGCAGGCGCAGCGCATCTGGGTGGTCGGCTTCCGCAACGGCTATGCGACCGCCTATTACGCGCAGGCGCTCTTCTCGCACGCGAAGCCGAACGTTTCGCTGCTGAACAACTCGGCCTCCAAGATCGCCGACGTGCTCGCCGACGTCGGCGACCGGGACACGCTGTTCGTCGTCGACTTCCGGCGCCGCCTGCGCCTGCTCGGTCAGATCGTGCGGGTGGCGAAACAGGCGGGTGCGCGCGTCGTGCTGCTGACGGACTCGACGGTTTCCGAACGCGCCCGCCATGCCGACGTGATCCTCGGCTGCGCGACCACCGGCTCGGCGCTCTTCGACTCCTACGTCGCGCCGATCAGCATCGTCAATTTCCTGGGCGCTTCGCTCGTCGCCGAGGTGCGCCCGCATGCACGCAAGCGAATGGAGCGAATCGAACACATCCACGCATTCTTGTCCGACCTCGAGGAATAACCACGTGACCGCAACCCCCCGACCCGAAGCGACCGAACCCGCCGTACCCGCCTTGCCGGTCGTTCCCGTCGAACTGTTCGCCAACCCGCGCGTCGACCGCGCCGGTGCCTACGGGCCGGAGCGCGAGCAGATCCTCGGCGGCAAGGCGCTCGATCTCGCGCGCCGCGAGATCACGGCCTGGTCCGGCTACGCCGCGACGCCGTTGCACGATCTGCGCGGGCTCGCGTCGGCGCTCGGCGTGGGCGAGGTGCACTTCAAGGACGAAGGCACGCGCTTCGGCCTCGGCAGCTTCAAGGCGCTCGGCGGCGCATACGCGGTCGGCCGCGTGCTCTCGCGCCTGATCGCGCAGCGCACCGGGCAGCCGGTGAAGACCGCCGATCTCGCAGCCGGTGCGTTTCGCGAGCAGGTGCGCGAGATCACGGTCACCTGCGCGACCGACGGCAATCACGGACGATCGGTCGCCTGGGGCGCGCAGATGTTCGGCTGCCAGTGCGTCATCTACATCCACGAAACGGTCAGCGAAGGACGCAAGGCCGCGATCGAGCGTTACGGCGCGCGCGTGGTGCGCACGCCGGGCAACTACGACGATGCGGTGCGCCAGGCCGACGCCGATGCGCGCCGCCTGGGTCGGCACCTGATCTCGGACACGTCGTACGAGGGCTACATGGACGTGCCGCGCGACGTGATGCAGGGCTACGGCATCATGGCCGAGGAAACGCTGAGGCAGCTCGGCGGAGAAGCGCCCACGCACGTGTTCCTGCAGGGCGGCGTCGGCGGCATGGCCGCCGCGGTGTGCAGCTATTTCTGGGAGCGCTTCGACGGCCGGCGTCCGATCACCGTCGTCGTCGAGCCGGCCAAGGCCGACTGCCTGCTGAGAACGGCACGCGCGGGCCACCCGGTGGCCGTGCACGGCGAGCTCGACACGATCATGGCCGGGCTCGCCTGCGGCGAAGTCTCGCTGCTCGCGTGGGAGATCCTGCGCGAGGGCGCCGACGCGTTCGCCTCGGTGCGCGATGACGCGGCGATCGACTGCATGCGCCTGCTCGCCGCCGCGCCGTTCGGCGATCCGCGCATCGTCGCCGGCGAATCGGCCGTCGCCGGACTCGCCGGCCTGATCGGCGCGGCCACCTCGCCGGCGGCGCGCGAAACGCTGCGGCTCGACGAACGCAGCCGCGTGCTGCTCTTCGGCACCGAAGGCGACACCGATCCCGAGCTCTACCGCGAGCTGGTCGGCGCGAGCGCCGACGAGGTCCGCGCCGGAGCGCTCTGATGGCCGAGCTCGACATCGACGGCGAGCGCCTGCTCGCGTCGCTCGCGGAACTGGGTCGCATCGGCGCGCTCGACGGCGGCGGCGTGTGCCGGCTGGCGCTCACCGACGAGGACAAGGCGGGCCGCGACTGGGTCGTCGCCCGCATGCGCGAGCTCGGCCTGGACATCACCGTGGACGGCATCGGCAACGTCGTCGGCGTCTACGCGGGCCGCGAGGAAGGGCCGCCGGTGATGACCGGCTCGCACATCGACACGGTGCGCACCGGGGGCCTGTATGACGGCAATTACGGCGTGCTCGCCGGGCTCGAAGTCGTGCGCGTGCTGCGCGACGCGGGCGTTCGCCCGCGCAAGCCGCTGGCGGTCGCGTTCTTCACCAACGAGGAAGGCGCGCGCTTCGCGCCCGACATGATGGGCAGCCTCGTCTTCCAGGGCGACCTGCCGCTCGAGACGGCGCTGCACACGCGCGGGATCGACGGATCGACCGTCGCGGAGAACCTGGAGCGGATCGGCTATCGCGGGGCGGCACCGGTCGCCGCCACTCCGGTCGATGCATTCGTCGAGCTGCATATCGAGCAGGGCCCGGTGCTCGACCTCGAAGGCATTTCGATCGGCGCGGTCGAAGGCGTGCAGGGCATCTCGTGGACCGAGTTCACGGTGCACGGCGTGTCCAACCACGCCGGAACGACGCCGATGCGTTTCCGTCACGACGCCGGGCTGGTCGCCGCGCGCATCGCGTGCTTCGCGCGCGACCTCGCCGTCGAGTTCGGCGGCGACCAGGTCGCGACCGTCGGCGCGCTGAACGTGTTCCCGAATCTCGTCAACGTGATTCCGAACCGCGTCGTCTTCACCGTCGATCTGCGCAACACCGACGGCGAAGCGCTGCGGCGTGCCGAGCAGCGGGTGTGGGACTTCGCCGACCAGGTGGCGGAAGCCGAAGGCGTCACGCTGTCGCGGCGCGCGCTCGCCCGCTTCGACCCGGTCCGGTTCGACCGCACGCTGGTCGATCTCGTCGAGCGCACCGCCGGCTCGCTCGGCCTGCGCGTGCGGCGCATGCCGAGCGGAGCGGGGCACGACGCGCAGATGCTCGCGCGCATGTGCCCGGCGGCGATGATCTTCGTGCCCAGCGTCGACGGACTGAGCCACAACGTGCGCGAGCACACCCGACCCGAAGACCTGATCGCCGGCGCGCGCGTGCTGCTGCGCGTGCTCACGCATCTGGCCGAACAACAACCCGCTTGCTAGCACCCCAAGGAGAATCCGTGGCAAGGTTTGTGAACGTCGCGGCCGGCCAGCTCGGCCCGATCGCACGAAACGAATCCAGAACCGAAGTCGTCGCGCGCCTGAAGAACCTGATGCGCAGCGCGCACGCGATGGGATGCGATCTCATCGTCTATCCCGAGCTCGCGCTGACGACGTTCTTCCCCCGCTGGTACATCGAAGACCAGGCCGAAGTCGACCGCTTCTTCGAGCGCGAGATGCCGGGGCCGGAAACGCGATCGCTGTTCGATCTCTCGCGCGAACTCGGCATCGGTTTCTGCCTCGGTTACGCCGAGCTCGCGGTCGAGGACGGGCGTACCCGCCGCTACAACACGTCGATCCTCGTCGATCGCAAGGGCGAGCTCGTCTCGCGCTATCGCAAGGTGCACCTGCCGGGCCACGCCGAGCACGAACCGTGGCGCCGTTTCCAGCATCTGGAGAAGCGCTATTTCGAACCCGGGCCGGGCTTCGGCGTCGCCCGGGCGTTCGACGGCGTGATCGGGATGGCGATCTGCAACGACCGCCGCTGGCCCGAGACCTACCGCGTGATGGGACTGCAGGGCGTCGAGATGGTGCTCATCGGCTACAACACGCCGGTCCACAACCCGCCGGCGCCCGAGCACGACGACCTGTCGCTGTTCCACAACCAGCTCGTCATGCAGGCCGGCGCGTACCAGAACGGAACCTGGGTCGTCGGCGTCGCGAAAGCGGGCGTCGAGGAAGGCGTCGACCAGATCGGCGGCAGCTGCATCGTCGCGCCCTCGGGCGAGATCGCGGCGTCGTGCACGACCAAGGGCGACGAGATCTGCGTCGCCCGATGCGACCTCGATCTGTGCGAGTCGTACAAGCGCACCACGTTCAATTTCGATGTCCATCGCCAACCCCATGCGTACGACCTGATCGTCGAACGCCGGGGCGAAAGCCTCATGGCCGACGGAACACCCGTTCCGGGCCATTCCTGAACCCGGGCAACCGGGCCCATTCGAAAACCTTCCCCAGAAAGGAGCATGACCATGCGGAGGAGATTCCTCGAACAGGTGCGACGCGCGGTACCGGCAGCCTTGCTGCTCGCCGCCGCGTTCGGCCCGATGGCGACGACAGCGGCCGAAGGGCCCAGCGTCGTCAAGATGATTCCGGGCGGCGACCTGAAGATCCTCGACCCGATCCAGAACCCGTCGTACATCACCCGCAACCACGGGTACATGATCTACGACACGCTGTTCTCGCAGGATTCGAAAGGCGCGATCCAGCCGCAGATGGTCGACACGCACACCGTGTCGCCCGACGGCAAGACCTACACGTTCACGCTGCGCACGGACCTGAAGTGGCACGACGGCGCGCCGGTGACGGCGGCCGATTGCGTCGCTTCGATCAAGCGCTGGGGTGCGCGCGACGTGTCGGGCCGGCTGCTGATGGCCGCGACGGCATCGATCGACGCGGTCGATGCGCGGACCTTCACGCTCACGCTCAAGGAGCCGTTCGGCCTGGTGCTCGAGTCGCTCGGCAAGCCGTCGTCGAACGTGCCGTTCATGATGCCCGAGCGCGTCGCGAAGACCGATCCCACGCAGCAGATCACCGACACCACCGGGTCGGGCCCCTTCGTGTTCAAGAAGGACGAATGGGTTCCCGGCAACAAGGTCGTGTACGTGAAGAACCCGAACTACAAGCCGCGCAGCGAACCGGCCGACGGGCTCGCCGGCGGCAAGGTGGTCAAGGTCGACCGCGTCGAGTGGATCTACATCCCCGACCAGAACACGGCGCTCGCGGCGTTCAACAACGGTGAAGTCGACATCTTCGAATTGCCGCAGGCCGATTTCATCGCCACGCTCGAGAAGGCCGCCAACGTGAAGCTGGCCGCCGACCCGCTCGGCAGCCAGGGCTGGCTGCGCCCGAACCACCTGCATCCGCCGTTCGACAACCCGAAGGCGCGCCAGGCGCTCGTGCACATGGTGAACCAGGAGGAATACCTGGCCGCCGCGGGCTTCCCCGAGAAATACCGGCTGAAGAACTGCGCGGCCTACTTCATGTGCGGCGCGCCGAACGCCACCGATGCGGGCGGCGAGGCGGTGCTGGCCGGGCAGAACCTGGAGAAGGCGCGCCAGCTGATGAAGGAGGCCGGCTACAAGGGCGAGAAGATCGTCGTCCTCACGCCGAGCGATCCTCCGGTGCAGGCGGCAGCCGCGATGGTCACCGTGCAGAACCTGAAGAAGATCGGCCTGAACGTCGAGGCGCAGGCGATGGACTGGAGCACGCTGCTCGGGCGCCGCGCCAAGAAGGAAGCGCCCGACAAGGGCGGCTGGCACATCTTCCACACCTACTCGGTCGGCTTCGACGTCATGTCGCCGGTGGTCAACGCGTACATCCAGGGCTCGTGCGAAGCCGCGCCGGCCGGATGGCCGTGCGACGCCGAGCTCGAGAAGCTGCGCATGGACTGGGCGCGCGAAACCGACGCATCGCGCCGGATGAAGATCACCGAGGCGATCCAGAAGCGCGCCTACGAGTTCGTTCCGTACGTGAACTTCGGCCAGTTCTTCCAGCCGATGGCGTATCGCGCCGAGCTCAAGGGGCTGCTCAGCGTGGGCATCCCCGTGATGTGGAACGTCGAGAAGTAATCGGGAACGCACCGAGAAGCAAGCGAAGAACGGCCCGCTCGTGCGCCCCGGCGCGCGGGCGGGTCCGCCCAACCCGGACCCCGACGACCACCGGCCGCCGGCGCCCCGACAAGACCCCCCGCATGTCGTACGTCATCAAGCGCATCCTCGCCGCGATCCCGGTCCTCGCGATCGTCGCGGTGATCGTCTTCCTGCTGCTGCACCTCAGTCCCGGGGACCCGGCCGCGATCATCGCCGGCGATACGGCCACCAGCGCAGACATCGAGCGGATCCGCCAGCAACTCGGCCTGAACCGGCCGCTGCCCGAGCAGTTCGTCGGCTGGCTCTGGCGCGTGCTGCACGGCGACCTCGGCGTATCCGTTTTCACCGGACTGCCGGTGACGACGATGATCGCGCAGCGCATCGAACCGACGCTGTGGATCACGTTCCTCACGATCGGCGTCGCCGTCGTGCTCGCCGTGCCGATGGGCGTGCTCGCCGCGTGGAAGGCCGGCACCTGGATCGACCACGCGATCATGGCGCTCGCCGTGCTGGCGTTCTCGCTGCCGGTGTTCCTGATCGGCTACCTGCTGATGTTCGGCTTCGCCATCCAGTGGCCGCTGCTGCCGGTGCAGGGATTCCGCAGCCTGTCCGAAGGCTTCGTGCCGTTCATCCGGCACCTGATCCTGCCCACGCTGAGCGGCGGGCTGATCTACACGGCGCTGATCGCGCGGATGACGCGCGCGACGATGCTCGAAGTGCTCGGCGAGGACTACATCCGCACCGCTCGCGCGAAGGGCGTCGGCAACGTGCGCCTGCTGCTGCGCCACGGCCTGAAGAACGCCGCCGTGCCCGTCGTCACGACGATCGGGCTCGGTATCGCGCTGCTGCTCGGCGGGGTGATCGTCACCGAGAGCGTGTTCGCGATCCCCGGCATCGGCCGACTCACCGTCGACTCGGTCCTGCGCCGCGACTATCCGGTCATCCAGGGCGTGGTCCTGGTGACTTCGGCGGTCTACGTCTTCATCAACCTCGTGATCGACCTGCTCTACACGGTGTTCGATCCCCGCATCCGGTATTGAGAGCGCTCGTCATGGAAGCAACTGTCGATCGACTCGCCGGCCGGCTCGAATCCGCCCGCCGCCGGCCGTGGCTGGCTTTCGTGCGCCGGCACCCGCTGCTCGCCGCAGGCGGCGTGCTGCTGCTGCTCGTCGCCGCGGCCTCGCTCGCCGCGCCGTGGCTGGCCACGCACGACCCGACCGAGATGAACGCGCTGCAACGGCTCAAGCCGCCGTCGGCCGCGCACTGGTTCGGCACCGACGCGCTCGGGCGCGACGTGTTCTCGCGCACGCTGTGGGGCGGCCGGGTGTCGCTGATCGTCGGCATCAGCGTCGCGCTGCTCGCCACGACGATCGGCGTGCTGATCGGCATGATCGCCGGCTTCAGTCGCTGGGCCGATGCGATCGTCATGCGCTTCATGGACGGCATGATGGCGATTCCCGGAATCCTGCTCGCCGTGGCGCTGATGACGCTCACGCGGGCGAGCATCGAGACCGTCGTGCTCGCGATCACGGTGCCGGAGATTCCCCGCGTCGTGCGGCTGGTGCGCTCGCTCGTGCTGACCATCCGCGAGCAGCCGTACGTGCAGGCGGCCGAGGCGATCGGCACGCGCTTTCACGCGATCCTGCTGCGCCACGTGCTGCCCAACACGGTGACGCCGCTGATCGTCCAGGCGACGTTCATCTGCGCGTCGGCCGTGATCTTCGAGGCGTACCTGAGCTTCCTCGGCGCCGGAACGCCGCCCGAGATCCCGAGCTGGGGAAACATGATGGCCGAAGGCCGCTCCGTCGTTCAGCTCGCCTTCGGCATCATCCTGTTTCCGGGAATCTTCCTCGGACTGACGGTGCTTTCGATCAACCTGCTCGGCGACGGTCTGCGCGACATGCTCGATCCGAAGATCGCCCGCCGCCTCTGAGGCCGCCGCCGTGTCCATCGAAACGAAGCTTCCCGTCGCGCGCGAGCCGGTGCTCGAGATCGACGATCTGAAGGTGTACTTCGCCACCCGCGACGGAATCGTTCGCGCGGTCGACGGCGTCTCGTACACGCTGCACGCCGGCGAAACACTCGGCGTCGTCGGCGAGTCGGGGTGCGGCAAGAGCGTCACCGCGATGTCGGTGCTGCGGCTGCTGCCCTCGCCGCCGGCGGTCGTCGCCGGCGGCGCGATCCGCTACCGCGGCACCGACCTGCTCGGCGTGCCGGAAGAACGGATGCGCAGCATCCGCGGCAACGAGATCTCGATGATCTTCCAGGATCCGATGACGTCGTTGAATCCGGTCCTGACCATCGGAGAGCAGATCGCCGAGTCGGTACGGCTGCACCAGAACCTGGGCAAGCGTGCGGCGCGCGAGCGCGCCGTCGAGATGCTGAACCTCGTCAACATCCCCGAGCCGAAACGCCGCGCCGACGAGTACCCGCACCAGTTCTCCGGCGGGATGCGACAGCGCGCGATGATCGGGCTCGCCCTCGCGTGCAACCCGAAGGTGCTGATCGCCGACGAGCCGACGACGGCGCTCGACGTGACGATCCAGGCGCAGATCATCGAGCTGATGCAGAAGCTCGAGGCCGAGCTCGGGACCGCGATCGTGATGATCACGCACGACCTGGGCGTCGTCGCCGAGGTCTGCGAGCGCGTCGTCGTGATGTACGCCGGGCGCAAGGTCGAGGAGGCGCCCGTCGGGCGGCTGTTCGCGTCGCCGCTGCACCCGTACACGCGCGGGCTGCTCGCGTCGATGCCCCGGCTCTCCGACGGCGACGAGCGACCCCGGGTGCGCGGGCGCCTCGCCGAGATTCCCGGGATGGTGCCGTCGCTGAAGACCGAGGCGCGCGGATGCCAGTTCGCGCCGCGCTGCCCGCTCGCGCGCCCGCACTGCGAGCAAGCCGCGCCGCCGCTCGAGCCGCACGGCGACGGGCACTGGGTGGCGTGCTGGGAAACGGAAAGGAGCGCTTGATGCGAACGGCCAACGACGGGATCGCAGCAGCCGGTGCGCCGCTGCTGCAAGTGCGCGATCTGAAGAAGTACTACGCGGCCGGCGGCGGCGTGCTGGGCAGCGCGCGCCGGTACGTGCATGCGGTCGACGGCATCTCGTTCACCCTCGATCGCGCGAGCACGCTGGGCATCGTCGGCGAATCGGGTTGCGGCAAGTCGACGGCCGCCAAGACGATCATGCGGCTGATCGAGCCGAGCGGCGGCCAGGTGCTGCTCGACGGCGTCGACGTGACCGCGATGCCCGCAAGCCGCTTTCGCGCGTACCGGCGCCAGATCCAGATCGTGTTCCAGGATCCGTACGCGTCGTTGAACCCGCGCATGCGCGCCGGCGCGATCGTCGCCGAACCGCTGCGCAATTTCGGGTTCTCGCGCTCGGATCGGCACGCGCGGGCGCGCGCGCTGTTCGATCGCGTCGGGCTGCACCGCGATGCGATGGACAAGTTCCCGCACGAGTTCTCGGGCGGACAGCGGCAGCGGCTGGGCATCGCGCGCGCGCTTGCGCTCGAGCCGAAGCTGATCGTCTGCGACGAGCCGGTTTCGGCGCTCGACGTCTCGATCCAGGCGCAGGTCATCAATCTGCTGATCGACCTGCAGAAGGATCTCGGGATCTCGTACCTGTTCGTCGCGCACGACCTCGCCGTCGTGCGCCACATCAGCGACCGGGTCGCCGTGATGTACCTCGGTCGCATCGTCGAAGCCGGCACGGCCGATGCGCTGTTCGCCGACCCGCGGCATCCGTACACGCGCGCGCTGCTCTCGGCGGTGCCGCGGCCCGAGCCGGGCCGCCGCAGCGGGCGCATCGTCCTGAAGGGCGACGTCCCCAGCCCGTTGTCGCCGCCATCGGGCTGCCACTTCCACACCCGGTGCGCGCACGCCACCGAGCGCTGCACGCGCGAAGCGCCGCAGTTGCGCGACACCGGCGCGGAGCACCGGGTCGCGTGCCATTTCGATCTGTAGCGCCGGTCAGATTTCGAGCGGATCGACGTCGAGTTGCCAGTTCACGCGCGCGGGCAGCGCGCGCAGGCACGGCAACCACGTCTGCAGGAACCGGTGCAGGTCGTTGCGGCGCCTCGCCTCGACCAGCAATTGCGCGCGCTCGCGCCCCTGCAACCGGCTCATCGACATCGGCACGGCATCGAACAGCGTCACGTCGCCATCGCGCGCGGGATCGAGCCCGGCGCGACGCGCCTGCGAAAGGAAGGCCAGCGCATCGGCCAGCACTTTCGCTTCGGCGCGCAGCATCGCCTGATGCCGGTACGGCGGCAGCCCGACTTCGCGCCGCTCGGCCAGTTGCGCGTCGGCGAAGCCCGCGAAGTCGTGCCGCGCGAGGAAAGCGAACAGCGGATGCCCCGGAAAGCGCGTCTGCACGAGCACGCGGCTCTCGGCGCCGCTGCGCCCCGCGCGCCCCGCCACCTGCATCAGCGTCGCGAACAGGCGCTCGGGCGCACGGAAGTCCGCCGAGAACAGGCCGGCGTCGGCGTCGAGCGCGACGACGAGCGTGAGGCGACGGAAATCGTGCCCCTTGGCGAGCATCTGCGTGCCGACGAGGAGGTCGACTTCGCCCGCGTGCGCCGCGTCGAGCACGCGCTGCGCCGCGCCGCGCCGCCTCGCCACGTCGCGATCGAGCCGCGCGATGCGCCGCCCCGGGAACAACTCGGCGAGCCCCTCCTCGAGGCGCTGCGTGCCGCGGCCGAGCGCCTCGAGATCGACGTTGCCGCAATCCGGGCACGCACGCGGAACCGGCTGCTCGACCGCGCAGTGATGGCAGACCAGCCGGTAGCGCGAAGCGCCGGGCGCGCCGAGACGATGCAGCACGCGATACGCCGAGCAGTTCGTGCATCGGCTGAGCCAGCCGCAGGCCGCGCATGCGAGCACCGGCGCGTAGCCGCGCCGGTTGATGAAGACGAGCGCCTGCTCGGCCCGCCCCAGCGTGCACTCGATCGCCTCGACGACGGGCGCTGCGAGCTGATGACGCAGCGACTGGCCGCGCAGGTCGACGCACTCGACCGCCGGCAGCCGCGCCGCGCCGATCCGCTCGGGCAACGCGTGCATCGCGTAACGGCCGCGGCGAGCCGCGAACCACGTCTCGAGCGACGGCGTCGCCGAACCGAGCACGACCGGTATCGCGCGCTGCGAGCCGGCGACGATGGCGAGGTCGCGCGCGGAATACCGCACGCCTTCCTGCTGCTTGTACGAGGCATCGTGCTCCTCGTCGACGACGATCGCGGCGAGGTACGCCAGCGGCGCGAGCACGGCGAGCCGCGTGCCGAGCACGACGCGCGCGCGCCCCTCGACCGCGGCCAGCCAGTGCGCCGCTCGCTCGCCGTCGGCGAGGTCGCTGTGCAGCACGGCGACGCGCTCGCCCGGAAAACGCGCGACGAGCTGCGCGAACAGCTGCGGCGTCAGCGCGATCTCGGGGACGAGCAGCAATACCTGTGCACGCGGGTCGCGGGCGAGCACTTCGGCCATCCAGCTCAGGTAGACCTCGGTCTTGCCACTGCCGGTGATTCCGTGCAGCAGGTGCACGGCGAAGCCTTCGGTCGTGCGCAGTCGCTCGAATGCGCGGCGCTGCGCGTCGTTCAACGGGGGCGGTTGCGTCGCCGCGAGCGCCGGCGGACACGCCTTCTCCCATCTCGCACGCGCACGCGAGAAGGGTGTGCCGCGCGTACCGCGCGCCGGCGCGAGCGCACGGAACAGCTTCGGAATCGCCGGCAACGCGACTTCGCCGATACCGCGGTGGTAATAGCGCGCGGCGAAGCGCACCAGATCGAGCCACGCGGCGGGCAGCACCGGCGCGTCGTCGAGCAGCACGCCCAGCGGCTTCACGCGCGCCGGATCGATCTCGCTGTGCGTGCTGTGCTCGACGACGAGTCCGATGCGCCGCCCCCGTCCCCACGGCACGACGGCCCAGGCGCCGACGGGAACGCTGCGCCCCGGACCGTGTTCCGGATCGCCGTCGCCATCGAGCGCGTAGTCGAAGAGCGATGTGCCGAGCTGCGAAGCGGGCACGTCGATTGCCACCCGCACGTACCGCGGCCGATCGGCGCGCCCGCTGCGCGCCGGTTCAGGCGACGCGGCCGCCCCGATCGCCGGACTCATCAGACTTCGCTTTAACTTCGCCGGTTAACGGGCTGCCTACAAAGCGCTTTTCCGGGTCGTTCACAGAAGCTGTGGATAAAACTGTGAACAAAACGTCGATACCGTGCGCAAGAGCCCGTGAATCCACGCTTCCGCGTGGGTTGCTCAATTTTTCATCAAACTGAAGTCCTTTGAAATCAAGGACTTGGAAAAGCCCTACTCGGTGTAGTGGCCCTGCAACGTCGGAAAGCGACGTCCGGCTCGTTCTGTGCATAAGTCAGCGGTTACCCGCATTTCGGGCCCGACATTTGTTGCGCTCTGCGCAACGCGCAAAGCGATCGGCCCGGCGCGGCCGGGCGCGCGGGTGGCAACTAGCGGGCGCGCTGGCGCCTGCTGTACGTGTGCACCGCATCGGCGAGCACGGCGACGCTGTCGGGGGGCGTGAACTGCGAAATCCCGTGGCCGAGGTTGAACACGTGGCCGAAGCCCGGTGCCGGAACGCCGAAGGCATCGAGCACGCGCGCCGTTTCCTCGCGCACGACCTCGGCGCCGGCCATCAGCACCATCGGATCGAGATTGCCCTGCAGGGCACAGCGCGCACCGACGCGTTCGCGGGCACGGGCGAGATTCACCGTCCAGTCGACGCCGATCGCGTCGCAGCCGAGCCCCGCGATGTCCTCGAGCCACAGCCCGCCGCCCTTCGTGAACACGATGGTCGGGATGGCGGCCGAAGGCGCGGCGCCGTCGGCCGACGACGCCGTCTCGCGGCGCAATCGCAGCGCGCGCAGCACGCGCCGCATCGGTTCGAGCGAGAAGCGTTGATACGCGCCGTCGGCGAGCGCCCCGCCCCACGAATCGAACAGCATCAGCGCCTGCGCGCCGGCATCGATCTGCGCATTCAGGTACGCCGCGACGGCCTCGGCGTTGACGTCGAGGATCCGCTCGAGCAGGTCGGGGCGCCGGTACAGCATCGACTTCACCTGGCGAAAATCGACGCTCGCCCCGCCTTCGACCATGTAGCAGGCGAGCGTCCACGGACTGCCGGCGAAGCCGATCAGCGGCACGCGGCCGGCGAGCGCCGCGCGGATCGTTCGCACCGCGTCGGTCACGTAGCGCAGCTCGCGCTCCGGATCCGGCACGGCGAGCTGGCGCACCGCTGCCTCGTCGCGCACCGGTCGCTCGAAGCGCGGGCCTTCGCCTTCGGCGAAATACAGCCCGAGCCCCATCGCATCGGGAATCGTCAGGATGTCGGAGAACAGGATCGCCGCATCGAGCGGAAAACGCTCGAGCGGCTGCAGCGTGACCTCGCAGGCGAGCTCCGGATTCTTGCACAGCGCAAGGAAGCTGCCGGCGCGCTTGCGCGTCTCGTTGTACTCGGGCAGGTAGCGGCCCGCCTGGCGCATCAGCCACAGCGGGGTGTATTCGGTGGGTTCGCGGCGCAGCGCGCGAAGGAACGTGTCGTTGGCCAGTGCAGTCACCGGCCGATTCTAACCGCTCGCCCTCAGCCCCGCGCCCGCGCGTAGGCGACGTACCAGTCGAACACCTCGGGCTCGGCGATCGCATCGCGCTTGACCACCCGCTCGGGCGCATGGCCGAGCAGCAGCTTCTTCACCGGCAGCTCGAGCTTCTTGCCGGTGAGTGTGCGCGGAATGCCCGGGGCGACGACGAACTCGTCGGGAACGTGGCGCGCACTCAGTGCGCCGCGCAACGCGGCGCGCAAGCTTGCCTCGAGCGCCGGGTCGAGCGACGCGCCGTCGCGCATCTGGACGAAGAGCAGCAGGCACGAATCGCGGCCGAGGTATTCGAGGTCGACGACCAGGCTGTCGACGATCTCGGGAATCGCCTCGATGACGCGATAGAACTCGCTCGTTCCCATGCGGATGCCCGCGCGGTTCACGGTGGCGTCCGAACGACCGTAGAGGACACCCCCGGTCGCACCCGGTCGCGCGACGAGCCGCAGCCAGTCGCCGTGCCGCCACACGTTGCGTCCGTCGGCGCCGCGGAAGCGATCGAAATAGCTCTCGCGATACCGCGCATCGCCTTCGTCGTTCCAGAAATACAGCGGCATCGACGGCATCGGGCGCGTGCACACGAGCTCGCCGACCTCGCCGACGACCGCCTGCCCGGCCTCGTCGAACGCGTGCACGGCGCAGCCGAGATTGCGGCACTGCAGTTCGCCCTCGTACACCGGCAGCGTCGGTGCGCCGACCAGGAAGCCGCCGGCGATGTCGGTGCCGCCCGACACCGAAGCGAGCCACACGTCGGGCTTGACGTCGCGGTAGATCCATCGGAAACACTCGCCGGACAACGGCGAACCGCTCGACTGGATCGCCTCGAGCGCGTCGAGGCGGGCGAATTCGCGCGGCGCGATGCCGGCTTTCAGTCCGTTGGCGAAGAACGCCGCGCCCGCACCGAAGGTCTGCACGCGGTTGCGCTCGACGAACCGCCACAGGAAACCCCAGTCGGGCGTCTTCGCCGGACCGCCGGAGCTGCCGTCGTACAGGCACAGCGTCGCGCCGGCGAGCAGACCCATCACCTGCAGGTTCCAGACGATCCAGCCGGTGGATGACGCCCAGAAGAAGCGATGTCCGGGCTCGAGGTCGGTGTGCAGCACGGTCGTGACCAGACCGGCGACGAGGATGCCGCCGTGGCCGTGCACGATCGATTTCGGCAGCCCGGTCGTGCCCGACGAATAGACGATCCACAACGGATGATCGAACTCGACCGGTTCGGCGCGCAGCGGTCCGGCCTCCTCGTGCAGCGCGTCCTCCCAATCGAGCACCGGCAGCGATGCGTCGAGCGCCGGGCGTGCATCCGCATCGAGATGCCGCAGCCAGACGAGATGGCGCAGCGACGGCAGCGCCGCGACGATCGCGCGCAGCGCATCGCGCCGGTCGAAATCGCGCCCGCCGAAGCGATAGCCGTCGCACGCGATCAGCACTTTCGGTTCGATCTGCCGGAAGCGCTCGGTCACGCCGACCGGGCCCATGTCGGGCGAGCAGACCGACCAGATCGCTCCGATCGAAGCGACCGCGAGAAACGCGACGACCGTCTGCGGCACGTTCGGCAGCCAGGCGACGACGCGATCGCCGCGCTCGACGCCGAGCGCGCGCAGCGAAGCCGCGAAGGCCGCGACGTCGCGGGCGAGCGCGTCCCAGCCGGTCTGGCCGCATCCGGCCGCCTCGCTCTCCCAGACGATCGCCGGCCGGTCGGCGGCCGCGTGGCGCAGCATCTGGTCGACGAGATTCAGCCGCGCGCCCTCGAACCATTTCGCGCCCGGCATGCGATCGTCGGCAAGCACGCGCCGGTAGCCGGTCGCTGCCCGCACGTCGAACCAGTCCCACACCGCGCTCCAGAACCCTTCCGGATCGTCGGTCGACCAGCGCCAGAGATCCTCGTAGCACGCGAAGCGCAAGCCGCGCCGCTGCTCGACCCACTGCGCGAAGTGCGTGAGCTGCGCGGCGCGAACGCGTTCGGGCGACGGCGTCCACAGCGGCGCACCGCCGTGCGGCGGATCGATCGTTTTCTTCGTCATGCCGGCGTCGTCGTGCCGCGCGCCGCGTTCACGAATCGGCGAGCGCGGCGACGGACATCGTCCTCGTGTTCGCCCACGCTTTCGGCGTTGCGCCGGTGCGCGTCGCGAACACGCGACCGAGCGCCGCCGGGCTGGCGTAGCCGACTTCGCCGGCGACCTGCTTCACCGGGCGCCCCTGTTGGAGCAGATGCTGCGCGAGGCCGATGCGCCAGCGCGTCAGGTACTCGCCGGGCGCCACGCCGAGCACCTGCTTGAATCGTGCGGCGAAGCGGGCGCGCGACATGCCCGCGGCAGCCGCGAGATCCTCCAGGTGCCAGTCGCGCTCGGGCTCGTCGTGCAGCACGACGAGCGCTTTCGACAGGCGCGCGTCGGCGAGCCCGGCGAGCATCCCGGTGCCGACCAGCCCGTGATCGATGACGTGGCGCAGGACCTGCACGAGCAGCAATTCGCACAGGCGGCTCAGCGCCACCTGTTGCCCGCACAAGCGGTGGTCGGCTTCGGCGGCGAGCTGCTCGAGCGTCGCACGCGCGTCGCCGAGCGCTTCGAGCGGCAGCACGAGCACCGGCGGCAGCGCCGCCGCGAGCGGCCCCACCGAGCCGCCGTCGAAATGAATCGACGCGCTCAGCAGCGTGGCGGGTGCGGACGCGGCAGGGCGCAACTCGTGCGCGAACGGCCTCGGATAGAACAGCAGCGACGCGCGCGCGAGATTCAACGGCGACCAGCCCGGATGCATCGAGCGCACGGCGCCGCCGCGCAGCAGATGGAGCCGACCCGCATCGTGCTCGTCGCCGAAGACCGCCGCCTGCTGCAGCGGGCCGTTGCGGTCGACCCGCGCGGTGACGCTGAAGCGGGAAAGGAGACTCGACAGTCGATCGGGCATGCTCGGACGGCCGGGAAGGAAGGGGGCATTCTATGACACGGGCGCGCGCGTCGTCGCGAGCGAGTCCAGTAGACTCCTCGCTTTTCCAAGACGAATCGCGATCTTTCTGCCTGGGGGGCGACCGAGCATGCGCGACGCATCCGAAGACCGACCGTTCACGCACGCCGACTGGCGCCGCCTGCTGCGGAACCTGCACGAGGACCCCGACCGCCCGGGCCTGCGCGAGACGCCGATGCGCGTCGAGCGCGCCTGGGAGCACTGGACCTCGGGCTACCTGCAGGATCCGGCCGACATCCTGAAGGTGTTCGAGGACGGCGCCGAGCAATACAGCGAGCTGATCGTCGTGCGCAACATCCCGGTGTACAGCCACTGCGAACATCATCTGGCGCCGTTCTTCGGCACCGCCACCGTCGGCTACGTCCCCGACGGACGCATCGTCGGGCTGTCGAAGCTCACGCGGCTCGTCGACTGCTTCGCCAAGCGGCTGCAGGTGCAGGAGCGCCTGACGCGACAGATCGCCGATGCGCTGATGTCGCACTTGTCGCCGGCCGCCGTCGGGGTCGTCGTTCGCTGCCGGCACCTGTGCATGGAGAGTCGCGGAATCCGCGCGATCGGCGAGGAGACCGTCACGTCGGCGATGCTCGGCGAGCTGCTGACGAATCTCGGGATGCGCACCGAGCTGCTCGCGCTCGACCGCGACCGCTGACCGCTAGCGTGCCAGCCGGCGCGCATTGGCGGTCGCGCGCCGATGCACCGGCCCGAGCGCGCTGAACGCGATGCGCGGCGCCGAGCGCGCCCAGCGACGAGCCGCACCTCGGTAGACCGAGCGCCACGCGTCGCCGCCCCACGGGTTTGCGCCGGGCGCCGCCCACCACGCCTGCATCGACCACGCGGCGATCTCGAACCAGGTCTGCCAGAACTGCGCGGTCGCGTCGGTGGCCGATTCGAACCAGGCTTCGGCTTTCTCGTCGAACATCCGGTGGAACTCGGCCCGGTCGACCGCGCCGGGAAACGGGCCGCTGCGCAGCATCCGACCCGAGCGGTGCGCGATGACCTGCGGCGCGGCCCATCCGATCTCGAGGCAGCGGATCCAGGCGGGAAACCACGCCCACATCGCCGTCGATGCGAGCGCGCCCGTGGCGAGCGCCTGTGTCGTACGCCGCGCTTCGCGTGCGTTCGTCGTGCCTGCGCGAAGCACGCTCGTCTGCATGGCTCGTGCCGCTTTCTGCATCGCGCTTTCCGGAGGTTGGGGGATCGACCGATCGTGTCACGTTTTTCACGACGACCCCCGGCGTTTCGCCGGCGTGCGCCCGCGAGACGCTGCCGGCGCAATGGGCATCCAGCTTGCTCCGAACAACGGACCACTGGCCACACGTCCACGCAGCAAAGGAGCGCAAGTATGCAGACCGGCACACAACCATCGGGCGGCGGAACGACCTCGTCGAATCCCGGCTCGTTTCCGACCTCGGATACGATGAAATCGGCGGAACGCGGCGCCGAGCGCTTGACCGAGAAAGCCTCCGAGGCCGTCGACCGGCTGTCGGAGAAAGTGCAGCCGACGATGGACGCGCTGAGCGAGAAGGCCTCGCACGCGGTCGACGCGGTGTCGCACAAAGCCGACCAGCTCCGCGGCATGCAGGAAACCGCGCTGGAGACGACGCGCAGCTACGTTCGCGAGAATCCGATCGCCGCGATCGGGATCGCGGCGGTCGCGGGCCTGTTGCTCGGTCGCATGAGGCATTGACGATGAGTGCCCGGTATCCGAGTCATCCGGGGCCGGGCGCCGTCTCGTTGCGCGAGGCGGTGTTCGACCTGTTCGACTCGCTTCGCGCCTCGCTGGCCACGCGCCTCGAGCTCGTCGCGCTCGAGGGGCGGCGCGCGGGCGTCGCGCTCGCGCAGATGATGATCGTCGGCGTGCTCGGCGCGATTCTCGGGATCTCGGCCTGGCTCGTCGCCGTCTGGGGAATCACCTGGGGGCTGATGGAACTCGGCCTCGCGCCCTGGCTCGCCATCGTGCTCGTCATCGCGGCCAACCTGATCGGCGCCTGGCTGTGCGTGCTCGCGGTCAAGCGACTCGCCCAGCGGCTGCTGTTCCCGGCCACGCTGCGGCACCTGCACGTGGGCAAGTCGGCTGCCGGCCCGTCGTCCGACACGGAGCGTATGAATGAAGCAGCCTGATTACGAAGACCAGTTGTTGCGCGCCGACCGTGCGGTGACCACTGCCGATCGCGACGTGCGCACCGCCGTCCAGGTGCTCGGCGAGGGCGCCACGCCGCGGCTGGCGCAGATCGGCCTCGCCGCCGTCGCGCTCGGCGTCGTCGGCGCGCTGCTCGTGCGCAGCGGAAGACGCTCGAATTCGCGGCTGTTCAAGGCGATCGACTACTCGGTGCTGCTGCCGCTCGCGGCGAACGTCATTCCGCGCATCGTCTCGATGATGTCGAATTCGCGACAGCCCTATGCATCGCCGGTCGTGCAGCCGGACTACGCGAGCCGGGCGCGTACGCCATGACGCGCCGTTCGGACCGTACGATCGCCCGCCCGGACGCGCACGCCGACGAGCGCAGCCGCAACACGCCGTGGATGGCCATCGCGCTGGTCGCCGGGATCGTCGCCGGCGCGAAGCTCGCGCAATCCTGGTATCGCGAAGCGAAGAGGCACGCTCGCGCGCAGGAGCGGCGCGAGCGCCTGCAGACCTGGGAAGGCGAAGGCGGAGCGCTTCCCGGCACCATCGGCACCGGCAGCGCGGCGAACCCGCCGCCCCGGCACTGATCCGGCGCGAGCCGGTTTCGCGCTACAGCTTCGAAGGGTCCCGCACGGCCCCTTGCGCCGCGTTGGTCGTCAACGCGGCGTAGGCGCGCAGCGCCGCCGAAATCGGGCGCTCGCGTGCCTCCGGGAGCCAGGCGCGGGCGCCCCGCTCGCGTTCGCGTTCGCTGCGGCGCCGCCGCAACTCTTCGTCCTCCACGTCGAGCCGGATGCTGCGCGCCGGGATGTCGATCTCGATCGCATCGCCGTCGTGCACGAGCGCGATCGCGCCGCCTTCGGCGGCCTCGGGCGAGACGTGGCCGATCGAAAGGCCCGAGCTCGCGCCCGAGAAGCGCCCGTCGGTGACCAGCGCGCAACGCGCATCGAGCCCGCGCGCTTTGAGGAACGCCGTCGGCTTGAGCATCTCCTGCATGCCCGGTCCGCCCTTGGGCCCTTCGTAGCGAATCACGACGACGTCGCCTGCGCGCACGCGATCGCCGAGGATCCCCTCGCGCGCGGCGTCCTCGCTCTCGAAGACGACCGCGCGGCCGCGAAAGCGCAGGGCGCCGGCATCGACGCCGGCCGTCTTCACGATGCAGCCCTGCTCGGCGAGATTGCCGTAGAGCACGGCCAGGCCGCCGTCGCGGCTGTACGCGTGCCCGGCGTCGCGCACGCAGCCGTCGACGACGTCGACGTCGAGCGAGTCCCAGCGACGCGATTGCGAGAACGCGCGCGTCGACCGTTCGCCGCCCGGCGCCGCGCGGAAGAACGCGACGACGTCGGGCGCCGGCGCGCGACGCACGTCCCAGCGTTCGATCGCATCGCCCAGCGTCGGCTCGTGCACGGTCGCGACGTCGCGATGCAGCGCGCCGATCCGGTCGAGCTCGCCGAGGAGGCGGAACACGCCGCCGGCGCGGTGCACGTCCTCGACGTGCCAGCGTGGATCCGACGGCGAGAGCTTCGCCAGGTTCGGCGTCGTGCGCGAGATCCGGTCGACGTCGGACAGGCCGAAGCCGGCACCCGCTTCGTGCGCAGCGGCGAGCAGATGCAGGACCGTGTTGGTCGATCCGCCCATCGCGACGTCGAGCCGCATCGCGTTCTCGAAGGCCTCGAAGGTCGCGATCGAGCGCGGCAGCACACGCGCGTCGCCGTCGCGATACCAGCGGCGCACGAGATCGACGACGCACGTCCCGGCGCGCTCGAACAGCGCGCGGCGATCGGCGTGCGTCGCCAGCATCGATCCGTTGCCGGGCAACGCGAGCCCCAGCGCCTCGAGCAGGCAGTTCATCGAGTTCGCCGTGAACATGCCGGCGCACGAGCCGCAGGTCGGACAAGCCTGCTGCTCGTACGCGAGCACCATTGCGTCGCTCGCGCGCGGGTCGCCGGCGACGAACGCCGACGCCGCGTCGATCTTCGTCGTCGCGCCGTCCCAGCGCACCTTGCCGGCTTCCATCGGGCCGCCCGAGACGAACACGGTCGGGATGTTCAGCCGCAACGCGGCCATCAGCATGCCCGGCGTGATCTTGTCGCAGTTCGAGATGCACACCAGCGCATCGGCGCAATGCGCGTTGACCATGTACTCGACGCTGTCGGCGATCAGCTCGCGCGACGGCAGCGAATACAGCATGCCCAGGTGCCCCATCGCGATTCCGTCGTCGACGGCGATCGTGTGGAACTCGCGCGCGACCGCGCCGGCGCGCGCGACCTGTTCGGCGACGAGATCGCCGAGGTCCTTCAGATGGACATGGCCGGGAACGAACTGCGTGTACGAGTTGGCGATGGCGACGACCGGCTTGCCGAGGTCGGATTCGTGCACGCCGGTCGCGCGGAACAGCGCGCGCGCGGCGGCATTGTTTCGACCCGCGAGCGCGGTGGCCGAACGCAGGACGGGCATCGGGAACTCCTCGTGCGGGACGCGAAGGCGCCGCGCACGGGAGCGAGCCGTTCCGCGCGCGGACGCGCGGAATGATACGCGTCGGGCCTCAGACGCGGTCGCGCAACTCGGTCACGCCCGACTGCTCGGCGCAGTGATCGCAGCAATACATCTTTCCGGCGGCTTCCAGCCCGTGGCCGATGATCCGGCAGTCGCAATGGCTGCACGTGGGCGCCAGCGTCGAGATCGCGCATTCGAAGCTGTCGAAGGTGTGCGTCGCGCCGGCCATCACGACGTCGAAGGTCTTGTCGTATTCGTTGCCGCATTTCTCGCATCGTTGCATCGTGCTGCTCCTGGGGGCGAGGTGGGGCGTCGCGCACGCAGGTCGGGCTTCGCGCCTTCTCTGTGGCATCGTGCGGGCGGACGCCGAGGCCCGGATGCCGCAAGGTCGATGCCTGCCCGGCGACGCCCTCCACTCGTCCGCCGGGAGGCACCACCGGTCCCCGGACCTCGCCGGTCCGTCATCGCCCGGGCCGATGCTGCGTTGAATCCGGGGTCACCGAAGAAGGAAGAACCGTCGCGATGAAGCGATTCCTGCTCGCCTGCACCACTGCACTCGCCGCGCTCGCCACCGTCGCGCCGGCAGCGCACGCCACCGACATCGGCGTTTCGGTCGAAGTCGGCCAGCCCGGGTTCTACGGGCGCATCGACATCGGCAGCGCGCCGCGCCCGGTGCTCGTGTACCCGGAGCCGATCATCGTGCAACCGGCACCGATCGCCGTCGTGCGCCAGCCGATCTACCTGCGCGTGCCCCCGGGCCACGCGAAGAACTGGGCGAAGCATTGCGGACGCTACTCGGCGTGCGGCCAGCCGGTGTATTTCGTCCAGGACCACTGGTACGAAGAGGTCTACGTCCCGCGCTACCGGCAGCGCGAATACCGGCACCGCGAATACCGCCGCGACGATCGGCGCTCGCACGAGCATCGCGCACAGCGCGATCGGCGCGACGACCGGCGCGGGCACGGGCATCCGGGCAACGGGCGCGGCAAGCATCGCGACTGACGCCGCACGAGCGCGGTAGCCCTTCCGCGCGGGGCGAGCGGGTAGACTGCCCGCGATGCCTCCGGCCCCAGCCCCCTTCGTCCGGCAGCCCCTGCCCGGCGCGTGCGGATGAGCGTCGCCCACGTGCTGGCGCTGCTCGGCAGGCAGGCGCGCTGGGCCCTGCCGGCGGGCGTCTTCGTCGGCGTCGCGCTGCCGCCGCTCGCCGAACTGCTGCGCCCGCTGCTGACCGCGGCGGTCATCGGTACGCTGACCGCCGCGCTGCTCCGGCTCGACTGGTCGCAGCTCGCGCGGGCGGCGCGCCGGCCCGCGTTGCCGGGCGTGCTTGCGCTGTGGCTGCTGATCCTGTCGCCGCTGCTCGTCTGGGCGGGCACCGCCCTGATGGGCGTCCCGGACGACCTGCGGCTCGTCCTCGTGCTGCAGGCCGCGGCGCCGCCGATCGGTTCGGCCGCGGTCTTCGCGCTGATCCTCGGGCTCGACGGCGTGCGGGCCGTCATCGGCACCGTCACGGCGACGATGCTGCTGCCGTTCACGCTCACGCCGATGGTCGGCTGGTTGCTGCCCGCCAGCGGCCTGCAGGTCGATCTCGCCGCGTTCTTCGTTCGCGTGACGCTGCTCGTCGCGCTCCCGTTCGGGCTCGCCGCGCTGCTGCGACGCGCGCTGGGCACCGCGCGGCTCGAGCGCAACGAGGCGTTGCTCGGCGGCCTGAACGTCGTGCTGCTCGTGATCTTCGCGATCGCCGTGATGGACGGCGTGACCGAGCGGCTGTTCGAGGATCCGCGGTACATCGCGCTGCTGCTCTTCGTCGCCTGCGTCGCCACCTTCGCCATGCACGTGGCCGGCTACCTGCTGTTCCGCCGCACCGGGACCGCGAGCGCGTACACGCTGGCGCTGCTGACCGGAAACCGCAACGTCGGCCTGATGCTGGTGATCACCGCCGGCAGCGCCGGCGAGGCGTTCTCGCTGTACGTCGGGGTTGCGCAGATCCCGATGTATTTCGCGCCGCTCGCGCTCGGGCCGTTCGTGCGGCGCAGTCGCCGCGTCGGGCTCAGCGCGGCGCGAACGGCTCGAACATCGCGTTGATCGTCGGATAGTCGACCGCGGCGGCGCCGAAGCCGAAGGTGCCGTGCTCGCGCATCTCGCGCGCAGCGCCGAGGAAGGCGCCCAGCGCCGCGCGCGCCAGCGCGCTGCCGACGCTGATGCGCCGCACACCGAGTGCCGACAGGTCGGCAACGCCGAGCCGCAGCGCAGGCGAGCCCATCAGCACGTTGACCGGCCGATCGACCGAGCGGACGACTTCGGCGATGTCCTCGCGGCGGACCAGACCCGGCGCGTACAGCACGTCGGCGCCCGCTTCCTGGTACGCCTGCAGGCGACGGATCGTGTCGCGCAGATCGGGGTTGCCGGCCAGGAAATTCTCGGCGCGCGCCGTGACGGTGAACGGGAAATCGAGCGCTCGCGCCGCTTCGCACGCCGCGCGCACGCGCTCGACGGCGAAACCGAACTCGTACTGCGGCGGATCGCTGCGCGTGTTCGTGTCCTCGATCGAGCCGCCGACGGCGCCCGCCGCCGCGGCTCGCCGGATGGCCTCGGCGGCCGCTTCGGGCGTGTCGCCGAAGCCGTTCTCGAGATCGGCGCTGAGCGGCAGATCGGTCGCCCCGGCGAGCGCGCGCACGTGCTCGATCGCCTGGTCGCGCTCGATCCGGTTGTCGGGAACGCCGATCGAGAACGCGTAGCCGGCGCTCGTGCTCGCGAGCGCCTCGAAGCCGAGCGAAGCGAGCAGCCGTGCGGTTCCGACGTCCCACGGGTTCGGGATGACGAAGGCCTCGCCGCGCCGATGCAATGCGCGGAACGCCTCGCCTTTCTCTTGCTGCGACCGTGTGCCTGGCATGAAGGGGCCTCGCGATCGCCCTACAGTTTCGCGGCGAGTTCGCGCGTGCGCTCGGCGGCCGGGATCGCCCGGCAGCCGGTCGTGTTCTGCCCGGCCCACAGCGGCGAGAACTCGCCGCTGCCGAGCGCCTCGGCCTTTGCGCGCAACGGTGCGACCGCCGTGGCGGCGAGCGGAAATTCGGGCGCCTGCGCGGCGATCGGGCCGAGCTCGCGGACGATCCGGTTGACGATCGCGCGCGCGGGGCGGCCCGTGAACACGTTGGTGACCGCCGTCGTGCGCGCGGTCGCGCTCTCGAGCGCCGCACGATGCACCGCGCTGGTGGCCGCCTCGGGACACAACAGGAACCCGGTGCCGACCTGCACGCCCGACGCGCCGAGCGCGAACGCCGCCGCGACGCCGGTGGCGTCGGTGATGCCGCCCGCGGCGATGACCGGAACGCGAACCGCGCGCGCGACCTGTGCGACGAGCGCAAAGGTGCCGATCTGCGACGACAGGTCGCGCGTGAGGAACATCCCGCGATGCCCCCCTGCGTCGAGCCCCTGCGCAATGATCGCGTCGGCGCCGTGCGCCTCGAGCCACAGCGCCTCGTCGACCGTCGTCGCGGTGGACAGCACGCGCGCGCCCCAGGCCTTGACCCGTCCGAGCAGCTTCGGCGCCGGCAGTCCGAAATGGAAGCTGACGACCTCGGGGCGCAGCGCCTCGAGGACGTCGGCGGCCTCGTCGTTGAACGGCGCGCGCGCGGGGCCCGGCGCGATCGACGACGGATCGACGCCGAGCTCGCGGAAATACGGCAGCAACGCTTCGCGCCACGCACGCTCGCGCTCGGGGTTCGGCGTCGGCATCGAGTGGCAGAAGAAATTGACGTTGAACGGGCGGTCGGTGTTCGCGCGAATCGCGGTGATCTCGTCACGCACCGCGTCGAGCGAAAGCATCGCGCACGGCAGCGAACCGAGCCCGCCGGCACCCGACACGGCGGCGGCGAGCGCGCTGCCCTGCACGCCGGCCATCGGCGATTGCACGATGGGAAGTTCGATGCCCAGCAGTTGCCGCAGTGTCATCCCCCGTCTCCGTTCGTTCTTCGTTCGAGCGCCCCTCGGCATCGTACCCAAGCCGCAGCGGCTGCGGGGGACGCTCTTCCCACGCGCAGGGGCATCCTCTACGATGCACGCGACAGAACAAGAAGGAGGAGACCATGGCCGGCCCCGCACCCGGCGTGCCGGTCGTCGCCGATCTCGGCGCGATCGTCAAATGGCTCGATCGACGTGGCCGGCTGGTGCGCGTGCGCTCCGAAGTCGATCCCGCATACGAGCTCGCCGGGATCGCCGCGCGCTTCGAAGGCACTGCGCGCGCGGTGCTGTTCGAGAAAGTCGCGGGCAGCCGGTATCCGGTCTTCACCGGGCTGTACTGGTCGCGCGAGCTGCTGGCCGACCTGTTCGGGCGCGCCGAGCGCGCGCTGCCGCAGTTCGTCTCGCAGTGCATCCGCGACTGGCAGCAGCGCCCGGTCGCACCGGTCGTCGTCGCGACCGGGCCGGTGCTGCAGGTCACCGAGCCGACCGTCGACCTCGCCCGGCTGCCGATCCCGGTGCACGCCGAGCACGACGGCGGCCCGTATTTCGACGCCGGCGTCGTCATTGCGCGCGACCCCGAAACCGGCGTTCGCAACGCGTCGATCCAGCGTTTCATGGTGATCGGCCCGGATACGCTCGCCATCAACATCGATGCGGGGCGCCACCTGGAAACGTATCTCGCGAAGGCGGCCGAACGCGGCGAATCGCTGCCGTTCACGCTGAACGTCGGCGTCGGGCCGGGGCTGCATTTCTGCGCGGCGACGCCGGCCGAGGCGGCGCCGATCGATACCGACGAGCTCGGCATCGCGAGCGAGTTCCACGGCCAGCCGCTGCAGCTGGTCGCCGGCACCGTCTCGCCGGTGGAAATGGTGGCGCATGCGATGTTCGCGCTCGAGTGCGAGATGATCCCCGGCGAGGTCCACGACGAAGGCCCGTTCGCCGAAGTCACCGGCTATTACGCGACCGTCGCTGCGCGCCCGCTCGTGCACGTGCGTCGCGTGCATCGTCGGCGCCAGCCGATCTTCCAGACCATCCTCTCGGGCGTCGAGGTCTTCAACTCGGTCGGCCTGCTCGGCGAGGCGAACGTACTGGCGCTGCTGCAGAAGCAGGTTCCCGGCGTCAAGGACGTCTATTTCTCGCACGGCGGCTGCGGCTTCTACCACGCGATCGTGCAGATCGCGCAGCAGCGCGCCGGCTGGTCGAAGCAGGCGCTGATGGCGGCGTTCGCCGCGTTCCCGCCGCTGAAGATGGTCACCGTCGTCGACGACGACGTCGACCCGCGCAACCCGTCGGACATCGAATGGGCGATGGCCACGCGCATGGACCCCGAGCACGGGATATTGCGGATCGACAAAGTCTTCGGGCACGGACTCAATCCCTCCTTTCCCGACTATTTCGGGAGCAAGGTCGGCTTCGATGCCACGCGTCCCTTTCCGCACACCCCGGCATACGACCGCGCCCGCGTGCGTCCGGTCGCGCTCGACGCGTTCGACATCGTCGTTCCCGAACCCGCCGCCAGACCCACCTGAGGTAACCCCCATGACCCGCTCGACGTTCTCGAAACTCGCCGCCCCACTCATCGCTGCGGCGACGGCGCTCGCCGCGCCGCTCGCCGTGCACGCCGCCGACATCACGCTCACCTATGCCTTCTTCGCGCCGGCCGGGACCTTCCCGGGCAAGCAGATGCAGCACTGGGCCGACGAACTGACGAAGCGCACGAACGGCAAGGTCGCGGTGAAGACCTTCGCCGGCGGCACGCTGCTCGGCGCGCGCGAGATGTACGACGGCGTCTCGAAAGGCGTCGCCGACATCGGGCTCGGCGCGCCGTCGTACGACCCCGGGCGTTTCCCGCTCACCTCGGGCGTCTCGCTGCCGGTGGGGTTCCCCAACGCGACGGTGGCCAGCCGAACGCTGTGGGAGCTCACGAAGGAGTTCCAGCCGAAGGAATACGAGAACTTCAAGGTCATCGCGATGTTCACCACCGAGCCCGGCTACATCCAGTCGCGCAAGCCGGCGGGCAGCGCCGCGCAGCTCGAGGGCATGAAGCTGCGCGCGGCGGGCACCGGCGTGCCGGTGCTCAAGGCGCTCGGCGCGGCGCCGGTCGGCATGCCGATGCCCGAAGTGCCGCAGGCGGTGCAGACCGGCGTCATCGACGGCACGATGACCTCGCGCGAAGTGCTGCAGGACTTCAAGCTCGCCGAGACGCTGAAATACGTGACCGACTATCCGACGGTCGTCGTCACCTTCGCCGCGGTCATGGACCGCAACCGGTGGGAGAAGCTGCCCGCCGACGTCAAGAAGGTGATCGACGAGCTCGGCCCCGAGATGGCGATCTGGACCGGGCAGTATCACGACAAGGAGAACGTCGCGCGCGCGCTCGACTGGTCGAAGAAGACGCACGGCCTCGAGATCGTCTCGCTGGCGCCCGACGAACGCTCGAAGTGGGACGCCAGGCTCGAGCCGATGGTCGCCGAGTGGGTCGCCGAGATGAAGGCGAAGGGCCAGCCCGCCGAGCAGTACCTGAAGCGGCTGGGCGAATTGCGCGACCAGTTCTCGCGCCAGTGACCCGCACGTTCCGGCCCCCCGCATGCGCGCGCTCGCCTCGCTGAACACCGTCGTCACCCGGGGGCTCGCCGCGATCGCCGGGCTCTCGCTGATCGCGATGATGCTGCTCACCGTCGCCGACATGATCCTGCGCGGGGTCGGTCGGCCGCTCGCCGGGTCCTACGAGATGATCGGCTGGCTGTCGGCGACGTCGATGGCGCTCGCGCTCGGCTACGCGCAACTGCACAAGGGACACGTCGCGATCGACCTGGTCGTCGTGCGGCTGCCGCGCCGCGTGCGCGCGGCGGTCGAGTCGCTCGTCGGCCTCGCGTCGCTGCTGCTGTTCGTCGCGGTCGCGTGGTACGTCGGGCAATACGGCGTCGTGCTGCACGAGAGCGGGTCGTTGTCCGAGACGCTGAAGGCGATCGTCTATCCGTGGGTCTACATCGTCGCCGTCGGCTGTGCGGGGCTTGCGCTGGCGCTGTTCGTCGACTTCCTGCGCGCGCTCTCGCGCGCCTGGAACGGCGCCGAGCCCGGCGGCGTGGCGCGCTGACCCGGGCTCGCTTCGCGCCCCCTTTCCTCCGCCCCGTCACCGCTCCTCCTTTCCTTTCCACCGCTTCCCGCTCCGTCGATGGACCCGACCCTCGCCGCCAGTGCCGGCCTGCTGCTGATGTTCGTGCTGATGGCCGTGGGCATGCCGATCGCGTTCGCGATGCTGCTCGCCGGCGTGCTCGGCAACGCGTACCTGCTGTCGGTGCCCGCCGCCACGCACCTGCTGGCGACCAACGTCTGGGACCAGTTCTCGTCGTACGGGCTGAGCGTCGTTCCGCTGTTCGTGCTGATGGGCCAGTTCGCCTATCGCGCGGGGATCACCGAGCGGCTGTACGACGCCGCGTACAAATGGTTCGGCCGGATGCCCGGCGGCCTCGCCGGAACGACGATCGCCGCCTGCGCGGGCTTCTCGGCGATCTGCGGATCGAACTCGGCGACCGCGGCGACGATGGGAACGATCGCGCTGCCGCAGATGCGCCGCTACGGATACGACCGCGCGCTGAGCACCGGCGCGGTCGCCGTCGGCGGGACGCTCGGCGTCGTCATTCCGCCGAGCGTCGTGATGATCGTCATCGCCGTGCAGACCGAGCAGTCGCTGCTGCGTCTATTCCTCGCGGGCATCGTTCCCGGGCTGATCCTCACGGTGCTGTTCCTCGCGACCGTGCTCGGCATCTGCCTGCGCAAGCCCTCGCTGGGGCCGCCGGGGCCGGCCACCTCGCTGCGCGAGAAGATCGCTTCGCTGTCGAGCGTCGTCGAGACGCTGATGCTGTTCGTGCTCGTGATCGGCGGGCTGTACGTCGGCTGGTTCACGCCGACCGAGGCCGGCGCCGCCGGTTCGGCCGGCGCGCTCGCCATCGGGCTCGCGCGGCGCAAGCTCTCGCTCGCCGGCATCGTGCAGGCCACCGCCGAGACGCTGCGGATCTCCGCGATGGTCGTGCTGCTGATCACCGGCGCCGTGCTGTTCGGCCGCTTCCTCACGGTCTCGCGGCTGCCATTCGAGCTCGCCGACTGGGCGGCGGCGCTGCCCGTCCCGCCGAGCGTGATCCTGATGGTCGTCTTGCTGATCTACCTCGTGGGCGGCGCGCTGATGGACGCGCTCGGCTTCCTGGTCGTGACCGTGCCGATCTTCTTTCCGCTGGCGCTCGCACTCGGCTACGACCCGACCTGGTTCACCATCCTGCTGACGATCGTCACCACGATGGGCGCGGTCACGCCGCCGGTCGGGGTCAACGTGTTCATCGTCAACGGGCTGGCGCCCGACGTGCCGATCCCGACGATCTTCCTCGGCGTCGCCTACTTCATGCTCGCCTACCTCGTGTGCATCGGCATGATGTGGGCGTGGCCGCAGACGGTGCTGCTGCTCCCGGACCTGATGCTCGGCAGGATCTAGGGCCTGTACAGGCCCTGGGGCCGTTCGCGCGCCCCGGCGCGGATTGCGGATACGCTCGATCGATCGATGGACCGAGCGACGCGATGCCGGACCTGATCGTCGAGCGCCCGGAAGGCCTGTGGTGCGAAGCCGGGCGCTTCTTCATCGACCCGTGGAAGCCGGTCGAGCGCGCACTGGTCACGCACGCGCATTCCGACCATGCGCGACCCGGCCATGCGCGCTACCTGGCCGCGCGCGCGGGCGAGCACGTGTTGCGCGCGCGGCTCGGTCCGGTGGCGCTGCAGACGCTCGACTGGGGCGAACCGATCGACCTCGACGGGGTTCGCGCGTCGTTCCATCCGGCCGGCCACGTTCTGGGCGCCGCGCAGATCCGGCTCGAGCACGCCGGCGAGACCTGGGTGGTCTCGGGCGACTATCGCGTCGAAGCCGATCGCAGTTGCGCGCCGTTCGAGCCCGTTCGCTGTGACGTGTTCGTCACCGAATCGACCTTCGCGCTGCCGATCTACCGATGGAAACCGCAGCGCGACGTGCTCGGCGCGCTGCTGCGATGGTGGGCCGAAAACGCCGAAGCAGCGCGCGCGAGCATCGTGTATTGCTACGCGCTCGGCAAGGCGCAGCGCATCCTCGCCGGGGTCGCCGATGCGGCCGGCGCGCAGTTGCCCGGCATCGTGGTGTGCCACGGCGCGGTCGAGACGTTCAACGATGCGTATCGTGCAAGCGGCATTGCGCTTGCGCCGACGCTGCGGGCGGACGACGCCGACGCCGCATCGCTGCGGCGGGCGCTGGTGCTGGCTCCGCCTTCGGCCGCTCGTTCGCCGTGGCTTCGCCGCTTCGGCGCTTCGAGCAACGCGTTCGCGTCGGGCTGGATGCAGCTGCGCGGCGCACGGCGGCGCCGCTCGGTCGACCGCGGATTCGTTCTCTCGGACCACGCCGACTGGCCCGGATTGAACGAAGCGATCGACGCGACCGGCGCGGCGCGCGTCGTCGTCACGCACGGGTACGGCAGCGTGATGGTCCGCTGGCTGCGCGAACGAGGGCTGCAGGCGCAAACCTTCTCGACCGAGTTCGGCGCGCCGGACGCCGAATGAAGCGCTTCGCCGCGCTGTACGCGCGAATCGATGCGACCACTTCGACGCTGCGCAAGGTCGATGCGATGGCGCGTTATTTCGCCGAAGCGCCCGCGGCCGACGCCGCGTGGGCCGCCTACTTCCTGGCCGGCGGACGCCCGCGGCGGCTCCTCCCCGCGCGCACGCTGGTCGACGCCGCGCGCCGCGCCGCCGGCATACCCGAGTGGCTGTTCGAGGAGAGCTATCACGCGGTCGGCGACCTCGCCGAGACGGTCGCACTGCTGTTGCCCGAACCGCAGGCCGCGGACCCCGCCGGACTCGCCGAATGGATGACCGCGCGCGTGCTGCCGCTGCGCGGCGCCGAGCCCGCCCGGATCGAGGCCGCGCTCGCCGAAGCCTGGCGCACGCTCGAAGCCGGCGAGCGCTTCGTGCTCAACAAACTGCTCACCGGGGAATTCCGCGTCGGCGTCTCGCGCCAGCTCGTGCTGCGCGCGCTCGCGCGCAGCTTCGGCGTCGACGAGAAAGATCTGGCGCACCGGTTCGTCGGCTACACCGACGGAACGCACGAGCCCGATGCGCGTGCGTTCCGCGCGCTCGTCGACCCCGGCGAAGCGGCGGGCAGCGGATCGCCCGGCCACCCGTATCCGTTCTTTCTCGCCCATCCGCTGCAGCAGCCGCCGGAGGCGCTCGGCGAGGTCTCCGACTGGATCGTCGAATGGAAATTCGACGGAATCCGCGCGCAGCTCGTTCGGCGCGAGGGCACGACGTGGCTCTGGTCGCGCGGCGAGGAGCTCGTCACCGAGCGCTTCCCCGAGGTGGTCGACGCGGCGCGCGCGCTGCCCGACGGCACGGTGATCGACGGCGAGTTGCTGGCGTGGAATGCGAGCGCGCAGCGGCCGCTGCCGTTCGCGACGATGCAGCGGCGCATCGGCCGGCTCCGGCTCACGCCGAAGCTGCTCGGCGAAGCGCCGGTCGCGATGCTGGCGTTCGACCTGATCGAGGACGCGGGCGAGGACATCCGTCGGCTCGCCCTCGCGCACCGCCGCTCGCGCCTCGAGGCGATCGTCGCGCATGCGCCGGGCCTGCAGCTCTCGCCCCGGCTCGCGTCGGCGGACTGGGCGACGCTCGAGCAGTTGCGCGAGGACTCGCGCGAGCGCGGCGTCGAGGGCATGATGATCAAGCGCGCCGCGTCGGCATACGGAGTCGGGCGCACGCGATCGGTCGCCGTCGGCGACTGGTGGAAATGGAAGATCGACCCGCTGTCGGTCGACTGCGTGCTCGTCTACGCGCAGCCCGGGCACGGTCGGCGCGCGAGCCTGTACACCGACTACACCTTTGCGGTGTGGAGCGGCCCGCCCGAGGACCCGGCGCGAACGCTCGTTCCGTTCGCCAAGGCGTATTCCGGGTTGACCGACGCCGAGATCCGCGCGGTCGATGCCGAGATCCGGCGCACGACCATCGAGCGTTTCGGCCCGGTGCGCCGGCTCGCGCCGACGATGGTCTTCGAGCTCGGCTTCGAAGGCATCCAGCGATCGACGCGGCACAAATCGGGAATCGCGGTGCGTTTCCCGCGCATGCTGCGCGCACGCTTCGACAAGCCGGTCGGGGACGCCGACACGCTGGCAGCGCTCGAGTCGATGCTCGAGCGCTGCGCCGACACCGATCGCTGAATCGGCGAAAGACGTCGATCAACGCGGTCCGCGGCCACCGTATCCGGAACCGCCCGCGCTCAGCTGCTCGCGCTGTTCCGGCGTGAGAATCTTGTCGACCCGATCGGCCGCATCGAGCACGCTCTCGAGTTGTTTCTGGTGCAGCTCGCTCATCCGTTTCGACGCGGCGAGGATCGCCGCGCGATCGCGCGACCCCGATTCGCCCCACCACGCGTCGCGCAGCGTGTCCATCTCCTCGTGCATCTGCTCCAGCGTCGCCCAGTGCGCACGACGCTGCTCGTCGTGCAGCGCGGCGAGCTGCTTGCGCTGGTCATCGCTCAGGTCGAGCGACCAGAGCGCCGGGCCGCGGCCGAAGCCCATCCCCCCCGGGCCCATTCCGTGCCAGGGACCGGCGCCGCCCATCATCCCGGGACCCATGCCGTATCCGGGACCCATCATTCCGGGACCCATTCCGTATCCGGGACCCATCATTCCGGGACCCATTCCGTACCCGGGTCCCATCCCGTAACCGGGGCCCATCATTCCCGGGCCCATTCCGTACCCGGGTCCATATGGGCCCATTCCGGGGCCCATCCCGTATCCGGGGCCCGTTCCGTATCCGGGGCCTGCTCCATACCCCGGGCCCATCATCCCGGGACCTGCTCCGTACCCCGGCCCCATCATTCCCGGCCCCATTCCGTACCCCGGGCCGTATGCCCCCATGCCCGGGCCCCGGCCGTCCCGGTAATGCCGGCCACGCATCGCGCCGGGACCGGGCCGGTCCGCCGCAGAGGAATCGGTGCCGGCTTGCGGCGCCGGCGCCGATGCGGCGGGCGGCGCGACAGGGGCCGTCTGCACGCCCGGCGCCGGCTTCGGCATCGGGGCTTGCTGCTGCGTTTGCGCGCCCGCAGTGCCGGCGGCCAGCGCGAGTACGGGAAGGGCGAGGCACGAAGGGAAACGTTTCACGGCGAACCTCCTGTAGGGTTGGACGGCGCGGGCCGCTGCCCGGCCCGCCGGCCTCCGTTGCACCCGTGCAAAGGATGCGCCGGCCCGATCGATCGCGACAAGCTATCCTCGTAGTCTTCGCATCGATCGTCCTGCAGGCCCCGTTTGCCGTCCTACCCCTCCAGGCTGCTCGTCCGCAGCCAGCGCCTGTTCGTCGCCCTGATGAAAGTGATGTTGCCGGTGATGATCGCCGTGCAACTCGCGCAGCACTGGGGCTGGATCGATGCCGTGGGCCACACGATCGCGCCGGCGATGGCCTGGCTGGCGCTGCCGCCCGAAGCCGGGCTCGTCTGGATCACGGGCGTGTTCGTCGGCGTATACGGTGCGATCGCCGCGATGATCGGACTGGCCGCGGACCTCGAACTGAACGCCGGCCAGATGAGCGCGCTGTGCGCGATGATCCTGTTCGCGCACGCGCTGCCGGTCGAGCAGGCGATCGTTCGCCGTGCCGGCGCGAGCTTCTGGGCGACGGGCCTGCTGCGCATCGTCGTCGCGATCGTCTACGGCGGCGCGGTCGCGTGGCTGTGCCGGTGGAGCGGCGCGTTGCAGGAGCCGGTCTCGCTGGCCTGGATGCAATCGACCGACGCCGCCGGGGGTGCATCGGGCGGCTTGTGGGCGTGGGCGCAGACGATGGCGCTTTCGCTCGTCGCCACCTTCGCGATCCTCGTCGCGCTGCTCGTCCTGCTCGACGTCCTCGAGCGCAGCGGCATCACGCGGCGGATCACCGCGCTGCTCACGCCGCTGCTGCGCTTCTCGGGCCTGGATGCGCGCGCCGCGCCGGTGACGACGGTGGGCGTGCTGCTCGGCCTGACCTACGGCGGCGCGCTGATCATCGAGGAGTCGGACAAGCAGCAGTTCCCGGCGCGCACGCGCTTTCTCGCCCTCTCGTGGCTGTGCCTGTCGCACGCGCTGATCGAGGACACGCTGCTGCTGCTCGCGCTCGGCGCGAGCCTGTGGATCGTGCTCGTCGGCCGCGTCGCGGTCACCCTCGTGCTCATCGCGGTGCTCGCGCGGCTGCTCGACGGCGGCGAGCCTCGGGTCGCCGCGGTCGGCGCGCGCGCCGGCTGAGCGCAATGCACGAGGTCGATTTTCTCGTCGTCGGCGGCGGAATCGCCGGTGCGTGCGCGGCGTTCGGACTGGCCGCGCAGGGGCGCGTCGTCGTCCTCGAGCGCGAATCGCAGCCCGGTCACCACACGACGGGCCGGTCCGCCGCGGTGTTCTCGGAGGCCTACGGCAACGACGCGATCCGTGCGCTGACGCTGGCGAGCCGGCCATTCTTCGCGCAGCCGCCCGCGGGCTTCAGCGATTCTCCGCTGTGGTCGCGGCGCGCGTCGGTCTACGTCGCGCGCACCGATCAGCTCGCGCGGCTCGACGCGTGGTACGAGCAGGCACGCACGATCGTTCCCGGCATACGTCGCCTCGATGCGGTCGAGACGGCGCGCCTCGCGCCGATGCTGCGCGACGACTACGCGGCCGGTTCGGCGTGCGAGCCCGGAGCCGCCGATCTCGACGTTCACGCGCTGCACCACGGCATGCTGCGTGCGGCGCGCCGAAACGGCGCAACGCTCGTGTGCGACGCGCAGGTCCTCGGCGTCGAGCGCGAAGGCGGATGCTGGCGCGTGCGGACCGCGCGCGATACGTACTCGGCACGCGTGCTGGTCGACGCGGCGGGCGCATGGGGCGACGAGATCGCGACGATGTCGGGTGCGCAACCCGTCGGCCTGCAGCCCATGCGGCGCACCGCGATCCTTTTCGCCGCGCCGGCCGACATCGACGTACGCGACGCGCCGATCGTCATCGACATCGACGAGCAGTTCTACTTCAAGCCCGATGCCGGCAAGCTGCTCGGCTCGCCGGCCGACGAGACGCCGTGCGCGCCCTGCGACGCGCAGCCCGAGGAAATCGACGTCGCGACCGCGGCTGCGCGAATCGAGGCGGCGACGCGATTCCCGATCTCCCGCATCGAACGCAAATGGGCCGGGCTGCGCAGTTTCGTGGCCGACCGCACGCCGGTGATCGGCTTCGACGACGAGGTCGACGATTTCTTCTGGCTGGTCGGCCAGGGCGGCTATGGCATCCAGACCGCACCGGCGGTGAGCGCGCTGGTCGGCGCGCTGGCGGCAGGGCGCGGCATCCCTGCGGATCTGGCCGCGCTCGGGGTGAACGAGGCCACGTTCTCACCGCATCGATTGCGGCCGCCTGCTACGCGTTGAGCATCGGCCGCGGCCGACGCGGACCGAACAGAACGGGCGCCCGAAAGCGCCCGTTCCTTCCGTACTCGCGAAGCGAAGTTCAGTGCATCGAACGACGACGGCGCTGCGCGATCGCGACGCCGAGCAGGCCGAGCGCGAGCATCGCGGGAACCGCCGGCTCGGGGACGGTGGCCGCCGCCACCGGGAAAGCGGTCCAGTCGAAGTACCCGTCTTGCTCGGGACCGAAGGCAGTGCGGATTTCGACGTACTCGCACCGGGCGCGAGCCGAGGAGAAGCGAGTGCCGTGCCAGGTATGGACGCATGCGGTTTTGCACGACGCGCGGCGTCGAAACGCCGGCGTCGCGTGGCGCGAATGTAAGAAATATTGACACCGCTCCTTCACGCGGCCGCCGAAAGCGCACGCCGCAGACCGGTTACCTGCAGCTCGGCGAACACGCCGACCGCGATCGCCTGCGCGAGGACGAAGACGATGCCGAGATTCGTCGGTGCGAACCAGCCGCTCGCCAGCAGCAGGATGCTGTCGACGGTCCACATCGCGTTGTAGGCGACGACGGCCCAGACGGCACCCCGCTGCGGCGGGGCACGCGTGCCGAGCCACGCGACGAAGGCCGCGAAGGGCAGCAGGCTCGCGCCCGCGTAGAACAGCAGGCTTTCGGGCAAGCCGAGACGCGGTGCGAGCGCAGCGGCGGCGAACACCAGCAGCAGACCGGCCGCGCCGCTGAGCACGGCATCGCCGAGCAGTGCGTACTTCAGCAGCTGCGGGGTACGAAGATCGGAACGGAGCGAAGACGACGACATGGGAACCTCCTGTGTGTGCATCGGCGCAGCGCGCGTTCGAATGCGAATCGCGCGTCCACGGCGACACTTTCGGCACGGCAGCGCATGAAGTCGATTACCTCGCAGGTAATGGGGCTCGGCAGCGCTTCGCGCTATCGTCGTGCGATGCAGATCGACCGTTTCCCCGCCCCGTCTCGCACCGAACACGCGCAGCGGCAACCCCATCGGCAACCGGTCGGCGCGCTGTTGCGCGAATGGCGACAGCGCCGCCGGATGAGCCAACTCGAACTCGCCTGCGAGGCAGAGATCTCGACGCGTCACCTGAGCTTCGTCGAGACCGGCCGCTCGACGCCGAGCCGCGAGATGCTGCTGGAACTCGCCGAACGACTCGATGTTCCGCTGCGCGAGCGCAACCGGCTGCTGACCGCGGCCGGCTACGCGCCGGTCTACGCGCATCGTCCGCTGGCCGACCCCGCGCTGCGCCCGGCACGCGAAGCGATCGAGCTCGTGCTCGCCGGACACGAGCCGTATCCGGCGCTCGCCGTCGACCGCCACTGGTCGATGGTCCACGCGAATGCGGCGGTGGCGCCGCTGCTCGACGGCGTCGACGCTTCGCTGCTCGTCGCACCGGTGAACGTGCTCCGGCTGAGCCTGCATCCGCGGGGGCTCGCGCCGCGCATCGCGAACCTGCGCGAGTGGCGCGCGCATCTGCTGCTGCGACTGCAGCGCGACATCGATGCGAGCGCCGACGCGGCGCTCGGCCAACTGCTCGACGAACTGCGCGCGTATCCTGTGGAGATCGACGAGGTTCCGGAAGCGGTGCGCCGGGCGCGCGCCGGTCACGACGCGTCGTCGCAGTGGCCGCCGGGCAGCGCGATCGTCCCGTTGCGGATCGCGGTCGGCGACACGGTGCTCGACTTCTTCAGCACGACGACCGTGTTCGGGACGCCGCTCGACGTAACCTTGTCGGAGCTCGCGATCGAATCGTTCTTTCCCGCGAACGCCGAAACCGCCGAACGGATGCGCGGCGTTCGCTGAACCGCAACGCACGGAGCCACGCGATGACGCCGCCCCGATCGCCGCCGCAGCGCATGCCGACGATGTTCATCCCGCACGGCGCCGGTCCCTGTTTCTTCATGGAATGGAATCCACCCGACGCGTGGACGAAAACGGCCGATTTCCTGCGCGACATTCCGAGAACGCTCCCTGCGCCGCCGCGCGCAATCCTCGTCGTCTCGGGACACTGGGCGCGACCGGCGTTCACCGTCGCCTCGACCCCGCACCCGACGCTGATCTACGACTACCACGGTTTTCCGCCGCATACGTATTCGCTGCAGTACGACGCACCCGGCAGTCCCGCGCTCGCGGCGCGCGTGCGCGAGTGCCTCGATGCGGCCGGCATCGCGAACGCGGCCGACGAGGAGCGAGGCTTCGACCACGGCGTCTTCGTTCCGCTGAAGCTGATGTTCCCCGACGCATCGATTCCGGTGGTCGCGCTCTCGCTGCGCAACGACCTCGATGCGCGGGCGCATCTCGATGCCGGACGCGCACTCGCGCCGCTGCGCGACGAAGGCGTGCTCATCGTCGGCAGCGGGATGAGCTTTCACAACATGCGCGGCTACGGCGATCCCCGCTTCGGGCCCGTTTCCGACGAATTCGACGCGTGGCTTGCCGCCGCGATCGAGGACCCGGAACGGCGCGAGTCGGCGCTCGCCGAGTGGTCGCGGGCACCGGCCGCGCGCCTGTCGCATCCGGCAGGCGCCGAGGAACACCTGCTGCCGCTGTTCGTCGCGGCCGGAGCTGCACCGGGCGCGACCGGGCGCAAGGTGTTCTCCGACCGCGTGCTCGAGACGACGATCTCGGCGTTTCGCTTCGATTGATCGGGCTCAACGCTTCGCACGCGAAAGACATGCCCAATGGCGGCGTCATTCGAGAGAGAGGGTGCGTCGTGCGTCGAACGCTGTTTCTGCCCCGTATCGCGGCTGCGATCGCTTTCTTCGCCCTCGCCGGCTCCTGGTGCGTGTCGTCGGTCGCCGCGCCGGTGCGCCACGTCGTCGAGCCCAATCACACCTTCGTGATGTTCGAAGTGCGGCACTTCGGCACGTCGACCGTGCGGGCGCGCTTCGACCGCGTCGACGGCGTGGTCGTCGTCGATTTCGCGGCGCGCCGGGGCGAGGCCGACATCCTGATCGACACCGGCTCGGTCAGCTCGGGCATTGCGGCCTTCGATGCGCATCTGCGCAACGCCGACTTCCTCGATGCTGCCCGGGTGCCGCAGGCGCGTTTTGCCGGAACCGATTTCCGCTTCGACGGCGAGCGCATCGTCTCGGTCTCCGGCCAGCTCACGCTGCTGGGCAACACGCATCCGGTTCGCCTCGACGCGACGAACTTCAACTGCTACGACTCGCCGATCGTAAAAGCGCGCGTCTGCGGCGGCGACTTCGAAACCACGATCGAGCGCAGCAAGTGGGAAATGACGTGGGGAATCGACAAGGGCATCCCCGATCGGGTCCGCCTGCTGATCCAGATCGAAGCGATCGCCCAGCCCGACTGAGCTAGCGCAGCGGCGGACGCAGCGAACCGAGCCGTTGCGTCAGCGAACGGCGATCGAGCTTGCTCAGATCCTTGTCGAGCTCCTCGATCACCGACCCGGAGACATCGCTGCCGAGCGCCTTGCGCAGCAGTCCGAGGAAGCGCGGCGCGGCGGCGATCTTCAGCGCCTCGAACCGGTTCGCGCGGCGCGCTTCGCCGAGCCAGTGCGCGAGGCGGCGCGCGAACAGTTCGGCCTCGCGATGCTGCTCGTCCTCCCCGGCCGACGCCGTGGGATACGAGCCCGACAACGTGCCTGCGCCGGCGCGGCGCCCGTAGGCGTCGCGCCGCAGGTCGGCGCCTTCGGCGCGCGCCGCGGCATCGGTCAGTGTTTCGATCTCGACGAGATCGGCGTCGCGACCGGGTACTTCGAAGATTCGTGCGATTCCTTCGTCGGCGACGACGACCCAGGTAGTGCGCATGTGCAGTCCTCCTTCGCGGGCGGGCGCCGACACCGCATCCGGTGTGCGCGCGCGGAACGGTCAGTGTTTCTTGCTTTCCTCGTCGAATCCCGGCGTCGGCGCGACCGTGCCCGGCGCGTCGGGATTGCACGGCGACTGCCATTCGCGCAGTTCCTGTGCGAGCACCGCACGGCCGTCCTGCTCGGCGCGGCGGATCAGTTCGAACACGTTGTCGTCGTTGACGCGTTCGTGGCCCAGTCCGCGCGTCAGGGCGCGGTAGATGTCCTCGATTTCCTGCGCCCGGGGCGCGGCATTGGGGTCGGGCATTCAACGTCTCCTTGCTGCAATGCAGGGCGCCGCGCACGGCGCGGCGCCCTGGTTGCGGCATTCGGCGTACCCGGCGCTACGCTCCGCCTGCCGCGCGGCTGCGACGAGCACGGTCGCCGGGATTTACTGCAGTCGGCTCGGCGTGCCGGCCGCGAACGAAAAAAAACCCGCGCAAGGCGGGTTTCTTCGTTCGAGACATTCGACTCGAACCTATCGTTTGCTCCTGAACTTGCGCAATGCCGCGATCTGCGCGATCGCCTCGGCCAGCTCGGCCTGCGCTTTCGCGTAATCGATTGCCCCCTCGCGGTTCGACAGCGCCTCCTCGGCCGCGCGCTTGGCCTCCTCGGCTTTCGCCTCGTCGAGGTCCTTGCCGCGGATCGCGGTGTCGGCCAGCACGGTGACGCGGTTCGGCTGCACTTCGAGGATGCCGCCGGCGACGAAGACGAACTCCTCCTCGGCCTGCCCCGCGACCTTGATGCGCACCGCCCCCGGGCGGATGCGCGTGATCAGCGGCGTGTGCTGCGGGTAGATGCCGAGCTCGCCCGCCTCGCCCGGCAACGCGACGAACTCCGCCTTGCCTTCGAAAATCGAGCGCTCGGCGCTTACTACGTCTACGTGGATGGTGTGCATTTCGTACCGTGAAGGGTAAAGGGTGAAGGGTGAAGGTAGGGAAGCGAGGCGATCGGGGAAGCCGGCCCGGCCCCCTTCCCCCTTCTCCCTTCCCCCTTCCCTTCTTACTGCAACGTCTTCGCCTTCTCGAACGCCTCTTCGATCGTGCCGACCATGTAGAACGCCTGCTCGGGCAGGTTGTCGCACTCGCCGTTGACGATCATCTGGAAGCCGCGAATCGTGTCCTTCAGCGCGACGATCTTGCCCGGGCTGCCGGTGAACACTTCGGCGACGTTGAACGGCTGCGACAGGAAGCGCTGGATCTTGCGTGCGCGCGCCACCGCGAGCTTGTCTTCGGGCGAGAGTTCGTCCATGCCGAGAATGGCGATGATGTCGCGCAGTTCCTTGTAGCGCTGCAGCGTCGACTGCACCGCGCGCGTCGTGTTGTAGTGCTCTTCGCCGATCACGTGCGGGTCGAGCTGGCGCGACGTGGAGTCGAGCGGATCGACCGCCGGGTAGATCCCCAGCGACGCGATGTCGCGCGAGAGCACGACGGTGGCGTCGAGGTGGCCGAAGGTGGTCGCCGGCGACGGGTCGGTCAGGTCGTCGGCCGGCACGTACACGGCCTGGATCGACGTGATCGAGCCGGTCTTCGTCGACGTGATGCGCTCCTGCAGCCGCCCCATTTCCTCGGCGAGCGTCGGCTGGTAGCCCACCGCCGACGGCATGCGCCCGAGCAGCGCCGAGACTTCGGTTCCGGCCAGCGTGTAGCGGTAGATGTTGTCGATGAACAGCAGGATGTCGCGGCCTTCGTCGCGGAACTGCTCGGCCATCGTCAGCCCGGTGAGCGCCACGCGCAGCCGGTTGCCCGGCGGTTCGTTCATCTGCCCGAACACCATCGCGACCTTGTCGAGGACCTTCGACTCCTCCATCTCGTGATAGAAGTCGTTGCCCTCGCGCGTGCGCTCGCCGACACCGGCGAACACCGAGTAGCCGCCGTAGCTCTTCGCGATGTTGTTGATCAGCTCCATCATGTTGACGGTCTTGCCGACACCGGCGCCGCCGAACAGGCCGATCTTGCCGCCCTTGGCGAACGGGCAGATCAGGTCGATGACCTTGATCCCGGTGGGCAGCAGTTCGACCGATGGCTTGAGCTCCTCGAAGGTCGGTGCCGCCCGGTGGATCGACCGGCGCTCCTGCGTGGCGATCGGACCCGCGTCGTCGATCGGCCGGCCGAGCACGTCCATGATGCGCCCGAGCGTGGCCGAGCCCACCGGTACCGAGATCGGGCCGCCGGTATTGGCGACTTTCATGCCGCGGCGCAGGCCATCGGACGAGCCCATCGCGATCGTGCGAACGACGCCGTCGCCCAGCTGCTGCTGCACCTCGAACGTGAGGCCTTTCTCGGCCAGCGTGTTCCCCGCGTCCTGCAGCACGAGCGCGTCGTAGATGTGCGGCATCTGTTCGCGCGGGAACTGGATGTCGACGACGGCGCCGATGCACTGGACGATTTGACCCTCGCCTGCGCGAACTTGCGCCGGGCGTGCCGTTTCTGCCGTTTCTGCCATTTCGCGTTCCTGTTCCTGAATTCGTTGCGCTGTTGCGCTCGGTTGCGTGGTACCGGGATGCAGGGCGATCAGACCGCCGCGGCGCCGCCGACGATCTCGGACAGCTCCTTGGTGATCGCCGCCTGGCGCGCCTTGTTGTAGGAGAGCTGCAGCTCGTCGATGACCTTCTTCGCGTTGTCGGACGCCGATTTCATCGCGACCATCCGCGCGCTCTGCTCGCTCGCCATGTTCTCGGACACCGCCTGGTAGACGAGCGACTCGACGTAGCGAAGCAGCAGTTCGTCGAGCACGCTCTGCGCGTCGGGCTCGTAGAGGTAGTCCCACGAGTAGTCGCGCGTGTCTTCCTGCAGACGTTCGGTGGACAGCGGAAGCAGCTGTTCGAGCACCGGCTCCTGCTTCATCGTGTTGATGAAGCGCGTGTACGCGAGATAGACCGCGTCGATCTCGCCGCGCTCGTAGGCGTCGAGCTGGATGCGCACCGGGCCGATCAGCCGCTCGAGGTGCGGGGTGTCGCCGAGCTGCACGAGGTGCGAGACGACCTTCGCGCCGATGCGCTGCAGGAAGCCGAAGCCCTTGTTGCCGATCGCCGTCGTGCGCACGCCCACGCCGTCGCGCTCGAGGTCACGCAGCTTGTTCGTTACCGCGCGCAGCACGTTGGTGTTCAACCCGCCGCACAGCCCCTTGTCGGTCGTGATGACGATGACGCCGACGTTGCGCTGCTCGCGCACGACGAGAAACGGATGGCGATACTCCGGATTCGCATCGGCCAGGTGCGCAGCGATGTTGCGCACCTTGTCGGCGTACGGGCGCGCGTGCCGCATGCGCTCCTGTGCCTTGCGCATCTTCGACGCGGCGACCATCTCCATCGCCTTCGTGATCTTGCGCGTGTTCTGCACGCTCTTGATCTTCGTGCGGATCTCTTTGCTGCCCGCCATGTCGCTTCCCGGTTGCCCTGGCCCGCTCAGTACGCGCCGGTCTTCTTGAAGTCCTTGAGCGCTTCGTGCAGCTGCGCCTCGACTTCCTTCGTGAGCTTCTTGTCGCGCTCGACGACTTCGACGAGCGAGGCGTACTTCGTCTTCACGAACTCGCGCAGCGCGCGCTCGGCGTCGAGCGCCTTCGTGACGTCGATGTCGTCGAAATAGCCGTTGTTCACCCCGAACAGCGTGAGCGCCATTTCCCAGACCTGCAGCGGCTGGTACTGCGGCTGCTTCATCAGTTCGGTGACGAGGCGCCCGCGCTCGAGCTGCTTGCGCGTGGCTTCGTCGAGGTCGGAGGCGAACTGCGCGAACGCGGCGAGCTCGCGGTACTGCGCGAGTGCCAGCCGCACGCCGCCGCCCAGCTTCTTGATGATGTCGGTCTGCGCCGCCCCGCCCACGCGCGACACCGAGATGCCGGCGTTGATGGCCGGGCGGATGCCGGCGTTGAACAGGTCGGTCTCGAGGAAGATCTGGCCGTCGGTGATCGAGATCACGTTGGTCGGGACGAAGGCCGAAACGTCGCCCGCCTGCGTCTCGATGATCGGCAATGCGGTCAGCGAGCCGGTCTTGCCCTTGACCGCTCCGTTCGTGAACTTCTCGACGTAGTCCTCGTTCACGCGCGCGGCGCGCTCGAGCAGCCGGCTGTGCAGGTAGAACACGTCGCCGGGGTACGCCTCGCGTCCCGGCGGGCGGCGCAGCAGCAGCGAGATCTGCCGGTAGGCCCATGCCTGCTTGGTCAGGTCGTCGTAGATGATCAGCGCGTCCTGCCCGCGATCGCGGAAGTACTCGCCCATCGTGCAGCCCGCATACGCGGCGAGGTATTGCAGCGCGGCCGACTCGGAGGCGCCCGCCGCGACGACGATCGTGTACTCCATCGCGCCGGTTTCCTCGAGCTTGCGCACGACGTTGGCGATCGTCGAGGCCTTCTGGCCGATCGCGACGTACACGCAGATGAGGTCCTTGCCCTTCTGGTTGATGATCGTGTCGATCGCCACCGCGGTCTTGCCGGTCTGGCGGTCGCCGATGATCAGCTCGCGCTGGCCACGCCCGATCGGCACCATCGCGTCGACCGACTTCAGCCCGGTCTGCACCGGCTGCGAAACCGACTTGCGCGCGATCACGCCCGGGGCGACTTTCTCGATGACGTCGGTGAGCTTGGCGTTGATCGGGCCCTTGCCGTCGATCGGCTCGCCGAGCGCGTCGACCACGCGGCCGATCAGCTCGGGACCGACCGGCACCTCGAGAATGCGGCCGGTCGACTTCACGGTCATGCCTTCCGAGATGTGCTCGTAGGGCCCCATCACGACCGCGCCGACCGAATCGCGCTCGAGGTTCAGCGCCAGCCCGTAGGTGGCGGCCTGTCCGGGCGCGGGCGGGAACTCGATCATCTCGCCCTGCATCACTTCGGACAAACCGTGGATGCGGCAGATGCCGTCGGTGACCGAGACGACCGAGCCCTGATTGCGCGTGTCGGCGCCGATGTTCAGGTTCTCGATCTTCGTCTTCAGCAGTTCGCTGATCTCAGCCGGATTCAGTTGCATGGGGTACCCCTTGGCTTAAAGCTTCATCGCGCTGGCCATCTGGGCCAGCTTGCCGCGCACCGAAGCGTCGATCACTTCGTCACCGATCTTCACCGCGACCCCGCCGATCAGGTTCGCATCGACCGTTACCGAGGCCTTGATCCGCTTGCCGTATTTTTCCGCAAGGGTCGAGACGATGTCGTCGATCTGCTGCTGCACGAGCGGGTACGCCGAGTGGATCTGCGCGTCGAGCACGCCTTCGTGCTCGTTGCGCAGCTGCTCGAACAGCGCCGCGATCTCGGACAGCACGCTCAGCCGCTCGTTGTCGGCGAGCACGCGAACGAAATTGTCCTGCTGCGCGCTCAACTGGCCGCTGGCGTCGGCGACGAGCCGGGCGACCTGCTCGTCGCTGAGCCGCGGGTTGCCGAGCAGCTCGCGCGCGCTGTCGGTCCCGATCACGGTCGCGAGCCGTTGCAGCGCATCGGACCACGACGGCAACGCGTTCGCGTCGCGGGCCAGCTGGAACGCGGCCTCGGCATAAGGCCGGGCAATCGTCAACGACTCGGCCATGGCGCTAGCGCAGCTCGTTCTTCAGGTTGGACAGCAATTCGGCATGCCGGTTCGCGTCGATTTCCTTGCGCAGGATGCGCTCGGCACCGGCGACGGCGAGCAGGGCGACCTGGTCGCGCAGCTGCTCGCGGGCACGCTGCGCGGCGAGCACCGCTTCGTCCTCGGCGGCCTTGCGCGCCGCGGCGACGATCGCCGCCGCTTCGCTGCGCGCGGACTCGACGATTCCGGCGGCCTGGCGCTCGGCAACCGAGCGGACCTCGGAGGCTCCGGCACGCGCCTGCTGCAGTTCCTGCTCGGCACGGCGCTCGGCCGCGGCGAGATCGGCCTTCGCCTTGTCGGCGGCAGCCAGCCCGTCGGCGATCTTCTGCGAACGCGCATCGAGCGCACGGGTGATCGGCGGCCAGACGAAACGGGCCGTGAACCACCATAGCGCCAGGAAAACGATGATCTGGACGATGAGCGTCGCGTTCAGGTTCACGACGTACTCCCTCGAAACTGGATGGACGGAAAAGTCGTGCTCAGCCCTGGAACGGGTTGGCGAACGCGAACATCATCGCGATCCCCACGCCGATCAGGAACGCGGCGTCGATCAGGCCGGCGAGCAGGAACATCTTCGTCTGCAGCTTGTCCATCAGTTCGGGCTGGCGAGCGGCGCCCTCGATGTACTTGCCGCCCATCATGCCGATGCCGACGCAGGCACCCAGGGCGCCCAGGCCGATGATCAAACCGCATGCGACGGCGACGAGAGCAACGTTGGTCATGATTCGAGAACTCCAGTGGAAAGAGCTGTGGGGGTGTTGAAAAGACGCGAAAGGAAAATCAGTGGTGCTCGAAAGCCTGCCCGACGTACACGAGCGCGAGCATCATGAAGATGAACGCCTGCAGCGTGATGATCAGGATGTGGAAGATCGCCCAGGCGAGTCCGGTGAGGAAATGCAGCCCGCTGCCCCACCACGTGACGGTTGCGCCGAGCAGCGCGATCAGCAGGAACACGAGTTCGCCCGCATACATGTTTCCGAACAACCGCATGCCGAGCGAGACGGTCTTCGCCAGGTACTCGATGATCTGCAGCAGGAAGTTGAACGGCCACAGCGCCCAGTGCGAACCGAAGGGCGCGGTGAACAGCTCGCGCACGAAGCCGCCGCCGCCTTTCGTCTTGATCCCGTAGTAGATCGACGAGGCGAGCACGACGATCGCCAGCGACAGCGTGCCGTTCAGGTCGGCGGTGGGCACCGCGCGCAGGTAGTGGATGCCGAACAGCTCGCCGATGCGCGGGAACAGGTCGACCGGGATCAGGTCGATCGCGTTCATCAGGAAGATCCAGACGAACGACACGAGCGCGAGCGGCGCGACATAGCTGAGGTCGCCCTTGACGATGGCGCGCGCCTGCTCGTAGACGAACTCGACGAGCGACTCGATCGCGCCGACGAAGCGATTCGGAACACCCGGCGTGATCATCCGGGCCGCGCGATACATGAGCCAACCGGACAGCGCCGCGGTGAGCACCGAATAGAAGACGGTGTCCCAGTTGACGATCGAGAAATCGATGATGTTCTGCTGCGCGGCTCCGGAAGAGTTCAGGTGCGTCAGGTGATGGACGATGTACTCGGAGGCGCTCGGAGCGTTCGTTGCGGCGGACATGGATTCCAGTTGCTGCGGTTGTCGGAGCCGGTTATCGGACCTTCGTCACAACGACTTGCCCTTCGACAAGGGATTTCGCTCGAACGCCATCGCGAACAGCGGAGCCTGCAACGCCACGATCAGCCCGAGCAGCAGCGCCAGCCACCGGATGTTCGCCTGCGTCTTCACGATCCAGAACAACAGACCGACCGTGAGTCCGATCTTGACGAACTGCCAGAGGAAGAACACGACCGGATACGACTCCGGCGAGCGTTTCCTGTGCAGCGTCAATCGCAGCGCGAACAACGCATTCGGGATGACCGCCGCGGCCCCGCCCAGCATGACGAACCGGGCGCTTTCCCAGCCTGCCCAGACCCCGGCCAACGACGCCAGGACTGCGACAGCAGCGATCTGCAGTCCAACGGCAGCCAACATGATGCTAAGAATCGGCGGTGGCCGTTGGCCCGCATGGGCAAAGACGCGAGATTCTAGCGTTTGCACTGGAGAGGGTCAAACCGCCTGCGGGCGCCGACGAAGACCGGCGAAGGCGCGCGTGCGAATGCCTGCGCGGGGCGTGCGAGGGCGCAGCAAACGGGCTCAGTCGGTCTCGATGCCGAGCCGCTCGAGAACGCCCTGGAACTGCTCGTGGCTCGAGAACGCGATGGTGAGCTTTCCCCGTCCCTTCGCCGTCGCGCGCAGCGTGACCGGCGTGGCGAGCGCATCGGCGATCCGGTCCTGCAGGCGCTGCAGATCGCGGTCGGGTGCCGCGCGCCGGCGCGCCGATTCATCGTGCGCTGCCGCGGCCTCGGCGAGCGTCTTCTGCACGAGCTGCTCGGTTTCGCGCACCGACAGGCGCTTGTCGACGACGCGATGCGCGAGCAGGATCTGATCGGCGGGGTCGAGCGCGAGCAGCGCGCGCGCATGGCCCATGTCGATGTCTCCGGCCAGCAGCATCGTCTGCACCGGCTCGGCGAGGTGGAGCAGCCGCAGCAGGTTCGACGTCGCGCTGCGCGAGCGGCCCAGCGCCTCGGCCGCCTGTTCGTGCGAATAGCCGAACTCGGTGGTCAAGCGCCGGATCGCCTGCGCCTGCTCGAGCGGGTTGAGGTCTTCGCGCTGCAGGTTCTCGATCAGCGCCATCGCGAGCGCCTGCGCGTCGGAGACCTCGCGCACGACCACCGGCACTTCGGACAGGCCCGCGATGCGGGCCGCGCGGAATCGGCGCTCGCCCGCGATGATCTCCCAGCGCACCCCGTCGATCGGACGCACGACGATCGGCTGCATCAGGCCGTGCCCGCGGATCGAGGCGGCGAGTTCCTGCAGCGACGATTCGTCCATCCGCGTGCGCGGCTGGTAGCGGCCCGGCTGCATCGCATCGAGCGGCAGCGAACGGATCGGCTCGTCGCCGCGCGACGCCGGCGCGGCGGACGGTTCGTCGCCGCCGAGCAACGCATCGAGCCCGCGCCCGAGTCCCTTGGCGCGCAGTTTGGTGATCTTGCTCATCGGGAAGTCTCCGGCGAGTCGTGAGCGGACGAGTTCGAGGGGGAGGGCAATTCGGCGTCGTGCGCATTGGTCGATCGCGCGACCTGCGCGACGCCGGTTGCCGGCGGCGGTGCCGAATCGGCCCGGGGGGGTGCCGCGGCGCGCGTGCGCTGCGACCAGTCGCGCACGCGTTCGACGAGCTCGCGGCCGAACTCCAGGTACGCGCGCGAGCCTTTCGAATGCGGATCGAAGACGAGCCCCGGCAGCCCGTAGCTCGGCGCTTCGGCCAGACGGACGTTGCGCGGAATGATCGTGCGGAACACCTTGTCGCCGAAATGCTGCTCGAGTTGCGCCGAGACCTGCTGGGTGAGCGTCACGCGCGGATCGAACATCACGCGCAGCAGCCCGATGACCTGCAGATCCGGATTGAAGTTGGCGTGCACTTTCTTGATCGTGTTGACCAGGTCGGACAAGCCCTCGAGCGCGAAGTACTCGCATTGCATCGGGATGACGACGCCGTGCGCGGCGCAGAACCCGTTGAGCGTGAGCAGCGACAGCGACGGCGGGCAATCGATCAGCACGAAGTCGTACTGGTCGATCACCGCCTCGAGCGCGTCCTTGAGCCGGGATTCCCGCGCGTCGAAATCGACCAGATCGAGCTCGGCACCCGCCAGATCACGGTTCGACGGGAGCACCGCATAGCCGCCGCCCTCGGACCACTGCGTCGCTTCGACGACGTCGCACAGCCCGATCAGCACCTGGTAGACCGAGCGCTTGAGCGAGCGCTTTTCGATGCCGCTGCCCATTGTCGCGTTGCCCTGCGGGTCGAGATCGACGAGCAGCGTGCGCTGGCCATGGCGGCCGAGCGCCGCGGCGAGGTTCACCGAGGTGGTCGTCTTGCCGACGCCTCCCTTCTGGTTTGCAACGACGAAGATCTTCGGAGGTCGATGTGGGCGCCCGCTCTCGCCACTTTGTGTACGGGCGCTCGCTGTTGCTTCCGTCGTCGGGGCTGGTTGTTCGGCGGGCGCCTCGTCGGTCATCGACCCTCTCCTTCGGCGTTCGCCGCTGGTTTCGTTTGCGTCGCGTCGTGCTCGTGCTGCAACAGGACCAGCGTTCGCCGCGCATCGAGCTCGGGCACTTCGACCGGGAGTACCGCCTCGATGCTCCAGCCCTGGTCGAGGCCCGAGGCTTCCTCGTCGCGGACGGCCGCTTTCATGGCGGCGACGACGGTATGCGCTTGCACGAGAGGGGCGATCGCCCGAGCGTAATCGCCGAGCGACGCGAAGGCGCGGCAGACGATCGCATCGGGCCCTTCGCCCGCTGCCGGAAGCGGCAGCGCCTCGACCCGCTGTTGGCAAACTTCCACATTGGTAAGCGCCAACTCCGCTGCAACCTGTCGCAGGAATGCCGCCTTCTTGCCGACCGGCTCGACCAGCAGAAAATCGACGTCGGGCCACAGCACGGCCAGGACGACGCCAGGCAGCCCGCCTCCGCTTCCGACGTCGACCACGCGGGGACGTCGTCGGCGCGGGTGTGCTCCGGCCTTGGCTTCGAGCCTGGCGCGCAGCACGGGTGCGATCGCGGCACTATCGAACACATGCTGGACGAGCATCGCATCGGGGTCGCGTACCGCGGTGAGGTTGTACGCACGGTTCCACCGGGCGAGCAACGCGACGAAGTCGACGAGCTTGTCGGTGAGCGCTCGCTGCTCGGCTTCGTCCGACGGCAGAACAGCCAGCGTAGCCAGCGCGGCGCGTACGCGCAGGGCCGCTGCCTCACGCTGCACGCCGACCGCCGCCTCCCGTCGGGCTGCGCTCGTCGTGGCGCTTCTTCAGATGCACGAGCAGCAGCGAGATCGCGGCCGGCGTGACGCCGGAGATCCGCGCCGCCTGGCCGACGGTTTCCGGACGCTGCTGCGTCAGTCGCTGGCGCACTTCGATCGAAAGCCCGCGCACCGACGCATAGTCGAAGTCCGCCGGGATGGCGAACTGCTCGTTGCGCTCGTTGCGTGCGATCTCGACCTGCTGGCGCGCGATGTATCCGGCGTACTTCAGTTGGATCGCGACCTGGTCGGCGACCTGCGGATCGGCGGGCGCCGCGCCGCCGAAGGCCGCGAGCGTCTCGTAATCGACGTCGGGCCGGCGCAGCAGATCGGCCAGCGAAACGTCGCGCTCGAGCGGATGCCCGAGCAATTCGGTGGCGCGCTCCGGCGAGAGCGTCGCGGGGTGAACCCGGTGCGCACGAAGCCGCTGCAGTTCGCGTTCGATGGCCTCGCGCTTTCGTTCGAACGCCGCCCAGCGCGCGTCGTCGACGCAGCCGAGTTCGCGCCCGATCGGCGTCAGACGCAGGTCGGCATTGTCCTCGCGCAGGCTCAATCGGTATTCGGCGCGGCTCGTGAACATCCGGTACGGCTCGGAGACGCCGCGCGTGATCAGGTCATCGACGAGCACGCCGAGATAGGCCTCGTCGCGGCGCGGGCACCAGGCGTCGCGCCCCTGGACCTGCAGCGCCGCGTTCAGGCCGGCGAGCAGCCCTTGCGCCGCGGCCTCTTCGTATCCCGTCGTCCCGTTGATCTGGCCGGCGAAGAACAGACCGCCGATCGCGCGTGTTTCCAGCGAGCGCCTGAGCGCCCGCGGATCGAAATAGTCGTACTCGATCGCGTAGCCGGGCCGAAGCAGATGCGCCCGCTCGAGCCCCGCAATCGAGCGCACGAGATCGATCTGCACGTCGAAGGGCAGGCTCGTCGACACGCCATTCGGATAGAACTCGTTCGTCGTCAGCCCCTCGGGCTCGAGGAAGATCTGATGCGAATCCTTGCCGGCGAAGCGCTGGATCTTGTCCTCGATCGACGGGCAGTAGCGTGGACCGATGCCGTCGATGACGCCCGTATACAGCGGACTGCGATCGAGGCCGCCGCGAATGATCTCGTGCGTGCGCGCGTTGGTATGCGTGACCCAGCAGGGAACCTGACGCGGATGCGCCTCGGCGCGGCCGAGAAACGAGAAAACGGGCACCGGATCGAGGTCGCCCGGCTGTTCCTCGCAGCGGGCGAAATCGATCGTGCGCCCGTCGATCCGCGGCGGAGTACCCGTTTTCAGCCGACCCTGCGGCAGATTCAATTCCTTCAGCCGCTGCGCGAGCGAAACCGACGGCGGATCGCCTGCACGGCCGGCCGAATAATGGGAGAGCCCGACGTGCACCAGACCGTTCAGGAACGTTCCCGCGGTCAGCACGACTGCCTTCCCGCGGAATCGAACACCGAGCTGGGTGACTGCGCCGGCGACGCGATCGCCTTCGAGGATCAGATCGTCGACCGCCTGCTGGAACAGCCACAGGTTCGGCTGGCGTTCCAGCCGCGTACGAATGGCCTGGCGATAGAGCACGCGATCGGCCTGCGCACGCGTCGCGCGTACCGCCGGCCCTTTGCTCGCGTTCAGGATACGGAACTGGATACCGGCCTCGTCGGTCGCCGCCGCCATCGCGCCACCCAGTGCGTCGACCTCCTTCACCAGATGCCCCTTGCCGATCCCGCCGATCGACGGGTTGCACGACATCTGCCCGAGCGTCTCGATGCTGTGCGTCAGCAACAGCGTCCGGGCGCCCGTCCGGGCGGCCGCCAGCGCGGCTTCCGTGCCCGCATGCCCGCCGCCGACGACGATCACGTCGAAATGCTGCGGGTAGTCGATGGAATGCATCGGGTTCGGGACCTTCGGAAGAAGCCAAGCCGCGGGAGCGCTCGCCGCGATCGACCCGAGGCGCGCTGCTGCCGTGAAGCGGAGCGGAATTCGAGGGCGAATTATAAGCCGCCCCGCGCTCTGCGATCGGGAGAGCGACGGACTAAGACCGGTACGTTCCACGTGAAACGCTTCGATCGCCCCGTCCTGGGTCTCGTTTCACGTGGAACAGGCCCGCTCGAAACGCCCAGCCCTTCCCCGACCGAACGACCCCGTCGGTCGGCGCCGATTGCGCCGGCCCACCGCCCCCCGCGCCACGTCGCTATCGTCCTATGCGAGAAGCCCACGGCGTTCCACGTGAAACGCTGGGTAAATCGAGAATCCGGCACGCGGGCGCAGCGACGTTCGCGCCGCGCGGTGCTCGCGCGGAAAACAACGGCCGTCCGCCTTTTCCCAACCACCACCGTCGCAGACCCAAGGCACTGCGACCCTCGGCCTTGGAGACAAAAACCGAGCCGCAGTACAGAATATCCCGCTACATACGATGCCCACCACGGAGCGGCCATGAAAATCAACGTCGGCAACCTGGATCGCTGGATCCGAATCGCAGCCGGGCTCGTTCTGATCGCACTGGCCGTTTCCGGCACGATCGGGGTCTGGGGCTGGATCGGCGTCGTGCCGCTCGCGACCGGATTGTTCCGCACCTGCCCCGTGTACGCAGTGCTCGGGATGAGCACCTGTCCGCTCGAAAGACCGCGGGGTTGAGTTCGGCGCTGGGTTGAGTCCGGCGCGGGGTTGAGTCTGGCGCGGGGCTTGCCGAACGGCACCGGTCGGCGATCGGAGCACGCAGCACCCGCGCTTCGGGTGCGCCCCCCGGGACCAGCCCGCCACGCGATTTAGCGCGCCCGGTCGAGGAGCTCCCGGACGTACGCCGCAATCGCCAGCGACGCGGTCAGTCCCGGCGACTCGATGCCGAACAGATTGACCAGGCCGGCGACGCCGTGGCGTTCGGGCCCGTCGATGCGGAAGTCGGCTGCCGGCTCGCCCGCGCCAACGAGCTTCGGACGGATGCCCGCGTACGCCGGGACCAGCCCGTCGGCGGGCAGCGACGGCCAGTAGGCGCGGATCTGCGGTTCGAAGGCCGCGACTCTCGATGCGTCGACTGCATAATCGATCGCCGATACCCATTCGACGTCCGGACCGAAGCGCGCCTGGCCGGCGAGATCGAGCGTCAGATGCACACCGAGCCCGGCTTCGTTGGGCAACGGATAGATGAGCCGGGAGAACGGGGAACGCCCGCGCAGCGCGAAATAATGGCCCTTGGCCAGGTACAACGGCGGCACCTCTTCCGCTGCAAGACCCGTGATCGCCCGTGCGACCGACTGCGCCGACAGTCCGCCGGCGTTGATCAGCTCGCGACACTGGACGCGAAGCTCGGCCGCGTCGGCGGCGATGCGCAGCACGAAGCCCTCCGGACACGGCTCGGCACCGACGAAGGCACTGGCGACGGCGAGCGAAGCACCTCGATCCTGGGCGTCGCCGAGCAGCGCCCGCATCAGCGCATGGCTGTCGACGATTCCCGTCGATGTCGACCAGAGCCCCGTCTCGGCCTGCAACCGAGGCTCGAGCGAACGCAGGGCCGAGCCGTCCAGCAGCGGGAGATCGCCCGCCCCACACGCGGTGGCGCGCGCGCGGATCCGTTCGAGCGCGGGCGCTTGGGAACGATCCGTGGCGACGATCAACTTGCCGCATCGGCGGTGCGCGACGTTGCGCCGCGCACAGTATTCATACAGGCGACGCGCACCGTCGATGCACAACGCCGCCTTCAGCGAGCCGGGGTCGTAATAGAGCCCGGCGTGGATGACCTCGCTGTTGCGCGAGCTGGTCTGGGTTCCGAAGGAGACCTCACGCTCGATAAGGACGACTTCGCGCCCGCTCTGAGCGAGCGCACGGGCAATCGCCAGACCGACGACCCCGGCCCCGACGACGACCGTTTCGATCCGGTCCATCGCGCCCGAACGATGAACCCTTCAGGCGCCGACCGGATCGGCCGGCTGTTCCACGTGAAACACAGCCTGCAATGCCTCACGGCCCAGCGACTTCGCGTCCTCGAGAATCATCTGTGCCGCCTTCTCCGCAATCATCAACGTCGGCGAATTCGTGTTGCCCGACGTGATCGTCGGCATGATCGACGCATCGGCGATCCGCAAACGGGCGACGCGATGACAGCGCAGCCGGGCATCGACGACGGCTCCGGCGCCCACACCCATGTGACACGTACCGACCGGGTGGAAGATCGTCGTCCCGATCGCCCCGGCGGCTTCCGCCAGTGCCTCGTCGCTCTGCGCCGCCGCGCCGGGCAAGACCTCGTCCGGCGCGTATCGTGCGAGCGCCGGCGCGGCCACGATGCGCCGGGTCAACCGCAGCGCCTCGACCGCGACGCGCCGGTCCTCCGCCGTCGACAGATAGTTCGGCGCGATCCTCGGCGCAGCGAACGGATCGGGCGAGACGGCGTCGACGCGCCCGCGCGCCGTCGGCTTGAGGTTGCAGACCGACGCGGTGAAAGCCGGGAAGCGATGCAGCGGCTCGCCGAACCGGTCGAGCGACAGCGGCTGCACGTGATATTCGAGGTTCGGCCGCGCCTGGTCGTCCGCGGACCGAGCGAAGGCGCCGAGCTGACTGGGTGCCATCGTCATCGGTCCGCGCCGGAACAGCAGGTACTGCAGGCCGATTCCTGCACGGCCGCTCCAACGGCTGGCGCGTTCGTTCAGCGTGGCAACGCCGCGCACCCGATAGATCATCCGCAATTGCAGATGATCCTGCAGATTCGCGCCGACGCCCGGCAGCGCGACGCGCGGATCGATCCCGGCGGCGCGCAAGCGCACCGGGTCGCCGACGCCCGAGCGCTGCAGCAGATGAGGGGTGCCGATGGCGCCGGCCGACAGGATCACCTCGCGATCACAAAGTGCATACTTGCTCTCGCCGGAAGGCCCGCCAATTCGATACTCGACGCCTTCGACTCGGGGCACCTCGCCGTCGGACAGGCGAAGCCGCATCGCGTGCGCCTGCGTGCGCACGACCAGGTTCGGGCGCTGCAGCGCCGGCCGCAGGAACGCTTTCGATGCGTTCCAGCGGATACCGCGCCGCTGATTCACGTCGAAATACCCGCAGCCGAAATTATCCCCGCGGTTGAAATCGTCGGTGCGCGCAATCCCGCTTTGCGCCGCCGCGTCGCGGAACGCATCGAGGATCTCCCAGCGCAAGCGCTGTCGTTCGACCCGCCATTCGCCGCCGTGCCCGTGCAGCGGGTCGTCGGTCCCGCCATCGCGCGACCAGTGGTTCTCGTGGCGCAGAAAGAAGGGAAGCACTTCGTCCCACGTCCACCCGTCGTTGCCGGCGGCGGCCCACGCGTCGTAATCGCCGCGCTGGCCGCGCATGTAGATCATCCCGTTGATCGACGAGCATCCGCCGAAACCCTTGCCCCTCGGGTAGCCGATCGTGCGACCGCCGAGCCCCGCTTCGGCTTCGGTCCGGTACAACCAGTCGGTTCGGGGGTTCCCGATGCAATACAGGTAACCCACCGGAATGTGGATCCACAGGTATCGATCCTCGACCCCCGCCTCCAGGAGCAGCACACGGGTGCGCGCATCGGCCGAGAGCCGGTTCGCCAGCAGGCAACCGGCGGTTCCGGCACCGACCACGATGTAATCGAAGCGTTCGTCGGTCGGCACGATCAACCCATGCGGATGACCTGGCGGATCGACTCGCCGCGAGCGAGCCGGTCGAGCGCCGGGTGAATCTCGTCGAGCGTGATGCGCTCGGAGAGCAGTTGGTCGACCGGGAGCAGCCCGGCGCGATACATCGCGATGAAGCGGGGGATGTCGCGCGAGGGAACGCACGATCCGAGGTAGCTGCCCTTCAGCGTACGTTCCTCGCCGATCAGCGAGACCGCCTGCAGCGGCCAGCGCGCATTCGGATTGGGCAGTCCGGCGGTCACCGTGGTCCCGCCCGGGCAGGTGATCCGGTACGCCAGCTCGAGCGCATCGACGCTGCCCGCCATCTCGAACGCGTAGTCGACGCCACCGGAAGTCGCCTCCTTCACTTGCGCGATGATGTCGGGAGAAGAGGCATCGAAGCAGTGCGTTGCGCCCAGTTCGCGCGCCTTCGCCAGCTTCGACGCGAGCCGGTCGACGGCGACGACGGTGCGCGCCCCCGAAGCGCGCGCAGCCAGCAGCGCCGAGAATCCGACGCCGCCCAGACCGACCACCGCGGTCGACGAGCCCGCCTCGACCCGGGCCGTGTTGACGACGGCGCCCGCGCCGGTGATGACCGCGCAACCGAACAGCGCCGCCTCGTCCCACGGCAGGTCGGCATCGATTCTCACCGCCGAGCGGCGCGAAACGGTCGCGTACTCGGCGAAGGCGGCGCACCCCAAGTGATGGTGCAGCGTGGCGAGCGCGCCGCCGTCCGTGCGCGATGCGACCGGGTGCAAGCGCCGGTATCCGCCGAGCAGCGACCCGGTCGCGTTCGATTGCCCGCCGGGGATGCACAGCGCGGGGCGCCCGACGGCGCAGCGGGCGCAACTGCCGCAGCCCGGGCGAAAGACCAGCGCGACGTGATCGCCGACCGCGAGGTCCGTCACGCCGTCGCCCAGCTCGACCACCTCGGCGGCGGCTTCGTGGCCGACGACGATGGGCATCGGCCAGGGCCGATCGCCGTTGATCGCCGACAGGTCGGAGTGACAAAGCCCGGCCGCGCGAATGCGCACCAGGATCTCGCCGTACCCCGGCCCATCGAGCTCGACTTCCTCGATCGACAGCGGCCGGCTCTGCGCATACGGTGCCGGCAGCCCCGTTTCGCGCAGCACCGCCGCGCGCATCCGGATCGTCATTGTTCTTCTCCCGTTCGAGGCGCGCCCGGGTCTCGGCGGCGCGCCAAACCGCGCTTCAGATACCCGCCAGGCAGACGTACTTCACTTCCAGGTACTCGTCGATCCCGTATCGCGACCCTTCGCGCCCGAGCCCCGATTGCTTGACGCCGCCGAACGGCGCCTCGGCGGTGGAGATCAGTCCGGTGTTCACGCCGATCATTCCGGATTCGATCGCCTCGGCGGCGCGGAAGATCCGCCCGACATCGCGCGAATAGAAATACGCCGCGAGCCCGAACTCGGTGTCGTTGGCCATCGCGATCGCCTCGTCGTCGGTCTCGAACGGAAACAGCGGCGCGACCGGCCCGAAAGTCTCCTCGCGCGCGACGCGCATCGACGATTTCACGCCGGTGAGGATCGTCGGCTCGAAGAACCGCCCGCCCAGTGAATGGCGCTTGCCGCCGAGCGCGACTTTCGCCCCCTGCGCGAGCGCGTCGGCGACGTGCTCCTCGACCTTGCCGACGGCCGCATCGTCGATCAGCGGCCCGATCACGACGCCGTCCTCGATGCCGGGCCCGACCTTGAATTGCCGCACCCGCGCCGCGAGCTTGCGCGCGAACGCGTCGTAGACGCCGTTCTGCACGTAGATGCGATTCGCGCAGACGCAGGTCTGCCCCGCGTTGCGGTATTTCGACGCGATCGCACCCTCGACGGCGGCGTCGAGATCGGCGTCGTCGAACACGATGAACGGCGCATTGCCGCCGAGCTCGAGCGAGAGCTTCTTGATCGTGTCGGCCGATTGGCGCAGCAGGATGCGGCCGACCTCGGTCGACCCGGTGAACGACACCTTGCGCACCCTGGTATTCGTGCACAGCTCCTCGCCGATCTTCGACGATTGCGTGCCGGTGACGATCATGTTGAACACGCCCGGCGGAAACCCGGCCTGCTCGGCGAGCTCGACGAGCGCGAGCGCCGACAGCGGCGTCGCGCCCGCAGGCTTGGCGACGACCGTGCATCCGGCGGCGAAGGCCGGCGCCACCTTGCGCGTGATCATCGCGATCGGGAAGTTCCACGGCGTGATCGCCGCGCACACGCCGATGCCCTGCTTGATCGCGAGCAGCCGCCGATCGGAGGCGGTCGTGGGAATCACGTCGCCGTAGGCGCGCCGCCCTTCCTCGGCGAACCATTCGATGAACGACGCCCCATAGGCGACTTCGCCGCGCGCTTCGGCCAGCGGCTTGCCCTGCTCGGTCGTCATCAGCAACGCGAGATCCTCGGCGTGCGCGAGCACGAGGTCGTACCACTTGCGCAGGATCGCGCCGCGCTCCTTCGCGGTTTTCGCGCGCCAGCCCGGCAGCGCGCGCGCCGCCGCGTCGATCGCACGCCGCGTCTCGGCCACGCCCATGTCGCTCACCTCGCCGACCGTCTCGCCGGTGGCCGGATCGGTCACGCGAAAGCTCGCCGCCGAATCGGCATCGACCCAGCGTCCGTCGATATAGCCGTTTCGCTTGAGCAGCCGCATGTCCTTCAATTGCATCGTCATCGTCTCTTCTCCCGGAAAACGCGCGGCACGGTCATCGCCCGCCCGCGAACTTCAACCCCAATACTCCGGCAACGATGAGCCCGATGCACGCGAGCCGCGTTGCGCTCGCGGATTCTCCGAGCAACACGATGCCGAATATCGCGGTCCCCGCTGCGCCGATTCCGGTCCAGACGGCATACGCCGTGCCGGCCGGCAACACCCGCATCGCCAGCGCCAGCAGCCAGAAACTCACGGCCGCCGCCACCACGACGACGAGCGAGGGAACGAGCCGGGAGAATCCGTCGCTGTACTTCAGGCCGAGCGCCCAGACCACCTCGAACAGGCCCGCGACCACGAGCCAGAGCCACGCCTGCGAGACGTTCATTCGGTCATTTCATCGTCGGCATCGTGAACTCGGCGCCGGCGCGAATGCCGGCGGGCCAACGCTGCGTGACGGCCTTGAGCTTGGTGTAGAACCGCACGCCCTCGGGACCGTGCATGTGGTGGTCGCCGAACAGCGAAGCTTTCCAGCCGCCGAACGAGTGAAACGCCATCGGCACCGGAATCGGCACGTTGACGCCGACCATGCCGATCTGGACCCGGGCGACAAACTCGCGCGCGGCGTCGCCGTCGCGCGTGAAGATCGCGCACCCGTTGCCGTACTCGTGTTCGTTGACGAGCGCGAGCGCGCGCTCGAACGACTCGGCGCGCACGATCGACAGCACCGGGCCGAAGATCTCGTCCCGATAGATCGCCATCCCGGGTTCGACCGCGTCGAACAGCGTGCCGCCGAGGAAGAAACCGTCGCCGCCGTCGGGCGCGGCGACAGCGCGTCCGTCGACGACCAGGCGCGCACCCTCGGCGACGCCCGCGTCGATGTAGTGCAGCACTTTCTCGCGATGCGCGGCCGTGACGAGCGGGCCCATCTCGGCGTCCGGATCGGTGCCCGCGCCGATCCGGATGCGCGGCACACGCTCGGCGAGCCGCTCGACGAGCGCATCGGCCACCGGCCCGACGGCGACCGCGACCGAAACCGCCATGCACCGCTCGCCGGCCGACCCGTACGCCGCGCCGATCAGCGCATCGACCGCCTGGTCGAGATCGGCGTCGGGCAGCACGACCATGTGGTTCTTCGCGCCGCCCAGCGCCTGCACGCGCTTGCCGTGCCGCGAAGCGGTCTCGTGGATGTAGCGCGCGATCGGCGTCGATCCGACGAAACTGACCGCGGCCACGCGCGGATGCGCGAGCAGCGCGTCGACCGCCTCCTTGTCGCCGTGCACGACGTTGAACACGCCGTCGGGCAGCCCCGCAGTGCGCAGCAGTTGCGCCATCAGCAGAGACGCCGACGGATCACGCTCGGACGGCTTGAGAACGAACGCGTTGCCGCACGCGATCGCGACGGGGAACATCCACATCGGCACCATCGCCGGAAAATTGAATGGCGTGATGCCGACGCACACGCCGAGCGGTTGGCGAAACGAATAGGCGTCGACGCCGGTGCCCGCCTGCTCGCTGTACTCGCCCTTGAGCAGTTGCGGGATGCCGCAGGCGAACTCGACGACTTCGAGGCCGCGCTGCACCTCGCCCCTGGCATCGGAGAACACCTTGCCGTGCTCGGCGACGATCGCCGCCGCGATTTCATCGGCGTGGGCCTCGAGGAGCTCGCGGAAACGGAACAGCACGCGCGCGCGCCGGATCGGCGGCGTGGCGGCCCACGCCGGAAATGCCTCGCCGGCCGCGCGCACCGCGGCGTCGACGTCCGCGGCCGTGCCGAGCGCGACGCGAGCCGTCGCCCGGCCGGTCGCCGGGTTCCACACCGTCGCATAGCGCGTTCCGGCGTGCGCCGCCGGCACCGCCCCGCCGATCCAGTGTCCGATGTCGTTCGCCACCGCATCGGGCCGCCTCGCGTCCCCGGTCGGCGAATCGCCGACCTCGCGCGACCGCGTCGCGAGCGGAGTCGAACCGCCCTGGTTGTACTGGCTGCCCATTGTCGCCTCCTCGCCGCGCCGGTTGCGCCGCATCCTCGCATTGCCGAATCACCGAATCGCCAGTCTAGTCGCCCGGCGATCCCCGAGCCGTCGACGCGGCCGTAGAATCCGCCGATGCAAGCCGACGATGATCCGCACGCCTTCGCCGAGCGCGACGCGCCCGGCGTGCCCGCAGGCGCGCACGCACGGCGCCCGATCGCCGTCACGATGGGCGACGCCTGCGGCATCGGCCCCGAGATCGTGCTCAAGGCCTGCGCCGACCCCTCGCTCGCCGGGCCGCTGCTCGTGGTCGGCGACCCCGACTGGTTCGCACGCGAAGCCGCCCGGCTGTCGCTGCCACCGCCCGCGCGCCTCGATGCCGCCGTGTCGCTGCCGCGCGATCTGCCGGTCGGACGGGTCGACGCGCGGGCCGGCGACGCCGCCTACCGCTGCATCGTGCGCGCCGCGCAACTCGCGCTGCGCGGCGAAGTGCGCGCGATCGTCACCGCGCCGATCGCCAAGGAGGCGATGCACGCGGCCGGGCACCGCTTCCCCGGCCACACCGAGTTGCTCGCCGAGTTGGCCGGCGGGGTCGAGGTGCGGATGATGCTGGCCAATCCGGAGCTGCGCACCGTCCTGGTCTCGATCCACGTCGCGCTGCGCGAGGCGATCGAGCGGCTCGATCGCGCCGCGGTCTTGCGCACGATCGAGATCGCCGACGCGTCGATGCGGCGCGCCGGCCTCGAACGACCGCGAATCGCCGTGGCCGGACTGAATCCGCACGCGGGGGAAGGCGGACTCTTCGGCCGCGAAGAGATCGACATCATCGCGCCGGCGGTCGCCGCGGCCCGCGAAGCCGGAATCGAAGCGAGTGGCCCCTTCGCTCCCGACACCGTGTTCATGCGGGCGCGCGGCCTGCGCGAATTCGATCTCGTGGTCGCGATGTATCACGACCAGGGCCTGATCCCGGTCAAGTACCTGGGCATCGACGACGGGGTGAACGTGACGCTCGGCCTGCCGTTCGTGCGCACGAGTCCCGATCACGGGACGGCCTTCGACCGCGCCGGCCGCCCCGGACCCGACGGCCGCGGCCTCGCCGATCCGGCCAGCCTCGTCGCCGCCATCCGGCAGGCCGACGCGCTCAGCGCCGGCCGGGCCTAGCGTCCCTCGTCGAAGCGGTCGCCCACTTGCCCTTGGCGTCGCTTCCCCCCGCGCTCTTCGGGATCGCGTGGCTTCTTGCCGTCGCCGCCGGGATCGACGCGGTACGCCGCAGCCGGGGCGAGCCGTCGCTGCGCGAGCATGCCGTGTGGGCACTCGCTACCGTAGCCATGCTGCTTGCCCGGCAGCTATACGTGACGATGCCGGGCGGCGTCTCGCTGCAATATCTCGGCGCAGCCTGGCTGACGCTGCTGCTCGGCTATCCGCGCGCAGTGACCTCGATGCTGCTGATCACGCTGCTCGACGGTGCGCACCATGGCCGTCCGCCGCTCGCGCTCGGGCTCGACGCGCTGCTCTTCGGCGTGGCCCCCGCGTGGATGATGTGGGCGATTACTCGCGTCATTCGGCGCCGATTGCCGGGCAACCTGTTCGTCTTCCTGATCGGGGTCGGATTTCTCGGGCTGTTCGTCGCCTACGCGTTGCCGCTGCTCGCCGCCGCGCTGCTCGGCGCAATCGCGCTCGTCGCGGGCGGCGTCGACCCGGCATCGACGCACACGCTGCTCGAGTACGGGCGCCTGGCGCTGCCCTATGCGTTGCTGCTCGCCGCCGGCGAAGCATGGCTCGAAGGCATGTTGACGACGCTGCTCGTCGTGTTCGCGCCGGGCAGCGTGCGCCTGTTCGACGAGGCGCACTACCTGCCGCGGCCCTGAAGCCCCCGCATTCGCGCCGCGCCGCCGCCGGCCGGGGCCGCGCTCGCTCAGTCGGCGAGCCGCTGCTCGAATTGCGCCTTGGTGCGCGCGAGCGCCTCGGGCAGCCGGGCGGCGAGCCGCTCGAACAACTCGCCGTGCAGCTCGAACTCCTGCCGCCACGCGTCGCGATCGATCGACGTGATGCGCTCGTAGGCCTGCGGCGAGAACGCCAATCCCTCCCAGTGCAGGTCCTCGTAGCGCGGCGTCGTGCCGAACACGTGCTCGAAGCCCCCGGCGCGTCCCTCGATCCGGTCGATCATCCACTTGAGTACGCGCATGTTCTCGCCGAAACCGGGCCACACGAAGCGGCCGTTCTCGTCGGTGCGAAACCAGTTCACGCAGAAGATCCGCGGCAGCGTCGCGCCACGCGCCTGCAGCCGCTCGCCGAGCGCGAGCCAATGCCCGAAGTAATCGCCCATGTGGTAGCCGCAGAACGGCAGCATCGCGAACGGGTCGCGCCGGACGATGCCGGTCGCGCCCGCCTGCGCGGCGGTCGTCTCCGAGCCCATCGTCGCGGCCATGTACACGCCTTCGACCCAGTCGCGCGCCTGCGTCACGAGCGGCACGGTCGTCGAGCGCCGGCCGCCGAAGATGAACGCGTCGATCGGCACGCCGTCGACGCTGTCCCAGTGCGGGTCGATCGACGGGCATTGCGCCGCGGCGACCGTGAAGCGCGAGTTCGGATGCGCGGCCTTGCGGCCCGCCTTTCCATCGGCCGGCGTCCAGTCGTTTCCGCGCCAGTCGATCAGGTGCGCCGGCGGCTCGGAGAGTCCTTCCCACCAGACGTCGCCGTCGTCGGTCATCGCGACGTTGGTGAAAATCGTGTTCTCTCGCAGCATCGCGATGCAGTTCGGATTCGTCTTCTCGCTCGTGCCCGGCGCGACGCCGAAGAAACCCGCTTCCGGGTTGATCGCGCGCAGCCGTCCGTCGGCGTGCGGCTTGATCCAGGCAATGTCGTCGCCGATCGTCGAGACCGTCCAGCCCTCGAAGCCGCCGGGCGGAATGAGCATCGCGAAATTGGTCTTGCCGCACGCCGACGGGAAGGCAGCCGCGACGTGGTAGCGCTTGCCCTCGGGCGAAGTCACCGCGAGGATCAGCATGTGCTCGGCCAGCCAGCCCTGCCCGCCGGCCTCGACGTCCTGCCGGCCCATGTTCGAAGCGATGCGCAGCGCGAAGCACTTCTTGCCGAGCAGCGCGTTGCCGCCGTACCCCGAGCCGTACGACCAGATCTCGCGCGTCTTCGGGAAATGCACGATGTATTTCGTCTCGCTGCACGGCCACGGCACATCGGCCTGCCCCGGGGCGAGCGGCGCACCCACCGAGTGCACGCACGGGACGAAGCCGCCGTCCTCGCCGAGCAGCTCCGCGGCGGCACGCCCGATGCGCGTCATCACGCGCATGCTGACGACCACGTACGGACTGTCGGTGAGCTCGACGCCGATGTGCGAGATATGGCTGCCGAGCGGCCCCATCGAGAACGCGATCACGTACAGCGTGCGCCCGCGCATGCAGCCGTCGAACAGCCGCTGCAGCGTCGCGCGCATCTCGTCGGGTGCGATCCAGTTGTTCGTCGGCCCGGCATCGTCGCGCGCGTCGCTGCAGATGAACGTGCGGTCCTCGACGCGCGCGACATCGTCGGGATCGGACAGCGCGAGATACGAGTTCGGCCGCTTCTCGGGATTCAGCCGGCGCAGCGTTCCCGATGCGACCATCGCGTCGCACAGGCGGTCGTATTCCTGCTGCGAACCGTCGCACCAGTGAATGCGATCGGGCTTCGTCCGCTCGGCGATCTGCGCGACCCATTCGACCAGTCGCCGATTGCGCATCCACTCCGGCGCCCCGACGCGGGCGCGCAGCGATTCGGGGTCGGTGGTCGGGTGCGTCGAAGCGGTCGCGGCCGGCTCGCTACGCGACGGACGGTTCGAGGGCGCATCCGCGCGAACCTGGGACATGGAGCAACCTCCGTAATGAGAATCCGGGTGCGTCGGCGTGGCCCTGGCCACGCGCCGTCTCGCGGCCCACGGCGGCGAAACGCTGTGCAAATTCGTTCGATCGGTTCGGCATGTCGGTCCGGCCGTGCGCCGGGCAGAAGACCACCGGAACCGGCTCTCCCCCGGCGCGGCGCGGGGGCAGGCTTGCCGACGGACGGGGGTATCGAGTGTACACCGTGGTCGCGCGCGCTCGGCGCACGCCCCGCGGCCGCGGGGCGCATCGGCTCATCCCTGCCACTGCATATAGAAGAACCCGGCGCTGAGCAGCGCGCCGAAAGCGATGATGAAACGACGCAGCCACAGCGCCGGGATGCGGCGCGCCCACGCTGCGCCCGCGTATCCGCCGACGGTGCCGGTGACGAGCATGACCAGCGTATGCGGCCACGAAACGGCGTCGGCGAGCACGAAGGTCGCCACCGCGACGCTATAGATGACCGCCGAGAGCCAGTTCTTCAGCGCGTTGATTTCGTTCAGGTCTTCGAAGCCCTGGATCGCCAGCGACGCGATCATCAGGATGCCCATTCCGGCGCCGAAAAAGCCGCCGTAGATCGAGACGACCGCCTGGAACAGGTAGCCGCCGGCGCCGAAATGCCGGCTCGATTCGTCGCGCTCGTGCGCACGACGCAGCAGCACGCGGATCCCCCCGGAGAGCGGGCCGCTGAACGCGAACAGCAGCGTGGCGAGCAGCAGCAGCCACGGAATGAGCGCCGAGAAACGGTCGTTCGACGTGCGCAGCAGCAGCAGTCCGCCGGCGATGCCGCCGACGAAGGCGATCGCCGACAAGGCCGGAAGGCTCGCCGAGAAACGGCGCAATTCCCGCCGGAAGGCCCACGCTCCGGCGAGGCTACCCGGCCACAACGCAACCGCATTGCTCGCGTTGGCGATCACCGGCGGAACGCCGACCGCCAGCAGCGCCGGAAACGAAAAAAAGGTGCCCCCGCCGGCCACTGAATTCGCCGCCCCGGCGACGAAGGCGGCGATGGCGACGACGAGGATCTCGATGGCATCCAGTTGCGTGCACCTCCCGATCGGCACTGTAACAACCGGACGCGTGGTGTCTTGCTGCGCAAGCGCGGGAACGAGCGAGGCCGGCTGCTGCGGCGAGCGGACCCGTACAGCGAGGACGCCGGACGCCCCACGTTTACGTGGGGTGTCCGGCGGCTTTTCCGTTTACGGCTGCTTGGCGACGCTCAGCATGAAGAACCCTGCTCCGTAGTTGAGAGGGCTCCCCGTAATGACCCGCGTACTGGCCGTCACGCCCATCCCGCGCAGGTTCATCATGACCAGCGGCGACACCGTGGCTGCTTCGGCACGACGCATCAGGCCGTTGCGAGGCGAGTTGATCGCCAGGGTCTGCTCGCCTCCCAGCCCGTCACCACGAATGAAACTGCCCGGTTCGGGCGTATCGACGGCGGTGACGGTCCACGAGGAGGAGCCGAAATTGCCCTGGATCCCCGGCACCCCGAACGAACCACCGTCGGTCGTCCGGCCGTCCGGATGAACCGCCGCGCTCCAGAAGGCGCTGACCGTCCCGACCGGATTCATCGCCAGGACGCGCTGCTTCGTGCCGATCACCAGCGTACTCGTCGAATCGACCATCGCCAGCATCAACTCACCGCCGCCGGCCCGATAGGCGAACATGCGCGCATCGATGTCCGACAGCTCTTCTCCGGCCCACGCGAAACCGCCCGCCGGGTTCACGACGAAGCCGTTCTCGCTCGCATCCGCTTCGTCTTCGCAGACCGTGAAGTCCGGCCCGACGCAATCCTTGAACTGCGTGAATCGGCCATCGGTGCCGATCGTGAACTCGGACATCAACGCCGCGAACGGGCTGACCTCGTCGTTGCGCTCCCACTCGAGCGTATTCCAGGTGCCCGCCAGATCGGCGAGCGGAATCTTCTGCTCGGGAAAGAACACCGCGAGTCGGTAATCCGACGTACCGCCGAAATCGGTCGTCAGGACGCCGACACCGGCGGCCGAAACGACGGCGTTCACGACACCGCCGTCGTCGATCCACTGGTACTTGCAGGGACCATCCGCGACGAGGGTTGAACTCCCCTCGTCGGAGAAGGTAGCCGAAAGCGTGGCGGCGTCGAAATCGAAGGTGATGGCGCGGCTTGCGGGCAATTCGTCCATCGGCGTCAGCATCCGATAGGTGCCGCTGCGAAACGACGGGCAGTTGGCGGCGGCCGTCTTCAGCAGCATCTCGGCCGGCAACGATGGCTCCCCACTGGGCACACGGGAGGACGCCGGCGAGGTCTGCGCCACGGTCTCGGTCAACTGAGCCAGCGTTGTGCCGCTGCTCGAAAGCGCTGCGCCCAGTGCGTCGAGCACCTGGTCGAACGCGTTGCCCTGGCCACCTGCCCCGGTCGCCGCGACGAGTTCGCCCGTCAGCACGTCGCCGATGCCGGAGAAATCGATCCCCGCGCTCTTCAGCGTCTCGATGATCGCGTCGACCGCTGCCTGCACGTTCGCCTCGATCACCGTGTTCGCCGCGGAGCCGTCGAAGCTCGTGAAGAAGCTCGCCGGATCTCCGCCGGCCAGACGCGCCATGATCAGTTCGCTGACCGGGGTGATGTTCGCCCGCGCGGTACTGCCCGTGCCGAGCGCCACGGAGTGGAGAAAATCACCATTCTCCAGCGTGACGCGCAGCACGCACGGCAGCGAGGCGCCGCCTTCGACGGTGACCGTGTAGGTGCCGTCGTCGTTGGTCGTTGCGCTCCCGACCCCGCCCTTGCAGTTCGCATCGACCGGTTGGTTGGCGATCGCCAGCCCGGTCGCCGCCGTGCCCGCGACGGTCACGCTCGACTCGGCCAGCGGCGTACTGGAGGAACCCGACCCGCAAGCCGCCAATCCGACCAGGCCACAGGCCGCAAGCGCGGCGAGGCCGATTGGACGCCTTCTGAAAATGATGCTCGACATTCGTCTTCCCATTGAGATTGTTGTGTGTCTCCCCGCGCGATCCGTGCGCGGCCCGTGACTGTATGTGCGCCGCGATCCGGCCGAACGACGGAATACCGACCACACGGCGCGAATGGGACGAACGGTCGAAAATCGGGAACGAACGGCGGATAGGGCGTCGCGCCGTGTCGTTCTTGCGACAACTGCGCAGCCCGGTAGACTGCGGAAACAACCCGGGCGCCTCTTCCCGACGTGGGGCCACCCGACCTGTGCATGCCGATTCGATGACCGCCGAACTGTCCGCCGAGATCCTGCTCGAGGCCTGCGATCGAGGGCGTACGCTCGATCGCGCCAAGTACCTTGCGCTGACCGACCTGGCCCGCGCCGAAGCGCTGCAAACCGGAATCGCCGTCGCGCGCATCGCGCGCGGCGAGCGCCCGGTCGGCTACAAGATCGGTTTCACCAACCGCTCGATCTGGCCGTTGTACGGCGTGTTCCATCCGATCTGGGGCCCCATCTGGAACACGACCGTTCGCCACGTCGGCGCCTTCCCGAGTGCGGCCGACCCGAGCGGCAACGCGCCGACCGCAGAGGTCGACGTCGATTGCACGCATTTCGCGCAGCCGCGACTCGAACCCGAGATCGTCGTCGGGCTGCGCGAGACGCCCCGGCGCAACACGCCGCGCGCGGTGTTCGATGCCGCCGAATGGATCGCGCACGGATTCGAGATCGTGCAGTGCCCGTACCCCGACTGGCGCTTCACGGCGGCCGAGGCGATCGCCGCGCAGAGCCTGCATGGCGCGCTGATCCTCGGCCCGCGCCGGCCGATCGCGTCGCTCGGCAACGACCCCGACGCCGCGATCGAACGGCTCGGCGCCGTCGACTTCGAACTGTTCCGCGATGGCACGCTGGTCGCGCGTGGTCGCGGTGCCGACGTGCTCGACGGGCCGCTGCACGCGATCGCGCATCTCGCGCACGAGATGTCGCTGCGTGGTCACTCGATCGAGCCGGGCGCGATGATCAGCACCGGAACGCTCACCGATGCGCAGCCGCTGCGCATCGGACAGTGCTGGTCGAGCCGTCCGGGTGAGCTCGACCTGCCCGGTGTGGCGATCCGCGTCACCGGTGCCGCAGACCCGACACCGCCGCCGGTTCTGCGGTAGATTATCGCCATGACCCGCCTGAGCCCCGCGCAACGCACCGCCGGCACGGCCCGAATCGTGCTCACGGCGGGCATCCTGTTCGCGGCCGAAGCGCTGTGGCGCGGGTCGATCGCCCGCGTGCTCATGGCCGCGGCGCTGCTCGTCTTCGGCGGCGGCTTGCTCATCCTCGCCAAGCAGGCCGACTGAAGGCCGCCCTTCGTCTTGAAGGACGTCGCGTTTTTCACGGTCGATGCGGTCCCGATCGACCGGGACCTGCAGGACGCCGGCAGCGTCGGCCCGGAGCTCGCCCACCTGGCGGGCAGCTACGCGAACAGCCCGCGCGCCCTCGTCTTCCGCAATCCGTCGTCCGACTGGCGCCTGTTCGTCGTGATGCTGCCGCTCGCGTCGCGGCTGTCGCTGATGACGAACCCGATCTTCGCGCATCTCACGCGCGCCTGGGGACTCAACGCACGCTTCGTCGGCGTCGACCGCGATCACCTCGCCTACGATTTCCGCGCGCTGCTGTCCGACCGCACGCTGCGGCTGCTGGTCGACGTGCTCGCGCGCAGCGAAGTCGCGCCGGAATCGGCCCGCCGCGGCAACGACGCGCTCGACCTGCTGTTCGCTTCGCTGGCCGACGAGATGCTCACGGCGCTCGACCGTCGGCGCGACGACTGGGGCCGGCATCTCGATCGCGAACATCGGCTCGAGCCGCATGCGCCGGGATCGCTGTTCGACCGGACCGGCCGCTATCCCGATTTCCTCGCCAGCCTGCGCGCGGCGCTGCGCGACGAGATCATCGACGTCGAGCTGTACGGCCGGGCGCTGCGCTCGATCGATCTGCGCGAGGACACGATCGACGCGCGCGTCGCGACGGTGATCGAATCGGCGCTCGATCCGGTCACGCTGGCCAAGCTCGCCCGAACGGGCGCCGGGCGCCATCTCGGCTGCTACAACTGGCTGCGGCTCGACCGGCGCCACGCGGCGCCTCGCGCGCACCTGCTCGCGCGGCTGCCGTCGTTCGCGAATTTCTTCGCCGACGCGCTCGTGCCGCTGGATGCCTGCCTGCCCGACACCGATGCGTCGCTCGAGAGCGAAGCATCGTTTGCCGACGCACCGGTCGACGAACCCGTGCGCGCGCCGCGCGCCACGTTCGAGCTGCGCCCGCTCGCGTCGCGCGAGCGCAGCGCGCACAGCCTGTACTGGGCCGCGATGCTCAAGCGCGCGATCGACGCCGGGCAGGACCGCGCCGTCATCGAGGCGATCGCACAACGCTTCGCGGTCTCCGACAACGTGGTGCGACGGATCTGGCGCGAGCGTCCTGCCGCGCTGGGCCAGCCGCCGACCTGGCACCTGGCGCAGATCCTGCGACGGCTGCACGCGAGCGCCGAACGCGAATGGCCGGCCGATTCCGCCGGCTGGCAGGCGCTGATCGCGAGCTCGGTTCCGACCGAAGCGAACTGAGCCGAAGGCGCGACGCCGGCGCGCGCGCCGCCCGCGCGCGGCCGATCGCGCCCGCTGCGCTCAGTCGCCGCGCACGAGCGCGGTCAGGCAGTGCGTCCACTCGTCGGCGAAACGTCCGATCGAAAAACGAGCGAGCGCATCGGCACGCGCGGCCTCGCCCCAGCGGCGCGCAAGCGCCGGATCGTCGAGCAGCGTTCGCATGACGTCGACCAGCCGGTCGACGTTCGTGTCGGCGTAGCCGTTCACGCCGTTGCGGATCACGGTGGGCAGCTCGGTGGTCGCCAGTGCGACCACCGGCATGCCGATCGTCATCGCCTCGAGCACCGACAGGCCCAGGCTCGTGTAGCGGATCGGGTTGAAGAAAAAGCGATAGCGCGACACGAACGACGCCAGCTCGAGGTTGGGCACCTCGCCGATCCCGCCGATCGCTTCGGAACCCATTCCGACCAGCGCCAGCGGCACCCGCCTGCGCACGGACTCGAAGACGTCGGCCCCGAGCCGCCGCCCGCGTTCGCGCAGGTGATTGACGACGACGATGCCTTCCGTGCGGTCGCCGCGATAGCGCACGGCGTCGGGAACGAGCACGCCGTGCTCGATGACGCGCGTGCGCGCGCGGCCGTTGTCCCACATCAGCGCGTTGAAGTGCGTGACGTGCACGATGAGCGCGTCGCCGTCGGCGGCCGGGTGCCGCGTGGCCGTCGGATGCTGCTGCGGCGGGTCGTGCTCGAGATACGCGGTGGGCAGCGCGCGCTGCGCCTCGCTGAGCCATCGATGACGGTCGTCGTCCCAGTGGCGACGCGACTGGTACAGCACGCAATCGAAGGATTCGCCGGCCACGCGCCCGGCGGCGATCTCGTGCACGTTGGCCCCCCACGGCAAGGTGCCGACCCGGCCCGCATGGCCCGGCGGATGACCGGGCAGCGTGACCAGATGGAAGTCGTGCGCGGCCTGGCTCAGGTAATAGAGGTAGTTGCCGTGCACGTGCCAGGTCAGCACGCGCAGGCGGCGGCCGGGCGCGCCCGCCCCCGGCACACCGCGTTCAGGCATGCCCGTGTGCGAGCGGGCTCGTCGTCAGGTGGTGCATCGCGAGCTCGAATACGCGATCGACGTCGATCCCGCGCGCGCACGGATGCCCTTCGATCGGACACACCGGATCGGCACACGGCCGGCACGGCAGGTCGAGCGCGAGCGTCGGATGAAGAGTGCGATCGAGCGGACGCCAGCGACGGATCTCGCTGCCCGATGCGACGACGACGCTGCGCGTGCCGACGGCCACCGCCATGTGCGACACGCCGGTGTCGTTGCAGACGAGCAGCCGGCTGGCCTCGATCGCCGCAGCGAGCTCGCCGAGGCCGGTCGCGCCGCACAGGTTCGCCGCCTGCGTTCGCATCGCGCGCACCATCGACGCTGCGAGATCGGCCTCGTCCGCGCTACCGGTGATCGCGACCTGCCAGCCGTGCAGCGCGAGGCGGTCGGCGATCTCGGCGAAGCGCTCGACACCCCAGCGGCGCGACGCGAAACGCGCGCCGGGGTGAACGAGCACGAGACGCTTCGGATCGAGCGCGTGCGCGCGGGCCAGTCGTTGCCACGCGAGGCGCTCGCCGTCGTCGATCGGAAACTCGAGCTCGCTGCCTTGCCGCTGCAGGCCGAGATGGTCGACGACGCACAGCAGGCGTTCGATCTCCGGGCCTTCGCCCGGCCAGGGGACGAAATCGTCGCCCCCGTTCTCTTCGCTGCCGCCGGGCCGAAAACCGCAGGTCCGGCGGGCGCCGAACAGCCGCACGATGCCGTTGGTGCGCTCGCCGCTGCCGTGCAGCTGCAGCGCCAGATCGAAGCGCCGGGCGCGGGCGCTCGCGAAGAACGACGGCAGGCGCTCGCCGCGCACCGACTGCTCCGGCAGCGCGTGCGCGCCGGGAAAATCGATCCAGTCGTCGACGTAATGGCGGAAGCGCCGCGCGAATTCCGCCGACGACGGCAGCCCGATCAACGTGATGCACGCGTCCGGGTACCCGCGACGCAACGCGCGCAGCGCGGGCACCGCGCACAGCAGGTCGCCGAGCTGCAGCGCGCGGAACACGCCGATGCGCCGCACCGGCTCGACGGCCTGCGCGGGCGCGGGGGTCGCATCGCGCGACGCGACCCCGTCGTAGCGCCGCGCGCTCGTGCGCGGCGCGTTGCTTCGTACGATGGGCAACTCCATCCGATCGACTGCCATCCGGTCTACTGCTCCTGTGGATTCCATGGTGAAACGGATTGCGAAAACGCCGTGCGCGCGGCCAGGCCGGCGACGGCTTCGATCGGCGCCCGGGCGGCGCGAGACCGCGCGCGGCGTCCGATCGGCAACTCGGCGACGCGCGCGGGCGCACCGAGCAATTCGAGCGATGCCGCGACGACTTCGCTCGCGGGAACCCCGGCGAGGCACGCGTGCGTTCCGGTCGGGCACACGCTCTGGTAGCAATGGCGGCACGCAACGTCGCGATTGAGCACGCGCGCGGGCACCTGCCAGGGGCCATGCTGCGGATTCGTCAACGCATACAGGTCGACGACCGGCGTGCCGAGCGCCGACGCGACGTGCACCGGCCCGGTGTTGTTCGCGACGAGCAGGTCGGCGCCCTCGATCGCCGCGCCGAGCTCGCCCAGCGCCAGGCGGCCCGACAGGTCGTGCACGCCTTCGAGGCCCTGCCGTCCCGATGCCTCGACGATGCGCGCGACCAGGTCGGCCTCGCTCGCGTCGCCGGTGAGCACCAGCGCACGCGGCTGCCGCGCTGCGAGCTCGCGCACGACCTCAGCGTAGCGCTCGGCCGGATATCGGCGCGACGGCGCGCTCGCGCCCGGGTGCACGACGATGCGCGGCGCCGCCGGATCGACGCCTGCGGCGCGCAGCTTGCCCGCGAGCGACGCGCGCTCGTGGTCGTGGACGCGGAACGAGAGGCGCGTGTCGGCCGGGCGCGGCGCGAACGACGCGACGAGATCGAGCTGGCGCTCGGTCTCGTGGCGCAACTGGCGCTCGGGCTCGGTCTCGGGGACCCAGTCGGTCAGCAGCAGGTACGGGTTCTCGCGGCAGTGCGCAAGCCGCAGCGGAATGCCGGCCAGGCGGCAGACCAGCGCGGCGGCAAGCGGGCTCTGGCTGTACGCGGTGAAGATCACCGCCGCATCGAAGCGATGCGCGGCGAGCACGTCGATGAGCGCACGGTCCACGTCGCTCGGCGAGTCGTGCGAACGCTCGTTGCGCACCCACGGCGCCTCGTAGCGCAGCGTCGAGTCGATCTCCGGCACGTGCGCGGCGACGCGCACGCCCGACGCGGACGCGAGCAGCGTCAGCCGGCGCGACGGGCGCGCGCGCCGGATCGCACGCAGGGCCGGCGTCGTCATCAGCACGTCGCCCATGTTGTCGAGCCGAACGCAGAGAATGCGCTCGGCACGCGCCCACGCGTCGTTCATGCCGGCAGTCCGAGCGCCTTGCGCGACCACGCCCCCACGATCAGTCGTGCCGCCTCGTGGAGATCGCGCACCAGATGATCGGGCCGGCGGAAGACCCCGCCGCGCCATTCGGTTTCGTTGCCGTTGCACAGCAGGACGCCGCGGCATCCGGCGCGCTTGCCGGCCTCGATGTCGTCGAGGATGTCGCCGACGAGCCACGAGCGCTTCAGGTCGATCGCATGCTCGTGCGCGGCACGATGCAGCAGCCCCGGCGCGGGCTTGCGGCACTCGCACGCAACGGAATACGGCGCGACGCTGCCCTGCGGGTGATGCGGGCAGAAATACGCGCCCGAGAGCGTCGCCCCGCACTCGTCGAACATCTCGGCCAGCCGTTCGCGCACCGCGTCGAGCCGCGACGCGTCGAAGTGCCCGAGGGCGACGCCCGCCTGGTTGCTGACGACGAACATCGGCACGTCGATTGGCGCGAGAGCCTCGAGCGCTTCGCGCGCACCGGGTGCGAAACGCATTTGCCGCGGATCGGCATTGAACGCAACGTCGTCGAGCAGCGTTCCGTCCTTGTCGAAGAAGAGCGCGGGGCGCAAGCCGTTCAAGGCCACGATGTCTCCCGCATCGGCAACACCATCATTTCGGCAATCACGGTCTCGGCCGGCTGCAGGAGGACGAAGCGGATCGCCTGCGCGACGTTGCGCGGATCCTGCAACAGCGACGGATCGATGTCGGGAAAGCGCTCGAGCAGGAACGGCGTGCGCATCCCGCCGGCGACGATCGCGCACACCTTGATGCCTTTCGGTCGCAACTCCGCGTGCAATGCGTACGACAGTCCGAGCACGCCCCATTTCGTCGCGTGGTACGCGCTCGCATTCGGCCACGCGCGCTTGGACGCGGTCGACGCGATGTTCACGATCGTGCCGCCGCGCGCCCCCATCACCGTGCACGCCTGCCGCGCCATCAGGAACACACCGGTGAGATTCGTGCGGACGATGCGTTCCCAGTCGGACGGCTGCAGATCGGAGATCGGCGCCGTGACGTCGATCGCCGCGCTGTTGACGAGCGCGTCGATCGTTCCGAAACGCTCGGCGACCTGCGTGAACAGGCGTTGCACCTGGCGCTCGTCGCCGACGTCGACGCCGATCGCGATCGCCTCGACGCCTTCGTCGGCGAGCGCGCGCGCGTGCGCCTGTGCACGCTCGTCGGCAAGGTCGGCGACGACCACCCGCGCGCCGGCGGCGCCGAGCACGCGGCACGTCTCGTAGCCGAGCCCGCTCGCTGCGCCGGTGACGACGACGGTGCGGCCCGCGAGGCTTTCCGCGCCCGACGAGGCGCTGTCACTTCCAGCCGACGGCTGCGGCATCGATTCTCCTCATTCGAAGCTCGGAACGCGGCCGCGCGGCCAGAACGGGGCGCGCGAGACGATGCGACGGATCGATCCGCATGGCGACGCGCGGGACACGCGACTGCATGCGCACCTGCTCGGCCGCGCCGCGATAGACATCGAGCAGCGCGCGCGCAACGCGCTCCCAGGTGTAGAGCCGTCGTGCGCGATGCAAACCGGCACGCCCCATTCGTTCGCCGAGCGCGCGGTTGTCGTGCAGCAGCGCGAGCCGCTCGGCCAGCGCGACCGGGTCGTTCGGCGGAACGAGGAAGCCGGTGCGCGCGTCGACGACGGTGTCCTGTATGCCGCCGACCGCTGCGCCGACGACGGGCCGTGCGCACGCCATCGCCTCGACCGGCGTGATGCCGAAGGGCTCGTACCACGGCGTGGTGACGAAGACGTCGGCCGCGCCGTAGACGGTGCTCAGGCGCTCGCGATCGCAACGCCCGATGAAATGCACGCGGTCGGCGACGCCTTCGTCCTGCGCGATGCGCGCGAGCCGGTCGAGCTCGGGCGTTCGATGGGTCGCGGGATCGCTCGAATTGCCGCCGGCGATGACGAGGCGCGCTCGGCGCCCGAAGCGCGTACCGAGTACGGCGATCGAGCGGATCACGTTGTCGACGCCCTTGCGCGGAACCATCCGGCCGAGCTGCAGCACGGTGAACTCGTCGGCCGGCCACTGCAGCCGGGTGCGCGCGACGAGCCGGTCGATCGGTTCGAGCTCGTCGGGATCGAAGCCGCACGGCACGATCTCGATGCGCGACGGATCGGCGTCGTAATGCGCGACCATGTCGTGCAGGTCCTGCGGGCATTCGGCGACGATGCGGTGCGACTCGCGCACCAGCTGTTCCTCGATGTCGAAGCGCGCGTCGGAGAAGCCGTCGTCGGCACCCTGGTGGATGCGGCGCACGCGCCCGAGCGCATGGAACGTCGTGACCAGCGCGGTGCGAAACGTCCGGGCGAAGCGCAGCCCGGCCCAGCCCGACATGAAGAAGTTCGCGTGCACGACGTCGTAGCGAAGCGCGTGCTCGCGGGCGAACGCATGCATGATCGTCGAGAACGCCGGCATGTACGGCAGCAGCCGTTCCTTCGGCAGATCGCTCGCGGGACCGGCTGCGACGTGCACGACGCGAACGCCCGGAAGCCAGTCGACGATGCGTGCGAGTGCAGGCGAGTCGCGCCGCGTGAAGACGTCGACGCGATGGCCGAGCCGCGCGAGCTGGCGCGCGACGTTCGCTACGTAAATGTTCTGGCCGCCGCCGTCGACCCCGCCGACCATGCCGAGCGGGGACGCGTGCTCACTGACAATCGCGATTCTACGCATTGCTCTCGCTCCGGGACAGGATCCCGGAGTGGAGAGCCTGTCGCTTCCGTCCAGAGCAGTCAGTGTGCCCGCTCGCTTCGCGATCGGCCGTGATCGCGCGCCTGCGCTTTTACCGGGGCGCCGCTTCGACGCCGCGGCAACTTCTTCCGGCGCTCGCAATTCCTACTGCGGTGCAGCGCTTCTCGCC
>JAKFES010000006.1:0-18817 GCA_036675585.1 Burkholderiaceae bacterium
GCGCCCGCGGGCGCCGCGTTCGCGCGTGAGATCGTTCCCGACCCGGTGCTGCTGTTCCGCTATTCGGCCGTCACGTTCAACGGCCACCGGATCCACTACGATCGCAGCTACGTCACCGAGGTCGAGGGGTACCCGGGTCTCGTCGTGCACGGGCCGCTGATCGCGACGCTGCTGCTCGACACGCTGCGCCGCGAACGCCCCGACGCGCGCGTCGCGCGCTTCGAGTTCAAGGCCGTGCGGCCGCTGTTCGACATCCACCCGTTCAGCGCCTGCGGGCGCGATTCGGGCGCGCGCAGGGTGGAACTGTGGGCGCGCGACCACGAGGGCTTCCTCGCGATGGAAGCCACGGCCGAGCTTTCCTAGCACTTCGAGACGTGCCATGTCCGCATCGACGCAAGATCCGTATCACGACATCCGCGACGCCGTTCGCGACCTGTGCCGGCAGTTTCCCGACGAGTATTTCCGGCGCATCGACGAGCAGCGCGCGTATCCGGAAGCCTTCGTCGACGCGCTCACGCGCGCCGGGTGGATGGCTGCGCTGATCCCGCAGGAATACGGCGGATCGGGCCTCGGGCTGGCCGAGGCGTCGGTGATCATGGAAGAGATCAACCGGTCGGGCGGCAACTCGGGCGCGCTGCACGGGCAGATGTACAACATGGGCACGCTGCTGCGCCACGGCTCCGAAGAGCAGAAGCGCGAGTACCTGCCGCGGATCGCCACCGGCGAGTTGCGGCTGCAGTCGATGGCGGTCACCGAGCCGACCACCGGCACCGACACGACGAAGATGAAGACGTCGGCGGTGCGTCAGGGCGACCGCTACCTCGTCAACGGACAGAAGGTGTGGATCTCGCGCGTGCAGCACTCCGACCTGATGATCCTGCTCGCGCGCACGACCCCGCTCGCCGAGGTGCAGAAGAAGTCCGAAGGCATGTCGGTGTTCATCGTCGACCTGCGCGAGGCGATCGGCCACGGCCTGACCGTGCGCCCGATCGCGAACATGGTGAACCACGAGACCAACGAGCTGTTCTTCGAGAACCTCGAGATTCCGGCGCGCAACCTGGTCGGCGAGGAAGGCAAGGGCTTCAAGTACATTCTCGACGGCCTGAACGCCGAGCGCACGCTGATCGCCGCCGAATGCATCGGCGACGGCTACTGGTTCGTCGACCGCGTCACGCAGTACGCGAAGGATCGCGTCGTGTTCGGCCGCCCGATCGGGCAGAACCAGGGCGTGCAGTTCCCGATCGCCGAGTCGTACATCGAGGTCGAGGCGGCGAACCTGATGCGCTGGGAAGCGTGCCGCCGCTTCGATGCGCATCTGCCGTGCGGCGCGCAGGCGAACATGGCGAAATACCTCGCCGCCAAGGCGTCGTGGGAAGCGGCCAACGCGTGCATCCAGTTCCACGGCGGCTTCGGCTTCGCTGCCGAATACGACGTCGAGCGCAAGTTCCGGGAAACGCGGCTGTACCAGGTGGCACCGATCTCGACCAATTTGATCCTCGCGTACGTGGCCGAGCACGTGCTCGGGCTGCCGAGGTCGTTCTGAGATGGCCCGCGCACTGGACGGCATCACCGTCGTCACGCTCGAGCACGCGATTGCCGCGCCGTTCTGCACGCGTCAGCTCGCCGATCTCGGCGCGCGCGTGATCAAGATCGAGCGGCCCGGCGTCGGCGACTTCGCGCGTGCCTACGACCAGCGCGTACGCGGGCTCGCTTCGCATTTCGTCTGGACGAACCGCTCCAAGGAGAGCCTGACGCTCGACCTGAAGCATGCGCAGGCGCCGGTCGTGCTCGAGCGCCTGCTCGAGCGCGCCGACGTGCTCGTGCAGAATCTCGCGCCGGGCGCCGCGGCTCGCCTCGGGCTGTCGTTCGACGCGCTGCATCCGCGCTTTCCGCGGCTGATCGTCTGCGACATCTCGGGCTACGGCGCCGACGGGCCGTACCGCGACCAGAAGGCCTACGACCTGCTGATCCAGAGCGAATCGGGTTTCGTCTCGATCACGGGCTCGCCCGACGCGCCGGCCAAGGCCGGCTGTTCGATCGCCGACATCGCCGCCGGGATGTACGCCTATTCGAACATCCTCGCCGCACTGATCGAACGCCAGCGCAGCGGCGAAGGCAAGCGCATCGACGTCTCGATGCTCGAGAGCATGGTCGAATGGATGGGCTATCCGCTGTATTACGCGTTCGACGGCGCGCCGCCGCCGTCGCGCACCGGCGCCGCGCACGCGACGATCTATCCGTACGGGCCGTTCGAGGCCGGCGACGGCAAGGTCGTGATGCTCGGCCTGCAGAACGAGCGCGAATGGCAGGTGTTCTGCGCGAAAGTGCTGCTGCGCCCCGAGCTCGCGTGCGATCCGCGTCTCGACTCGAATGCGCGGCGCACGGCCGCGCGCGACGTGCTGCACGCGATCATCGTCGGCGCCTTCGCGTCGATGACGGCCGAGCAGGTCGTCGAGCGGCTCGACGCCGCCGGCATCGCCAACGCGCGCGTGAACACGATGGCCGAGGTGTGGGCGCATCCGCAGTTGCGCGCGCGCGAGCGCTGGCGCGAAGTCGATTCCCCCGTCGGCCCGATCCCCACGCTGCTGCCGCCCGGCGCGGCTCACGACGACGCGCCGCGTCTCGATCCGATTCCGGCGCTCGGCGCGCACACCGATGCGATCCTCGGCGAGCTCGGCTACCCGGGTGCGGAGATCGCCCGGCTGCGCGCCGAAGGCGCTCTGTGAAACCGCGCATCGGCGCTTCCCCCGAACCCGGACTGCCATGAACGCTACTGCCGAACCCACTGCCGCGCTCGCGCGGTTCGCCGCGACGCTTCGCTTCGAGGACATCCCGCCGCCGGTCGTGCGGCGCGCCGAGGACCTGTTCGTCGACTGGTTCGGCTCGGCGCTCGCCGGCAAGGGGGCGCGGCCGGTCGAGACGATCGGACGCTTTTTCGAGTCGATGGGCCCGCAGGACGGCCCGTCGGAGATCCTGATCCACCGGCGCACGAGCAGCCCGCTCGTCGCGGCGGCCGTCAACGCGGCGTCGTCGCACTTCGCCGAGCAGGACGACGTGCACAACGGTTCGGTGTTCCATCCCGCGGCCGTCGTGTTCCCGCCGGCGCTCGCCGTCGCGCAGGCGCTGCGCCGCAGCGGCCGGGAGCTGCTGTGCGCGGTCGTCGCCGGCTACGAAGTCGGCATCCGCGTCGGCGAGTTTCTCGGGCGTTCGCACTATCGGGTGTTCCACACGACCGGCACCGCGGGCACGCTCGCGGCGGCGGCCGCCGTCGGTCATCTGCTGCGCCTGTCGCCCGAAGCGATGCGGGACGCTTTCGGATCGGCCGGCACGCAGGCCGCCGGTCTGTGGGAGTTCCTGCGCGACGCGGCCGACTCGAAGCAGTTGCACACCGCGCACGCGGCGGCCGCCGGACTCGCCGCCGCCTACCTGGCTGCCGACGGATTGACCGGCGCGCGGCGCATCCTCGAGGGCGAGCGCGGGATGGCGGCGGGCATGTCGAGCGATTCCGACGTCGAAAAACTGACCGATCGTCTCGGCGAGCGCTGGGCGCTCGCCGAAACCTCGTTCAAGTTCCACGCCTCGTGCCGCCATACGCATCCGGCGGCCGACGCGCTGCTCGAGGCGATGCGCGCGCATGCGTTGCGCGCCGACGAGATCGACGAGGTCGTCGCGCAGGTGCACCAGGGTGCGATCGACGTGCTCGGGCCGGTGGTCGATCCGCAGACGGTGCACCAGGCAAAATTCTCGATGGGAACGGTTCTCGGGCTGATCGCGACGCGCGGGCGCGCGTCGCTCGCCGATTTCGACGCCGACTGGCGGGCTGCCGAGGTCGTCGCGTTGCGCGAGCGGGTACGGATGACGCTCGACGACGAAGTCGACTCGGCGTATCCGCACCGGTGGATCGGCAAGGTTCGCGTGCGCACGCGCGACGGGCGCGAATTCGTCGCGCGCGTCGACGAGCCGAAAGGCGATCCGGGCAACACGCTGAGCCCCTCCGAAGTCGACGACAAGGCGATCCGTCTCGCGCAGTATCGCGAAGGGGCCGGCGCCGACGAGATGCGCGAAGCGATCGGGCGGATCCGTTCACTGGCGCAGACGCCGGTCGTCGAACGCTGGCTGTCGCGGGCCGGGTGAGCACGATGGACCGTCCGCTTCGCTCGCTGTTGTTCGTCCCCGGTCATCGCGTCGACCGTTTCGCGAAAGCGCTCGCCGCCGGCGCCGACGCCGTCGTCGTCGATCTCGAGGACGCGGTCGCGCCCGCCGACAAGGACGCGGCGCGCGCCGCGCTCGCCGGCTGGCTCGACTCGAATCCGCTCGCCGCCGGCGCGGCGAACGGACGTGCGCCGCGGCTCATCGCGCGCATCAACGGGCCCGACACGGCGTGGTTCGAAGCCGACCTCGCACTGGTCGGCCACCCGGGGCTCGATGCGGTCATGCTGGCCAAGGCGGAAGATCCCTCGGGGCTCGCGCGTCTGCGGCGTGCCGGCGCGCGCGCGCTGCTGCCGCTCGTCGAGAGCGCGCGCGGCGTTGCGCGGCTGCGCGAGATCGCCGCCGCGCCCGGCGTCGAGCGCCTCGCGTTCGGCACCCTCGATTTCCAGGTCGATCTCGGCATGCGCGACGCGCACGAGGACGATCTGCTCGTCTACCGCACGCAGTTCGTCGTCGAATCGCGCCTCGCCGGGATCGCGGGTCCGATCGACGGGGTCAGCACCGCGATCGACGACGCGACGCGGCTCGCCGAGGATGTCCTGCGCGCGCGCCGGCTCGGCTTCGCCGGCAAGCTGTGCATCCATCCGCGGCAGGTCGCGCAGGTCAATGCGCTGTTCGCGCCGAACGAGGCCGAGATCGCGTGGGCGACGCGCGTGCTCGAGGCGGCCGCTGCGGCGGGCGGCGCCGCGGTAGCGGTCGACGGCAAGATGGTCGACAAGCCGGTGATGCTGCGCGCCGAGGCGATCCTGCGCGAGGCGGGCGTGCGATGAGTCGCGGGAACGGCGACGCGCCGCCCGACCGCGCGGACCCCGACCGCGCGGCTCGCGAGCGCCTCGCCGGGCTCGAGTCGTTCTGGAACGCGCGCTACGCCGGCAGCGAATATGCATACGGCACCGAGCCGAACGATTTCCTCGTCGCGCAGGTCGCGCACTTTCCGCTCGCGCTGCCGGTGCTGTGCCTGGCCGACGGCGAAGGTCGCAACGGGGTGTGGCTTGCGCGACGCGGCTTCGACGTCACGTCGGTCGACGTCGCCCGCCAGGGAATCGAGAAAGCGCAGGCGCTCGCGGCGCGGGCCGGCGTCCCGCTGCGCACCGTTTGCGCCGACGTGACGCGCTACGAAGCCGGCACCGATCGGTGGGGCGCGATCGTGTCGATCTTCCTGCACCTGCCCCGGCGTGCGCGCGCCGCGCTGCATGCGCGCTGCGCGGCGGCGCTCGCGCCCGGCGGCGTGTTCGTCTTCGAGGCCTACGGCAAGCGCCAGCCCGAGTACCGGACCGGCGGCCCGCCCGAGCCGCAGTTGCTCGCGCGGCTCGACGAAGTCGTCGACGAATGGCCGGGGTGCGACATCGTGCACCGCTTCGAGGGCGTGCGCGCGGTGCACGAGGGGCCGCTGCACCGCGGCGAAGGCCACGTCGTCCAGGTCGTCGCGCGCAAGCGCCCGCCCGGCTGAAGCGGGCGGCTCAGAACAGCGCGTTCGGCAGCACCAGCGAGATCCAGGGCAGGTACGTGATCGCGACGAGGAACGCGAGCAGCACGGCGAGCCACGGCAATGCGGCGCGCACGACTGCGCCGATCGGCATCTTCGTGATGCCCGCGGTGACGAACAGGTTCAGCCCGATCGGCGGCGTCACCATGCCGATCTCGAGATTCACGACCATGATGATGCCGAGGTGCACCGGGTCGATGCCCAGTTGCGTGGCGATCGGGAACAGGATCGGCGCCATGATCAGGATGATCCCGGTCGGCTCCATGAACATGCCGGCGATGAGCAGCAGCAGGTTCACGACGATCAGGAACTGCCATGCGGGCATGCCCCAGGCGACGATCTGCTCGGCGATGATCTGCGGGATGCGCTCGGTGGTCAGCACGTGCGCGAACAGCAGCGCGTTGGCGATGATGAACATCAGCATCACCGTGACTTTCGACGCATCGACGAGAACGGCCGGCACCTCGCGCATGCCGATGTCGCGGTAGACGAACACGGCGACGAGGAACGCATAGACGGCCGCCACCGCCGCCGCCTCGGTCGGCGTGAAGATTCCGCCGTAGATCCCGCCCAGGATGATGATCACCAGCAGCAGGCCCCACAGCGAGTCGCGTCCCGCCGAGACGACCTCCGTCAGGCTCGCGCGCGGCTGGCGCGGCAGGTTGCGCGCGCGCGCGAGGACGTAGATCGCGACCATCAGCGACAGCCCGAGGAGGATGCCCGGCAGCACGCCGGCCATGAACAGCTTGCCGACCGACGTTTCCGTGACCGCGCCGTACACGACCATGACGATCGAGGGCGGGATCAGGATGCCGAGCGTGCCGGCATTGCAGACGACGCCCGCGGCGAAGGGCAGCGGATAGCCGGCACGCACCATTCCCGCGATGACGATCGACCCGACCGCGACGACGGTGGCCGGCGACGAACCCGAGACCGCGGCGAACAACATGCACGCGAGCACCGATGCCATGGCCAGCCCGCCGGGGAAGTGTCCGACGACCGAGATCGCGAAGCGGATCATCCGCTTGGCCACCCCGCCGGTGGTCATGAAGGCGCCGCCGAGAATGAAGTACGGGATCGCGAGCAGCGTGAAGTGCTCCGAGGTCTCGAACAGCTTGAGCGCGAGCGACGCGAGCGAATCCTGGCCGAACACCAGGATCGTCAGCAGCGACGACAGGCCGAGCGCGATCGCGATCGGCATGCCCATGAACATGAAGACGAACAGCATCAGAAAGAGCGCGGTCGTCGTCATCGCCGCTCTCCGTGCGTTGTCTCGCCGGCTTCCGCGGCGGCGAGCTTCATCGCGTCCTCGACCTCGTCACCGAGCAGGTGCGCTTCCTTGCCGGTGACCAGTCCGTGCAGCACCTGCAGCAGGCGGAAGAACAGCAGCGCGTAGCCGAGCGGCAGCACCGCGCGTGGGACCCAGGCCGGGATCGGCAGGTCCTGCGCCAGGATGCCGATCTCGATCATCTTGCCGACGTACGCCCAGGCGCCGATGAAGACGATGGTCGCGTAGACCAGGCACAACATCGTCGCGGCGATCGCGACGATGCGCGCGGTGCGCGCGGACAGCAGCTTGACCAGCGCATCGATCCCGATGTGTGCGCCGACCCGCACGCCGTACGAGATGCCGAAGAAAATCAGCCCGCCGAACAGGAACGTCGTGAGCTCGAGCGCCCAGACGAAGCTGTAGTTGAAGATGTATCGCGCGACCACCTGCATGAAGGTGATCAGCGTCATCGCGGCCAGAAGAAAGGCGACGAGCCCTTCTTCGAGCCGCGAGATCGCACTGGTTTTCATGGCGCCTCCCGCGGCGCGAGCTGCGCCATGTGCAGAGCCGGTACCGGGGGTCAGTGATTCGCCTTCAGCGCGGCCTGGATCAGGTCCTTGCCGATGTCACCCTCGAACTTGTTCCACACGGGCTCCATCGCCTTGCGCCATGCGGCGACGTCCTCCTTCGACAGCGTCTGGATCTTGGCCTTGCCCGCTTCCTCGATCCGCTTGCGATCGCGTTCGTTGAGGTCGTTGGCGAGCTTGTTCGCGTGCGCGGTCGCCTCGTCCATCGCCTGCTTCAGCCCCTTGCGGACGTCGTCGGGCAGGCCATCCCACCACTTGGCGTTGGTGACGACCATGTAGTCGATCACGCCGTGGTTCGTATTGGCGATGGTCTTCTGGACCTCGTGGAATTTCTGCGAGTAGATGTTCGACCAGGTGTTCTCCTGGCCGTCGACGACTCCGGTCTGCAGCGCCTGGTACACCTCGCTGAACGCCATCTTCTGGGGGTTGGCGTCGAGGGCCCGGAACTGCGCTTCGAGCACGTCGGAAGCCTGGATGCGGAACTTCAGCCCCTTGACGTCCTCGGGGCGCGTGAGCTTGTCGCGGTTCGTCGACAGCTGCTTCATTCCGTTGTGCCAGTACGCCAGCCCCTGCAGGTTGCGGTTCTTCATCGCGTCGAGCAGCGCCTGGCCGTCGGCGCTCTGCTGGAAGCGGTCGACCGCTCCGATGTCGTCGAACAGGAACGGCAGATCGTAGAGCTGGATCTTCTTGGTGTAGCGATCGAACTTCGACAGCGACGGCGCGATGAACTGCACGTCGCCGAGCAGCACCGCCTCCATCTCCTTCGCGTCGCCGAACAGCTGCGAGCTCGGGAACACCTGCACCTGGACCTTGCCCGGCAGGAGCTTCTCGGCGATTTCCTTGAACTTCAGCGCACCCTGACCCTTCGGCGTCGCTTCGGCGACCACGTGGCTGAACTTGATCACCATCGGCGCCTGCGCGAACGCGCCGGCCGAAAACGACAGTGCGACCGCGGCGGCCGCAACGGCTCCTGCAAGCCTCATTTTGTGTACTCCTATCGAAGGGAGGATGAATGGTGGCGGCAGCGGGCGCGGCTTTCCATAGGGGCTTGCCCCCAACGCGCGGCTTCCGGCGTGCCCGGCACTTTAATCGCTCGCCGAGCGCCAGTGCAAGCTCACGCCGTGCCCGCGCACGATCGCCTCGATGCGGGCGAAGCGCATCGGGTCGGTGGCCGGTCGCACGCGATCCAGTCGGGCTCGCGCAGCGGCTCGCCGGCGGGGATCACCTTGACCGGAATGCGCGGGGCCCTCGCGGCGCCTTTCTGCCTGGCCGCTTCCGGATCGGCGGGCGAGGGGTTCGGGGACGGCGAGGGCGCGGAGGCGTTCATCGAGAGTCGGAGCGCAGGCGGCGGGAATCGGGGCGGAGCAAGGTGTCGGCGAGCGTTTCTGCGAAGCGGGTGGACACTTCTTCGAAATCGAGCGGTACCGGCAGGCAGCTTTGCATATCGGTGACTTTCAGACCCGGGTACCCGCACGGGTCGATGCGCGAGAACGGCTCGAGGTCCATCGCGACGTTCAGCGCGACGCCATGGAAACTGCAGCCGCCGGTGATCCGGATGCCGATCGATGCGATCTTCGCGCCCGCCACGTCGGCGTCGCGCAGGTACACCCCGGGAGCGCCTTTTCGTCGCGTCGCGTCGATTCCGTAGTGCGCCAGCAGCGCGATGGTCGCCGCTTCGATCCGGTCGACGAAACCGCGCACGGTGAGCGCGGCGCGGCGCAGGTCGACGAGCGGATACACCACCGCCTGTCCGGGGCCGTGGTAGGTCACCTGTCCGCCGCGCTCGGTGCGTACGACCGGAATCGCACCGGGTTCGCGCACGTGCTCCAGGCGCCCGGCACGGCCGAGCGTGAACACGGGCGGATGCTCGACGAGCCAGATCTCGTCGGCGCAGTCGCGCGTGCGGGCATTCGTGAACGCCTGCATCGCCGGCTCGGCGCGCTCGTAGTCGAGGCGCCCGAGCCTGCGCACGCGGGGCCCGATCAAAGCACCACGCTGACCATCGGGTGCGTGGCGAGCGCGCGGTACAGCCGCTCCAGCTGCTCACGCGAGCCGACGCGCACGACGACGGTGACGCTCAGGTACGAGCCCTTGCTCGACGCGCGCAGCTCGATCGTCGACGGATCGAACTCGGGCACGTGCTCGACGACGATTCCCGCCATCGTCTGCGCGAAGTCGTCGACGCGCCGGCCCATGATCTTCAGCGGGAAATCGACCGGAAACTCGAGCAGCCGCTCGAGGCGGTCGAACGCTTCGGTCAGGGTGCGGTCATCGCTCATCGTCGGTCGCCTCGCTACTGAGCGCCCGACGCCTTCGCGCGCTGGTACGCCGCATACAGTGCGGCAAAGACCGGGCCCGGGCGGCCGGTGCCGACCGGGTGCCCGTCGAGCCGGGTGATCGGCAGCAGTTCCTTGGTCGCCGAGCTGAGCATCAGTTCGTCGGCGGCGTGGACCTCCTCGCGCAGGATGCGCCGGATCTCGAACGCGATGCCGGCCGCAGGCGCCAGCTCGGCGAGCAGCCCGTAGCGGATGCCCTCGAGCACCAGGTGGTCCTTCGGCGGTCCGAACACCGTGCCGTGGCGAACGACCCAGACGTTGCTTGCCGCGCCCTCGGTGAGGAACCCGTCGCGGAACATCACGCACTCGGCGGCGCCTGCCGCCACCGCGGCCTGCCGCGCCAGCACGTTGCCGAGCAGCGAGGTCGTCTTGATGTCGCAATGCAGCCAGCGCTCGTCGGGCAGCGTGATTGCGGCGACGCCGTTCTCGCGCTGCGCAGCCGGCGGTTCGACGAGCTCGCTGCTCATCGCGAACACCGTCGGGACGGAGTTGGCCGGGAAAGCGTGGTCGCGCCGCGCGACGCCGCGCGTGACCTGCAGGTAGATGAACTGGTTGGCCCAGTCATGGCGCGCGACGAGCCCGTCGACGATCGCGCCCCATCCCGCGTCGTCGTGCGGGTTGCGGATCGAGACGGCGGCGAGGCTGCGCTGGAGGCGGGCGAGATGGTGCGCCCAGCGGAACGTGCGGCGCGCGTAGACCGGAACGACCTCGTAGACGCCGTCGCCGAAGATGAAGCCCCGATCGAGCACGGGAACCCGTGCCTCCTCGAGGGGAAGGTATTCGCCGTTCAGCCACGCGATCTGCGCCATTCGAGTCCGCCGTCGGTTCGTTTCGTTTCGCCCCGGTCGCGGGGTCAGCGCGCGATCATCAGTCGCAGCGCATCCCACGTGCGTCCGAACCAGCCCGCCGGTTCGACGCTCTCGAGCGCGACCAGCCGCCGCTCGGTGACGAGCTCGTCGCCGATGCGCACGCGCAGCGTGCCGATCTGCTGGCCCTGCGCGATCGGCGCCACCAGCGGCTGCACGCGTTCGATCTCCGCCTTGACCTGTCCGGTCTGGCCGCGCGGAACCGCGACCAGCACTTCGCGCTCGAAGCCGCCGTCGACGGCGTCGTCCTGGCCTTTCCAGACCTCGTAGCTGCCGGCGGGCTGGTTCTTCGCGTAGATGCGCACGACCTCGAAGTTCTGGAAGCCGTAGTTCAGCAGCTTCTGCGATTCGATCGCTCGCGCCGATTCGGACGCCGCGCCCAGCACGACGCTGATCAGCCGGCGCGAGCCCTCGATGCCTGGCATGTCGCGCTTGGCCGAGGCGATCAGGCAATATCCGGCGGCTTCCGTGTGGCCGGTCTTCATGCCGTCGACGCTCGGATCGATCGCGAGCAGCCGATTGCGGTTGGGCTGCCGGATGTTGTTGTATGTGTATTCGCGCCGGGAGTAGAGCGGGTACTGGTCGGGGAAATCCTCGATGAGCCGTTGCGCCAGCACGGCGAGGTCGCGTGCGGTCGTGTAATGCTGCGGGTCGGGCAGGCCGGTGGAATTGCGAAAGCTCGTGTTGCGCATGCCCATCCGCTGCGCCGCCCGGGTCATCTGCTCGGCGAAGCTCTCCTCGGTGCCCGCCAGCGCTTCGGCGAGCACGATCGACGCATCGTTGCCCGATTGCACGATCACGCCGTTGAGCAGTTCCTCGACGCTCGCCGGCTTGCTCGGCTCGACGAACATCCGCGAGCCGATCGCCTTGTACGCCGCATTCGAGACCGCCGGGCGCTGGTCGAGCGTGAGCCGCTTTTCGCGCAGTGCATCGAAGGCGAGGTACGCGGTCATGATCTTCGTAAGCGAGGCGGGCTCGATCTTCGTGTCGGGTTCGTGCGCGGCGAGGACCTGCCCGGTCGTCTCGTCGAGCAGCAGCCAGGAGCGGGCGGCGATGGTCGGCGCCGCGACTTGTGCGAAAGCGCCGTGGAAGGCGGTGAGCAGCAGCAGGGACAGGAGGGCGAGCAGGCGTGCGGGCATCGATGAATCCGGATGAAGCGCGACGGCGACGCGCGGGGGTCGTCGCCGCGGCGACGCCGTGCGGGCGTCGCGGTGAAGGTCCGACGGGGGAAGCCCCGGAATTATAGGGCGCGCGCCCGGCGAACCGGGGCGCCGGCTCGCGTTCGCGCGACGCGCAGGCGCGACGCGCCGGTCACGGCGGTCCGGGCGACGCGCCGCCGGGCGTCGCTCGCAGGCTCTCGAACACCGGGTGCACGATGGCGAGCACGCGCTGCGCGGCCGCTTCGCCGCTGCGCGCCTGGACCACGTCGATGGCCTCGCGCAGCACGCGGCGCAGCACGTCGAGGTTCACCGCGTCGGCGACGCGCGCGTCCCACACACGGCCGGCGACGCCGAGCTCGGCGGCGAACGCGTTGCGCAGCGCGTGCTTGACTGCCTGCAGCCGCGCCTGCCCGGCCCGCTCGCGCTCGCGGCGTTCGGCCGCGGTGGGTTCGGCGGCGAGCCCGAAAGGTTCGATCAGCCGATATCGTTCGAGTGCGGCGAGCACGGGTGCGAGCTCGCCGGGGCGGGCGAACTGCCCGAGATCGCCGACGCTGCGCCGGGCATCGACCAGCGCGAGAATGCGGCGCGCCGCGTGTTCGAGCTCCAGGGCGCGCGCAGCGAGCTCTTCGTCGCCCGCACGGGTTCGCGCATAGATCAGCCGGAAATCGGGTTGCGCCGGCCGGCTCACACGGTGTCCGGCAGCGTGCGCGGGGCGAGCGCGTCGATCACGATGCGCTTGAGCAGCGAAAGCCGCCGATGGAAGAAATGCTCGCCGCCCGGGATCACGACGACCGGCAGCCCCTGCGGGCGCGCCCAGTCGAACACGGTCTGCAGCGGGACGGTTTCGTCGTGCTCGCCGTGCACCACGAGCGTGTCGGCGGGCACTTCGCCGAAGGCGTAACGCGACGTCGCCGTGCCGACGAGCACCAGGCGCTGCGCCGGAGCGCTCGCTTCGCGCAACCGCTCGGCCACGCGCGTCTGCACGTAGGTGCCGAACGAGAATCCGGCGAGCACGAGCGGCAGCGCGGTGCCCGCGGCGGCTTTCGAGGGCTGGACCTCGCTGCGCGCGTGGCGTACGACCTCGAGCAGGTCTTCGGTTTCGCCGACGCCTTCGTCGTACCGCCCGGCGCTCGCACCGACGCCGCGGAAATTGGGGCGCCAGACGACGTAGCCGAGCGCGAGCAGCGCGCGGGCGAGGGTCTGCGCAACCTTGTTGTCGCGCGTCCCGCCGAACAGCGGATGCGGATGCGCGACCACGGCCACGCCGTGCACGGTACCCGCGGGGCGGTCGAGCGCGACGTCGATCGGACCGACCGGCCCGTCGATCAGCAGCACCCGGGTGCCGGCATTCATTCCAGGCGCAGTCGATCGACGGGCTTGCCGTCGCGCAGATGCGATTCGACGATCTCGTCGATGTCTTCCCGATCGACGAAGCTGTACCAGACGCCTTCGGGATAAACGACCGCGACCGGCCCGAGCTCGCAGCGGTCGAGGCAGCCCGCCTTGTTCACCCGCACCTTGCCCGGGCCCGACAGGCCGAGCGCCTTGACCCGTTCCTTCGTGTAGGCGTGCAGCGCTTCCGAGCCGTGGCGCGCGCAGCAATCGCGGTTCGGATCGTCGCGGCGGTTCACGCAGAAGAAGATGTGGCGTTCGTAATAGGACATCGAGCGATTATAGGCGCGCGCGCAGGCGCCACCCGCACCATGCGAGGGCCGCGAACGGCCACACCGTGGCGAGGGCGCGCAGCAGGCCGTGGAAATTGGTCCATTCGCCGGCCCAGTGCGCCCGCATCGACAGGTAATACTCGTTGGGCGGTGCGAGGTTGAAGAGCACCGTCGCAACCGCGATCGATGCGAGCGCGCAGCCGCGGCGAAGCCGTGGTCCGGCCGGCGCGAGCACGATCAGCGCGATCGAGCCCGCGAGCAACCCGCCCTGCGTGGCGGCGTTCAGCCAGCCGAAGGCGTGCGCGCTGCCGAGCACGGCGGCTCCCGCGAGCGACTTGATCGCACACGCGGCGACGATCGGCAGGGCGATCGGCCATGCCGTCGCCCAGGTGCCGGCGCCCGGGCGCGCGACGAGCACGTCGCGCACCATCGATCCGATCGCGATGACGGCGAGCGAAACGGCGCCCGCTTCTGCGAAGGGCTCGAATCGCGCGGGCAGGATCAGCGACGACCACCACCCGGAAGGGGCCGCGCCCGACGGCGAGGGCCACGCAAGCAGCAGATCGCCGGTGGCGAAGACCAGCGATTGCGGGTACCACTGCGCGATCGGCCAGGCGACGAGCAGCAGCGCGCCGCCGGTGGCGCCGGGCGCGACGGCGAACGCGCCGCGCAGCGAATGCGGCCAGCGTTCGACGCGCCGTCGGCCGAACCACGCGGCGAGCGCCGCGCCGACCGCCGCGCCGGCGGCGTTGGTCGCGACGTCGAGCTGCGACGGCACGCGGCTCGGCAGCAAACCCTGCGCGGACTCGAACCCGAAGGAGAGCGCGGCGGCGAGCACGACCGCGACGGGTGCGGCCCGCGAAGCGCGGATCCGAAGCGCGCGCGCAATCGCGATCGCGAGCAGCACTCCGAGCGGCAGGTACGCGAGCACGTTGGTCGCGACGTCGAACGCGGTCCACCAGCGCGGCCAGGGAGCCGTTGCGAAATCGAACATCGACGCATGCGGCGCGCGCCATCCCGTCCACGGGTACAGGCTCGCGTAGGCGAGCGCGGCGACGTACGCGCCGAGCCACCATCCGGTGGACGATGCGCGGCGTTCGGTCGGCGCGACCAGGGTGCGGAGAGCGGGCGGGGGCACGAGGGCAAGCTTACCGGCGTGCACCGCACGCTGCGAACCGGCGAGGCTCCGCTATGATCGGGCCCGTGAGCGAGCTCGATGCCGACCGGATTCGCGCGGCCGCCGGCTGCGAGGCGCTGCACGTGCGCACGGTCGACGAAATCGGATCGACGAACGAGTCGCTGATGCTGCCCGCGTTCGGCGAGAGGCCGGCTGCGCCGACGCTGCTCGCTGCCGCGCACCAGAGCGCGGGGCGCGGCCGGCGTGGCCGCGAATGGGTCGCCGAGCGCGGCCGTTCGCTCGCGTTCTCGATCGCCTTCGAGCGGCTCGTTCGCGGCGAGCCGCCGCCGACGGCGCTGTCGATCGCGGTCGGCGCGGCGACCGCGACGGCGCTCACGCCGTGGGCGCGCGATCTTCGACTGAAGTGGCCGAACGACCTGCAGCGCGACGGCCGCAAGCTCGGCGGCATTCTGGTCGAGACGCGGCGCAGCCTGCCTTCGTCCACCGACGCGGGGCGCGCGATCGAACGCATCGTCGTCGGCATCGGCGTGAATCTCGCGGCGCCCCGCGCTGCGCTCGCAAACCCCGCCTGCGGGCTGTTCGATGGCGCAGTCGCGCTCGACCACGCCGAAACCGTGATCGGATGCATCGCCGGTGCCGTCGTGCGCGGCGTCGAGCAATTCTTCGTCGAAGGGCTCGGCGGGTTCGTCGAGACCTGGCGGCGGTTCGACGCGCTGTGCGGCGAGGCGGTCGTCGTGCTCGACGGCGACCGGGTCGTGCTCGCCGGGCGCGCGCTCGGCATCGACGCCTGCGGCGGCCTGCGCCTGCACACCGAGCGCGGCATCCACGTGCTGCGCGGCGGCGAGGTGAGCGTTCGTCGCCGCCTGCCCGAGCGGCAGGGAGTCGCGCGCTGATGCGGCGGGTCGTTCTCGCACTGGTGCTCGCCAACGTCCTGTTCTTCGCGTGGCATCGCGGCTGGTTCGCGGGCTACGGCGGCGACCCGGCGCCGAGGTCCGCGATCGAGCAGAACGCCGAGCGGCTGCGCCCCGTCCCCTCGTCGCGGCTCGAGCCCGACGGGGTTGTGTCGACGTCGAAGCCGGTGCCGAACGAAGGCGTTTCGCGGCGCTCGCCGGAGGGCGCGCCGGCCGCACCGGATTCGACGGCCGCCGACGCGACGGCGCGGGCTGCGCCACCCGATGCATCGGCCGGCTCCGATGCCCGTGCGCCGACATCGCCTTCCGCGGCCCCGGCAGCGCCGCTGGCGCCGGCGGCGCCGCAACCGGCCGAACCCTCCCCGATCTCGGCGTCTCGGCCGCCGACGTCTTCGGCGGTGTGTCGTTCCTTCGCGGCGCTCGACGAGGAGCGCGCGCAGGCGCTGCGAGGGGCGCTCGAAGCGTCGGGCGCGCGCATCGAGGCGCAGCGCATCGAGCAGGGGTCCAGCTACCTCGTCTACCTGCCGCCGGCGCTGACGCCGGCCGCGGCGCAGCAGCGGCTCGTCGAGCTGCAGCGAATCGGACGCGACGACGCGTTCGTCATCCAGGACGGACCGCTGCGGCTCGCCGTCTCGCTGGCGCTGTTTCGCTTCGAAACCGCTGCGCGCACGATGGTCGAGCAACTGCAGCGAGCCGGCGAGACGCGCGCCCGGATCCTTGCGCGCCCGCCGTTCCAGGTTCGCGTCCGACTGCGGGCCGAGTGGGCGCAGGGCGACGCCGCCGGCATCGCATCGATGCTCGGCGCGCAGTTCGACGTGCCGGTGCGCGATTGCGAGTGAATCGCGCGGCCGCTTTCAGCCGGGTGCGCTGCGCCGGATGCGCTCGAGCAGGTCGCTGGTCGAGCGCTGGAAGCGGAACGGAATCGAATGCACGGCGCCGCCCCATCCGCGGACTTCGCGCGAACCGACGATTTCGTCCACCGGCCAGTCGCCACCCTTGACGAGGACATCGGGCCGGATCGCGACGATCAGATCGAGCGGCGTGTCGCCCTGGAACCACGTCACCAGCGTCGTCGATTCGAGCGCGGCGACGACCGCGAGCCGGTCGGCGAGCGGGTTGATCGGGCGATCGCTGCCCTTGCCCAGTCGCTTCACCGAGCCGTCGCTGTTCAGCGCGATGACCAGCGAAGCGCCGAGCGCGCGCGCTTCGGCCAGGCAGGTGACGTGGCCCCGGTGCAGCACGTCGAAGACGCCGTTCGTGAAGACGATCGGGCGCGGCAGGTTCGCCGCTTCGGTGGCGGCATGCGCCGGATCGAAGATCTTGTGCTCGAACCCGACCAGTGCGTTGCCCACTTCATCGTCCGCTGTCGCCTGACTGCGGACGATTGTAGCAACGCGACCGCGCGGCCGACCCGGAGCCCGCCCGCCGCTCGTCGGACGCCGACGCGCGGGCATAGCTCGGAGCGAGCGCTTACTGAGACGTGTCGGACCGCGGTTCGACGAACAGCGTGAGCACCCCGGTGTACCCGTAGATCCGGTCGCGGGCGATCTCCCCGTTCGCGAAGAATCCGACCAGCGGGACGTCGCCCAGGTTGTGCGCGACGATGCCGAGTTCGGCGCCCGGCGCGCCGAACAGGTGCTCGCCGCGCGCGACGCACGAAACGTAATGCCCGCCGAGCACGCGCAGCGAGCCCGATTCGAGCTCCTCGCGCAACTCGGTGCAGATGCGCACGAGGTCGGCGCGTGCCGCCTGCCGGTCGCGCGTGCAGAAGACGGCGCGCTCGCCGGGATGCGGAATCGTCGACACGGCGAGCACGCGGTTCTGCGGATCGATCCCCAGCACGTTGCGCACGACGTAGTCGCCGAAGCCGACGCCGCGCGGGGTGTCGGCCGGCGCCAGCCCGATCATCAGTCCGCGCGACAGCCGGTCGGCCGGCAGTGCGCGCAGGATCTCCTCGCCGTCGGTCGAATCGCGCACTTCGGGGCGAACGTCGAGATCCTCGAGCAGGACGTCGAGCGCCGGCCGCTCGTCCAGCCGCTCGATGTAATGCGAGGTGCACGACGAGACGACGTGCTCGCGCGCGAGCGGCGCACAGCCCTGCGATACGCGCGAGATCAGGCGGACTTCCTCGCCGAAAGCCACGCCGGACAGACCACCGTGGACGATCGCGCCGGCCAGTTGCGGACCGCGCGATTCGGCGCCGCCGACGAGCCCGCCGAACAGGAACCCCGTTCCGATACGCTGCGCGAGCCCGGCAATCGACTCGGGCAATTCGGCGCTCGTCGAGTCGGCGTGCACGAGTGCGGTCGACGCGCGGATCGCGCTCGGGCGCTCGCCGTCGATCGTGGGCAAGCGCTGCGCGCCCGAGAACACGCGCCAGCTGCCCACCGGCAGCTCGCAGATCATCGCGACGAGCGCGGGCGTGTCGGCGTACTCGACGCCCGCGGCGCACACGCCGTGCGCGCTCGCGCCGACCCAGCGCACGCCGGGAAAGCGCTCGCCGAGCGCCGACGCGATGGCGTGCAGGCGATCGCCGAGCGTTTCGGTGACGTAGAGGAGCCCGAGCCCGGCGACGAGCGCGCCGTCGGCCGGCGGATCGCGTGCGGCGAGTTGCGCGCCGACGATCCGGGTGAGTTCCCGCCAGTCGGCGTGTGCCGCGTGCCCGTGCCGGAAGGTTCGTGTGGATAGCGTCATGTTCCGTCCGTCGTCGAGCGTGTTCGACCCTTTCGTTCGGCGGCGGTGCCGGACGACGCACTCAACGCTTGCCGGCGCCCCGCCCCGGTTTCGCTTGCCCGACCGTTGCCTTCGCTGTGTTCCGCTGCGAAGCGGTCTTCGTTCCCCGAGCAACCGGGGCGCCCCCCTTCGCCGGCGCACCGGCGGGCGACGGGCGTTTCCGGCCCGCGCGTCCGGCGGGCACGTCGGCCGCCGTCGCGCCGCCCAGCGCGGCCGCGGCGAGGTCGTGGAATTGACGCTGCAGCAGATCCCACCACGCGGCCGGGTCGAGTCCCGGTTGGGCGAGCGCCGCACCCGGCGCCGCTGCCCCGGCCGGGGCGCCTCGCCCTGCGTCCCGGTCTTCCTGCGCGGGTGCCGCCTCCGGCGCGGGGGCCCGGTGCGCATCGGCTGCCGGCGTATCAACTGCCCCGGTGCGCGCCGGCGGCGGCGCGATCGTGCCCGAAGCCGCCGCCGCGGC
>JAKFES010000314.1:0-2888 GCA_036675585.1 Burkholderiaceae bacterium
AATTGAATTGACAGGAAGTGTTGCGAAACCTGTCATTGGCGGAAAGGGTGGGATTCGAACCCACGGTACGGATGGACCGTACACCGGATTTCGAGTCCGGCGCATTCGACCACTCTGCCACCTTTCCGGGCTCGCACGGCATCGCGCGCGAAGCCGGCGAGTATAGCAAAGGCGTTCAGCCCAGGCGTTCGAGCCCGCCCAGATACGGCGCGAGCGCCGGTGGAACGCGTACCGAACCATCGGGCTGCTGGTAGTTCTCGAGCACCGCGACCAGCGTGCGACCCACGGCGAGCCCCGAGCCGTTGAGCGTGTGCACGGGGGCCGCCTTGCCGTCGGCGCCGCGATAGCGTGCCTGCATGCGACGCGCCTGGAACGCCTCGCAGTTCGAGACCGACGAGATCTCCCGGTACGTGCGCTGCGACGGCAGCCACACCTCGAGGTCGTAGGTCTTCGCCGCCGAAAAGCCCATGTCGCCGGCGCACAGCAGCACGACGCGATAGGCGAGCCCGAGCCTGCGCAGGATCGCCTCGGCGTGCCCGACCATCTGCTCGAGCGCGTCGTACGAGTTCGCCGGTTCGACGATCTGCACCATCTCGACCTTGTCGAACTGGTGCTGGCGGATCATCCCGCGCGTATCGCGCCCGTGGGCGCCGGCCTCGGAGCGGAAACACGGCGTATGCGCGGTCAGGCGCAACGGCAGCGACCCTGCGGGTACGATCTCGTCGCGAACGAGGTTCGTCAGCGGCACTTCGGCGGTGGGAATCAGGTACAGCGGCTCGCCTTCGCCCTGCTGGCCGCCCTTGCGCGCCGCGAACAGGTCCTGCTCGAATTTCGGGAGCTGCCCGGTGCCGAGCAGCGTCGCCTGGTTGACGACGTACGGCGTGTAGCACTCGGTGTAGCCGTGCTCGCCGGTCTGCACGTCGAGCATGAACTGGGCGAGCGCGCGATGCAGTCGGGCGATCGGGCCCTTCATCACGACGAAACGCGCGCCGGAGAGCTTGGCGGCGGCGTCGAAATCGAGCCCGAGCGGCACGCCGAGCTCGACGTGATCGCGTGCCTCGTGCGCCAACGGGACCGGATCTTCGCCCGTCGGGCTCCAGCGCCGGATCTCGACGTTCGCGCGCTCGTCGTCGCCGTCGGGCACCGACTCGTGCGGCGGATTCGGCCACTGCAGCAGCCATTGCGCGAGCCGCGACTGCACGTCGTGATTCTGCCGCGCGAGCGCGTCGAGCTCGTCGCCGACCTGCGTCGATTCGGCAAGTGCGCCCGACGCGTCGTCGCCCGTCGCCTTCATCCGGCCGATCGATTTCGACAGCGCGTTGCGTCGCGCCTGCAACGCCTCGGTGCGCGTCTGCAGTGTCTTGCGTTGCGCCTCGAGCGCGCGGAACGCGTCGAGGTCGAGCGCGACGCCGCGCCGCAGCAGGCATGAGGCAACGGCTTCGGGGTCCTTGCGGAGTTGGGCGATGTCGAGCACGGCAGGAGACGGGGTCGAAGGCCCGTCGAGTGTATCAAGGCGCGCGTTCGTCCGATCCGCCGGGCCCCTTCGCCGCCGGACCGGCCGGCGGCTTCGCCTCGGCGCGCGCCGCGCGGTCGCGCTCGCGCAGCGACTCGAGCTTCTCGCGGATGCGCAACTCGAGTCCGCGCTCGACCGGCTCGTAGAACCGTTGCTCGCGCACGTCGTCGGGGAAATAGCGCTCGCCCGCGGCGTATCCGCCGGGCTCGTCGTGCGCATAGCGGTACGCGCGCCCGTACCCGAGCCCCTTCATCAGCCGCGTCGGCGCATTGCGCAGGTGCATCGGCACCGGCGCCGAACCGTTCTCCGAGACGAAGGCGCGCGCACGTTTCCACGCGACGTACACTGCGTTCGACTTGGCCGCGCACGCGAGATACACGACCGCCTGCGCGAGCGCGAGCTCGCCCTCGGGCGAGCCGAGCCGCTCGTAGACCTCGGCGGCACCGAGCGCCAGTTCCTGCGCGCGCGGATCGGCGAGCCCGACGTCCTCGTTGGCCATGCGGACGATGCGCCGGGCGAGGTAGCGCGGGTCGGCGCCGCCGTCGAGCATTCGGGCCAGCCAGTACAGCGCGGCGTCGGGGTCCGAGCCACGCACCGACTTGTGCAGCGCGCTGATCTGGTCGTAGAACGCTTCGCCGCCCTTGTCGAAGCGGCGCAGGTCCTGCGACAGCGCGGTGTCGAGGAATGCGGCGTCGACGGCATCGTGCCGCGCGCTGCGCGCGGCGTCGGAGACGACCTCGATCGCATTGAGCAGGCGGCGCGCATCGCCGTCGGCCCAGCCGATCAGCCGCTCGCGTGCGCCGGCGTCGAACGCGACCGGCGCATCGTCGAGGGCGAGCGCCCGATCGAACAGCGTCGAGAGTTCGTCCGGCGACAGCGGCTCGAGCACGTAGACCCGCGCGCGCGACAGCAGCGCACCGACCACCTCGAACGACGGGTTCTCGGTGGTCGCGCCGATGAAGACGAACAGCCCGCTTTCGACGTGCGGCAGGAAAGCATCCTGCTGCGCGCGGTTGAAGCGGTGCACTTCGTCGACGAAGACGATCGTGCGCCGCCCCGCCGCCTGCGCGGCCTGCGCTTCGGCGACCGCGTCGCGGATGTCCTTCACCCCGCCGAGCACGGCGGAGATCGCGATGAAGCGCGCATCGAAGGCATCGGCCATCAGCCGGGCGAGCGTCGTCTTGCCGACGCCCGGAGGCCCCCAGAAGATCATCGAGTGCGGGCGGCCGGACTCGAACGCGACGCGCAGCGGGCGGCCCGGACCGAGCAGGTGCGACTGGCCGATGACTTCGTCGAGGGTGCGCGGGCGCAGCCGCTCGGCGAGCGGCACCGCGCGGCCGGGAACGCGTGCGTCGGCGACGGGCGGCGAGCCGGC
>JAKFES010000145.1:0-18684 GCA_036675585.1 Burkholderiaceae bacterium
GCCGGCCCGAGGCGCGCTGGAATCATCCCGACTGGTGGATCGCGCAACTGCGCCGCGAGTACCCGGAGCAATGGCAGCGCATCCTGCAGGTCGGCAACGGCGCACCGCCGATGACGCTGCGCACGAACCGGCTGCGCACCACGGCCGACGAATACCGGACGGCGCTCGTCGCGCAGGGCCGCGGCGCGCGCCGGATCGGCGAGCAGGCGATCGTGCTCGATGCACCGTGCCCGGTCGATGCGCTGCCCGGCTGGCGCGAGGGTTTCATCAGCGTGCAGGACGCCGCGGCGCAGCTGGCCGCGCCGCTTTTGGCACCGCGCGACGGCGAGCGCGTGCTCGACGCCTGCGCGGCGCCCGGCGGCAAGGCGACGCACCTGCTCGAGCTCGCCGACTGCGAGCTGACCGCGCTCGACATCGACGAAGCACGCCTCGCGTCGGTGCGCGAGAACGTCGAGCGCCTCGGATTGGCCGCGCGCGCGCCGAAGCTCGTCGCCGCCGACGCGCGCCGGCTCGCCGACTGGTGGGACGGCGCCGCTTTCGACCGGATCCTGGTCGACGCGCCGTGCACCGGCTCGGGCATCGTTCGCCGGCATCCCGATATCCGCTGGCTGCGCCGCCGTAGCGATCTCGCGACACTCGCCCGACGGCAGGCCGAAATCGTCCGGGCACTTTGGCCGGCGCTGCGCCCGGGTGGTAAATTGCTTTACACCACCTGCTCGGTTTTTCGCGAGGAGGGCGAGTCGGTCGTCGCCCGCTTCCTGTCGGAGCAGCCCGACGCCGCGCGGCTGGCGCTGTCCTGGCGCTTCGACGGCGCCGCCGAAGAGCCGGTGTCGGTACTGCTGCCCACCGCGACGCCGACGCGCGACCACGACGGATTCTTCTACGCACTGCTGGAAAAACGCCCTTGATCGCCCGTCTCGCCCTGGCGCTGGTGCTGGTGGCCGCGCTGTGCGGACAGGCCGCGCCGGCGCGAGCCGCCGACGGGCCGATCGGGACGCCGCCGCGGCTCGAGCTCGACGCCTCGGGCGACAGCTGGATGCTCTCGGGCGACTTCGAGGTGCCGCTCACCGCGTCGCTGGAAGAGGCGGTTCGCCGCGGCGTCCCGCTGTATTTCGTGCTCGAGTTCGAGCTGATCCGCCCGCGCTGGTGGTGGACCGACCAGACGGTGGTCGAGCGTTCGATCGTCTATCGGCTCGCGTACCACGCGCTCACGCGGCAATACCGGCTGAACTTCGACGGCCTGACCCAGACCTGGGACACGCTCGCTGATGCGACGAGCGCGATGCGGCGCGTTCGCCACTGGCGCGTCTTCGACGCCCCGAGCGTGGACGCGGGAACCCGCTACGAAGCTCGGGTACGCTTGAGGCTCGATACGGCGCAGTTGCCCAAGCCGTTCCAGGTCAACGCGATCACCAACCGCGACTGGAACCCGCAGTCCGAATGGATGCATTTCGAGTTCAAGCCGTAGATCCCGAAAAGCGCGCGGTCGGCCGGCTGCTGCGCTTCGCGTTGATCGGCTCGGTCGTGCTCGCGGTGATCCTGCTGCTGCTGCTTGCGGTGGCGAGCGCGAACACCGAGCTGTTCGAGAGCCAGTATCCGATGCTGCTCTGGCTCACCGTCGGGCTGGCCGTCGGGCTGCTGCTGCTCGTCCTCGAGCTGCTGCGCAGGCTCGTCGTGCGCTATCGACGCGGGCTGTTCGGCACGCGGCTGATGGCGCGCATGGCGGTGTCGTTCACGCTGATGACCGTGCTGCCGGTCGCGCTGATCTATCTCGTCTCGGTGCAGTTCGTCGGGCGCTCGATCGAGTCGTGGTTCGCGGTGCCGGTCGAACGCGGGCTCGAATCGGGACTCTCGCTCGGCCGCACCGCGCTCGATTCGCTGCTCGCCGACCTCTCGCAGAAGGCGCGCAGCGTCGCCGTCGAGCTCTCGGAGGCGCCGCGCAACGAATGGCCCGAGACGCTGAACCGGCTGCGCGACCAGCTCGGCGTCGCCGACGCGATGATCGCCTCGGGCAGCGGGCGCATCATCACGACCAGCGGCAGCCGCTTCTCCAACCTCGTCCCCGACCTGCCCTCGCCGGGCGCGATGCGGCAGGTGCGCCTCACGCGGCAGTACGCGGCGGTCGAACCGGTCGAGGGCGACTCCACGCAACTGAAGATGCGCGTGCTCGTCGCGGTCGAGACCGAGGCGCAGTTGCCCGACGAGCATCGCTACCTGCAGCTCCTGCAGCCGGTGCCGAGCGCGCTCTCGGAAAATGCCGAGGCGGTCGAGCAGGGGCGGCGCGATTTCCAGCAGCTGTCGTTGTCGCGCGAGGGGCTCGCGCGCATCTTCCGCATCACGCTCACGCTGATCTTCCTGCTCACCGTGTTCTCGGCGGTGGCCGCTTCGTTCCTGCTGTCGGGCTGGCTCACCGGGCCGCTGTCGATGCTCGCCGCCGGCACGCGCGCCGTCGCCGAGGGCGATTACCGGCCGGTGAAGGACTACACCGGGCGCGACGAGCTCGGCGTGCTCACGCAGTCGTTCAACGTGATGACGCGGCAGCTCGAGGACGCGCGGATGCAGGTCGAGCGCAACCAGCGCGAACTCGAGCGCGTCAACGCGCGGCTCGAGAGCGTGCTCGCGAACCTGACGGCCGGCGTGCTCGTGCTCGATTCCGATTTCCGGCTCACGCTGGCCAACGCCGGCGCCGAGCGCATCCTCGGGCTGTCGCTGCTCGAGCACCTCGACAAGCCGATCGCCGAAGTGCCGCGCCTCGGCGCACTTGCGCCGTGGATTCGCGCGTCGTTCAACGAGCAGGCGGCTGCCGGCGCCGCGAGCTGGCAGCGCCAGTTCGTGCTGCCGGCGCTCGCCCCCGCGGCGAGCGACGCACCGCGCGAAGACGTGCCCGGCGAGGCGCCCGGTGCGGCGCAGCCGGTTGTGAGCGTGCATCCGAGCGCAAGCGCGAGCGTACATTCCGACGCGGGCGCGGGCGTGCATACGGGCGCCAGCGCGAGCAAACATTCCGCCGCCGGCGCGACCGTGCATTCCGCCGCGAGCGTGCCTCCGCTCAGCCCCAGCGCGGGCGCGCCCGGTGCGGGCGGCGAGCAGACGATTCTCGCGCGCGGCTCGATCCTGCCCGAGCGGCGCGTCGGATACGTGATCGTGTTCGACGACATCAGCGAAGTGATCTCGGCGCAGCGTGCGGTCGCGTGGGCCGAGGTCGCGCGCCGGCTCGCGCACGAGATCAAGAACCCGCTCACGCCGATCCAGCTCGCCGCCGAGCGCATGCAGCGCAAGCTCTCCGACAAGCTGCCGCACGCCGACGCCGAGCTGCTCGCGAAGAACTCGCAGACGATCGTCAACCAGGTCTCGGCGCTGAAGCTGATGGTCGACGAGTTCCGCGACTACGCACGGCTGCCGGCCGCGCAGCTTGCGCCGCTCGACCTCAACGCGCTGATCGACGACGTGCTGCGCCTGTACGCGGCCGCCGGCGGCCACGTCGCGATCCGCCCGCACCTGGCGCCCGCGCTGCCGCAGGTGCTCGGCGACCAGACGCAGTTGCGCCAGGTCATCCATAACCTGATCAAGAACGCCGTCGAGGCGACCGAGCGCGTCGAGCACCCCGACGTCGAGCTGCTCACCGAGGCGCTCGTGCTGCCCGACGGCGAGACCGCCGTGCGCCTGCTGGTGCGCGACAACGGCGGCGGATTCTCGTCGACGGCGCTCTCGCGCGTGTTCGAGCCGTACGTGACGAACAAGCCGCGCGGCACGGGACTCGGGCTTGCCATCGTCAAGAAGATCGTCGACGAGCACGGCGCGCGGATCGACGTCGCGAACTGGGGCGAGTCGGCCGCGGGCAAGCCGCTCGGCGCACAGATCTCCGTGCTATTTACGAAACTGGCTAAAAACGAGGACAATCGTCGCCTGGTCGCAACACTGCACGAATAGAGAGAAAACGGCACCCATGGCGGAAATACTGGTTGTGGATGACGAGATCGGCATCCGCGAACTGCTCTCCGAGATTCTCGGCGACGAGGGACACTCGGTGCTGCTGGCCGAAAGCGCGCAGCAGGCGCGCCAGGTCCGCGAGGAGAATTCGGTCGATCTCGTGCTGCTCGACATCTGGATGCCCGACACCGACGGCGTCACGCTGCTCAAGGAGTGGGCGAGCTGCGGCAAGCTGACCATGCCGGTGATCATGATGTCGGGACACGCGACCATCGATACCGCCGTCGAGGCCACGCGCATCGGCGCGCTCGACTTCCTCGAGAAACCGATCACGCTGCAGAAGCTGCTCAAGGCGGTCGAGACCGGGTTGCAGCGCGGCCGCGCACACGACGCGCGCGCGCCGGTGGCACCGGCCGGCGCCACGATGCGCACCGTCGGCGCGAGCTTCCAGGCCACCGCACGAATCGGCGCGGCGGTGCCGGGCGTGCACGCGCAGCCCTCGATGACGCTCGTCGTTCCCGCAACCGCGGCCGGCGTCGCCGACGGCCACGCAGGCGCGGGCTTTCATTCCGCCGTCGGCGGCAACTCGCTCGGCGCGGGCGTCCCGGGGGCCGTCGTTCCGGGCAGCACCACCCCGGGGCACGTCGCGCTGCGCGAGCTGCCGCTCGACCTGCCGCTGCGCGAAGCGCGCGACTCGTTCGAGCGCGCGTATTTCGAGCACCACCTCACGCGCGAGCACGGCAGCATGACGCGCGTGGCCGAGCGCACCGGGCTCGAGCGTACGCACCTGTACCGCAAGCTCAAGCAGCTGGGCATCGACCTGTCGCGCGGCGCGTATCGCAAGCAGGGCAGCTAGCCCGATGAAGCGGCCGCCGGGCTGCGCGCGCAGGTGAAGATCCTCATTCTCGGCGCGGGTCGCGTCGGAACCACGGTGGCGGCGAGCCTGGTCTCCGAGCGCAACGACATCACCGTCATCGACACCGATCCGACGCAGCTGCGCCAGCTGCAGGACAAGCTCGACCTGCGCACGGTCGTCGGCAACGGCACGCATCCGCCGGTGCTCGAGCAGGCCGGCGCCGAGGACGCCGACATGCTGATCGCCACCGCGGCGCGCGACGAGACCAATCTGGTCGCCTGCCAGATCGCCGCGCGCGTCTTCAACGTGCCGACGCGCATCGCGCGCATCCGCGCGCCCGAGTTCCAGAACCATCCCGACATCACCGGCGAAGGCGGCTTCTACGTCGACCACCTGATCTGCCCCGAGGAGACGGTCACCGACTACGTCTCGAAGCTGATCGAGTTCCCCGGCGCGTTGCAGGTGCTCGAATTCGCCGGCGGCCGCGCGAGCCTGATCGCCGTGCGCGCCTACGAGGGCGGCCCGCTCGTCTCGCGCCCGCTGCGCGACCTGCGCGCCGAGCACCCCGACATCGACGTGCGCATCGTCGCGATCTTCCGCAACGACCGGTCGATCCGCCCCGACGGCGACACGGTGATCGAGGCGGGCGACGAGGTGTTCCTGCTCGCCGCGTCGAACCACATCCGCACCGCGCTGTCGGACCTGCGCCGCGACGACGAGCCGGTGCGCCGCGTGATGATCGCCGGCGGCGGCAACATCGGGCTGCGCCTCGCGCGGCGCCTGGGCACCGACTACCAGGTCAAGGTCGTCGAAGGCAACCGGGCGCGCTGCAACTACCTGGCCACGCAGCTGCCCACCTCGACGCTGATCCTGCACGGCGACTCCACCGACGAAAACCTGCTCGCCGAGGAGGGCGTGGCCGAAATGGACCTCTTCGTCGCGCTGACCTCCGACGACGAGACGAACATCATGTCGTGCATGCTCGCCAAGCGCATCGGTGCGCGGCGCACGATCGCGCTGATCAACCGGCAGGCGTACGCCGACCTGGTCGAAGGCAACCGGATCGACATCGCGATCGTTCCCTCGCAGACGACGATCGGGCAACTGCTCACGCACGTGCGCCGCGGCGACGTCGTTTCGGTGCACTCGCTGCGCCGCGGCGCGGCCGAGGCGCTCGAACTGATCGCCCACGGCGACGCCAAGTCGTCGAAGGTCGTCGGCCGGCGCATCGAGGAGATCGACCTGCCGCGCGGCGCGACGATCGGCGCGATCGTCCGTTCGCTCGACGGCGAGCCGCTCTCGCTCGAGCCGGTGCGCGGCGCGCGCGACGCGCGGCGCTTCGAGGTCGTCATGGCGCACCACGACACCGAGGTTCATTCGGGCGACCACGTCATCGTGTTCGTCGACAACAAGCGAACGATTCCGAAAGTCGAGAAATCGTTCCAGGTCAGCGTCGGTTTCTTCTGAAGAAAAGCCGCGTCTGTCACTACGGGAAAACCCGTGCCGTGGCGATACAAGGCGTGACAGCCACCCCGCGCATCGCTACGATTTGGGGCCTTTCGCGTACCCGGCCCTTGCAACCGGACCGCGCGCGGAAAGATCGTCGTTGCCATATCCTTTTCCCGGAGACCAAGCATGGCCGAACAGATTCGATCCCGTCGCAAGTTCATCGGCAGCGCCGCGGCGGCTGGCGCCGGAACGCTCGCGTTCCCGATGATCGTCAAGGCGCAAGGGCCCATCTCGATGCGATGGCAGAGCACCTGGCCCTCGAAGGACATCTTCCACGAGTACGCGCTCGATTTCGCCAAGAAAGTCAACGACATGACCGGCGGCGACCTCAAGATCGAGGTGCTCCCGGCCGGCGCCGTCGTGCCGGCGTTCAACCTGCTCGACGCGGTATCGAAAGGCACGCTCGACGGCGGCCACGGCGTGGTCGTCTACCACTACGGCAAGAACAACGCGCTCGCGCTGTGGGGGTCCGGCCCGGCCTACGGCATGGACGCGAACATGCTGCTCGCCTGGCACAAGTACGGCGGCGGCAAGGCCTTCCTCGAGCGTCTCTACAAGTCGATCGGCGCGAACGTGCAGTCGTACGTCTACGGGCCGATGGCCACCCAGCCGCTGGGCTGGTTCAAGAAGCCGGTCGCGAAGGCCGAGGACATGAAGGGGCTGAAGTTCCGCACGGTCGGCCTGTCGATCGACGTCTTCACCGGCATGGGCGTGGCGGTCAACGCGCTGCCCGGCGGCGAGATCGTACCGGCGCTCGACCGCGGCCTGCTCGATGGCGCCGAGTTCAACAACGCCAGCTCCGATCGGCTGCTCGGCTTCCCCGACGTGTCGAAAGTCTGCATGCTGCAGAGCTACCACCAGAACGCCGAGCAGTTCGAGGTGCTCTTCAACAAGGCCAAGTACGACGCGCTGCCGCAGAAGATGCAGGCGATCATCGACAACGCCGTCGAGGCCGCGTCGGCCGACATGTCGTGGAAGGCGATCGACCGGTACTCGAAAGACTACGAGGAAATGCAGTCGAAGGACGGCGTGCGCTTCTTCAAGACGCCCGACCCGATCCTCGCGCAGCAGCTCGTGATCTACGACCAGGTCGCCGACAAGATGGCCGCCGGCAACCCGCTGTTCAAGGAGATCCTCGAGTCGCAGCGTGCGTTCGCCGCGCGCGCCGTGAAGTGGGACCTCGACACGAACGTCAACCGCCGGATGGCATACACCCACTACTTCGGCCAGAAACAGGCAAAGCCGAAAAAATCCTGACCTTGCCGGCCTGATGATCGCGCGCGGTCCGGCTGCTGCTCGCGCCGGACCGCGGCGCTCGAACCTTCGCTGCTCGTCTCCGAGCCCGGTCGCGACCTCGCGCGCGTCCGGGCACTGCCGTATGCAGGCCCATCATGCAAAAGCTGTTTCTCGCGGTCGACCGGTTCAACACGCGGATCGGCCACTTCTTCGCGTGGTTGATCGTGGCGCTCACTGCGCTGATCACCTGGGAGGTCTTCTCGCGCTACGTGCTCAATTCGCCGCACCCGTGGGCGTTCGATGCGCAGATGATGCTCTACGGAACGCTGTTCATGATGGCCGGCGCGTACACGCTGGCGGCCAATGGCCATGTGCGCGGTGACATCCTCTACGGCTTCTTTTCGCCGCGCACGCAGGCGTTCTTCGACCTGACGCTGTACATCGTCTTCTTCATACCCGGCATCGTCGCCATGGTGTGGGCCGGATACATCTACGCCGGCGAATCGTTCGCGATCCGCGAGCATTCGTCGATCACCGCCGACGGGCCGCCGATCTATCCGTTCAAGGCGGTCATCCCGTTGGCCGGCGCGCTGCTGCTCTTGCAGGGGGCGATCGAGATCCTGCGCTGCATCGTCTGCCTGCGCACCGGCCAGTGGCCGCGGCGCCAGGACGACGTCGAGGAAGTCGACGTCGAGAAACTGCGCGCGATGGTCAAGACGCACGTCGGCGACGACGCGGCGCACTGAAGGAGACCGACCGATGCGCAAGGAACTGGTTTTCGGTTGCTCGATCCTCGGGCTGATCGTGCTGGCGGTGATCGTGCTCATGCCATGGTCCACGCTCACCAGCGGGCACCTCGGGCTGCTGATGCTCGCGCTGATCGTAGCGGCGATCATGCTCGGCTTTCCCACCGCGTTCACGCTGATGGGAATGGGCGTGATGTTCGCGTTCTTCGCGTACATGGATCGAACCGGGAGCACCGAAGAGGCGGTCCAGCAGACGCTCGACCTGATGGTGCAGCGTACCTACGCGGTGATGGCCAACGACGTGCTGATCGCGGTGCCGTTGTTCGTTTTCATGGGCTATCTCGTCGAGCGCGCGAACCTGATCGAACGCTTGTTCCGCTCGCTGCACCTGGCGATGGCGCGCCTGCCCGGGTCGCTCGCGGTCGCGACGATCTTCACCTGCGCGGTGTTCGCGACGGCCACCGGGATCGTCGGCGCCGTCGTCACGCTGATGGGCCTGCTCGCGCTGCCGGCGATGCTGCGCGCCGGCTACGACACGCGCATCTCGGCCGGGTCGATCACCGCCGGCGGCTGCCTGGGGATCCTGATTCCGCCTTCGGTGCTGCTCATCGTCTACGGAGCGACTGCGGGCGTCTCGGTGGTGCAGTTGTACGCCGGGGCGTTCTTCCCCGGGATCATGCTCGCCGGCCTGTACATCCTGTACGTGATCGTGCTGGCGAAACTGAAGCCGCACCTGATGCCGCCGCTGGCCGAAGAAGACCGGCGCGTACCGCTTTCGCCGCCGGCGCAGCGGTTGCGCGAACGCTTCGGCGATCGCGCACTGCCGGCGATCGTTCGCGCGATGAAGGGCTCGCGCAACGTCGACCTGCCGATGGGCACGCTCGCGCGCCAGCTCGTCGTCACGCTGCTGCCCGCGATCACCGTCCTGGTCGTGCTCGCGCTCGCCTGGCAATCGGCGACCGCGCCGAAAGTCGAGTTCGATTCGATGGGCCTGCAGCAGCTCGGCAGCGTTTCGACGTTCGACGGCAGTGCCGGCGGCGGACTCGCCGAACCGGGCGCCGACGACGGCGGGCTTGCCGAGCCGGCGGGCACCGACACGGCCGGCAGCGGGCTCGCCGAGGCGCAGGCCGACGACGCGGACGGCGCCGAGGCCGGCGAGGAGGTCGTCGCCGTCCTGACGACCGTGCCGATCTGGTTCTGGACGATCGCCGTGCTCGGCATCGGGCTGCTCGTCGCCTATTACCTGATGCTCAGCTTCGCGCGGCTCGAGATCTTCCGCATGCTGCTGTCGTCGTTCTTCCCGCTCGCGACGCTGATCGTTGCGGTGCTCGGGTCGATCGTGTTCGGCCTGGCGACGCCGAGCGAGGCGGCCGCGGTGGGCTCCTTCGGCGGCTTCATGCTCGCGATCGCGTACCGGCAGCTGAACAGGGACGTGATGAAGGAGTCGGTCTACCTCACCGCAAAGACCTCGGCGATGGTGTGCTGGCTCTTCGTCGGCTCGTCGATCTTCTCGGCGGCGTTCGCACTGCTCGGCGGGCAGGAACTGATCGAGCAGTGGGTGCTGTCGCTCGGGCTCTCGAAGCTGCAGTTCCTGCTGCTCGCGCAGGTGATCATCTTCCTGCTCGGCTGGCCGCTCGAGTGGACCGAGATCATCATCATCTTCATGCCGATCTTCATCCCGCTGGTCGCGCACTTCGAAGTCGATCCGCTGTTCTTCGGGCTGCTCGTCGCGTTGAACCTGCAGACGGCGTTCCTGTCGCCGCCGGTCGCGATGGCCGCGTTCTACCTGAAGGGGGTCGCTCCGCCGCACGTGACGCTCGGCCAGATCTTCATGGGGATGTTGCCGTTCATGGGCCTGCAGATCGTCGCGATCTTCATCCTGTACGTGTTCCCCGGGCTGGGGCTGTGGCTGCCGGCAGTGCTCTACCGGTGATGCGTGAAGGGTGAAGGGTGAAGGGTGATGCGATGAGGCGGCGCGACGCGGCAGCGCTCGGCGCGGTTCAGGCGGGCGGGGAGATCGGCGCGCGGCGGCTGTCGTGCGTCGAGTACGCGCGCGAGTTGCTGGCCGTCGTCGAGGCGCGCGAACCCGAGGTGCTTGCCTGGTCGTTCCTCGACGCCGCGCGGGCGCTCGAAGACGCGCGCGCGCTCGACGAGTCGATCGCGCGCGGCGATTGCGCCGGCCCGCTGCTCGGCGTGCCGGTCGGAATCAAGGACATCGTCGACGTGCGCGGGATGCCCACCGAGAACGGAACCGTGCTGCACGCCGGGCGCATCGCCACCGACGACGCGGTGCTCGTTGCGCGCCTGCGCCGCACCGGGGCCTGGCCGATCGGCAAGACCGTGACGACCGAGCTGGCGACCTACGCGCCGGGCAAGACGCGCAACCCGCACGACGCGGCGCACACGCCGGGCGGATCGTCGAGCGGATCGGCCGCCGCCGTCGCCTGCGGCATGGTGCCGCTGGCGATCGGAACGCAGACGAACGGTTCGATGATCCGGCCGGCGTCGTTCTGCGGCGTCGTCGGCTACAAGCCGAGCTTCGGGCGCATTCCGCGCACCGGCGTGCTCGAGCAGTCGCCGCCGCTCGACCAGGTCGGCGTGTTCGCGCGTACCGTCGACGATGCGGCGACGCTCGCGGAAGCGTTGTTCGGCCCCGATGCGGCCGACCCCGCCACCGTCGCGGCGCCCGTGCCGCCGCTCGCGGCGATCGCGGCGAGCGACCCGCCGAGCACGCCCCGGCTCGCCTGGGCGCGCACGCCCTGGTGGGATCGCGTCGCGCCCGATGCGCAGCGCGCGTTCGACCGGTGGGTCGACGCGTTCGGTGCGGGGATCGAGCGCATCGAACTGCCCGAAGCGGCGGCGCAGTCGGTGGGCTGGCTGCGCACGGTGATGGAAGCCGACATCGCCGCGTCGTACGAGCGCGAATACGAAACCGGTCGCGCCCGCTTGTCCGAATCGCTGCAGCGCCAGATCGAGCGCGGCCGTGCGATCGCGGCGGTCGACTATCGCAAGGCGCTCGCCGCGCGCAAGCCGCTCGGCGCGGCGATCGACGCGCTCTTCGAGCGCTTCGACGCGATCGCCACACCGGCCGCGCTGGGCACCGCACCGCTGGCCGCCGACGGCACCGGCGATCCGCTGATGTGCACGCTGTGGACGGTTTGCGGGCTGCCGGCGATCAGCCTGCCGCTGCTCGCCGGCGAGAACGGACTGCCGCTCGGCGTGCAACTGGTCGGCCGCTTCGGCGACGATGCGCGCCTGCTGCGGACCGCGCGCTGGCTGATGGGAGCGGGTACCATCCGCGCATGAGCTCGCTCGACACCCTGCTGCGGCAGATCGCGCTCGGCACCGAGCCGGCTTCGCTGTCGGGCACGGTCGTCTTCCTGAAGACGCGGCTCGGGCGCGACGAAGCGCGCCGTGCCGAAGCGACGATTCCGCGCCGGCTGCGCGCGGTGCTGGCGCTGGTCGACGGCCGCCGCGACGTGGCAACGCTGCGCGACCTGCTGCCCAGCTATCGCGGGCTCGACGATGCGTTCGACATGCTGCACAAGATGGGCTTCATCGAGCCATTGCCCGAGCGCTGGGACCTCGGTTCCGGCTAGACGGCTCGCACCGGGCCGCTGATTGGACCGTCTTCTGGTCATCGCCCACGTGCTGGGCGGCATGCTGATCGTGTTCTCGGCGACCTTCGCGCTGCCTTTCGCGTGGTCGCTCGCCGTCGACGACGGCAGCCACGGCAGCTTTCTCGTCGCGAGCATCGGGTGCCTCGTCGTCGGCGCGATGCTGTGGGCGGTCACGTACCGCTACCGCCGCGAGCTCGAACCGCGCGACGGCTGCCTGCTCGTCGTGCTCGGCTGGATCCTGATGTCGCTGGCCGGCGCCGTGCCGCTGCTGCTCGAGATCCCGAACCTCTCGTTCACCGATGCGTATTTCGAAGCGGTCGCCGGACTGACCACGACCGGCGCGACGATGCTCACCGGACTCGAACGGCTTCCGCAGTCGGTGAACGTGTGGCGCCACGCGATGCAGTGGTACGGCGGCATGGGGATCATCGTGATGGCCGTCGCCATCCTTCCGCTGCTCGGTGTCGGCGGGATGCAGTTGTTCAAGAACGAGATGCCGGGCCCGATGAAGGAGAGCCGGCTCACGCCGCGCATCACGCAGACGGCCAAGGGCCTGTGGTTGATCTACACGGGCCTCACGCTCGCGTGCATCCTCGCGCTGCGCTGGGCCGGGCTCGACTGGTTCGAAGCGGTGTGCCACGCGTTCTCTGCGATGGCGCTCGGCGGCTTCTCGACGCGCGACGCGAACATCGAGGCACTCGCCTCGCCGGCGGTCGAAGCGGTGCTCACCGGCTTCATGCTCATCGCGGTGCTCAATTTCTCCACGCACTTCGTCGCGTTGCGTCGGCGCTCGCTCGCGGTGTACTGGCGCGACCCCGAAGCGCCCGCGGTGATCGGGCTGCTGCTCTTCAGCGGATTCGCGCTCGGCGCCTACCTGTACGGCGCGGGACAGTACCCGAGCGCCTTCGAGGCGCTGCGCCACGCGATGTTCAACGTCGTCTCGCTCGGCACGACGACCGGCTACGTCAGCCAGGACTACGCCGCGTGGCCGCTGTTCGCGCCGCTGTGGATGCTGTTCCTCGCCTGCGTCGGCTCGTCGGCCGGATCGACCGGGGGCGGCATCAAGATGATCCGCTCGCTGATCCTGCTCAAGCAGGCGCGCCGCGAGCTGAACCGGCTCGTGCATCCGCGCGCGATCGCGCCGCTGACGCTCAACGGACAGATCGTCGACAACCGGATCATCTTCGCGGTGCTCGGCTACATGCTGCTGTGGGGCATGACGCAGCTCGTGCTCGCGCTGCTGCTGCTCGCCGCCGGCGAGGATTTCCTCACGGCGGTGTCGGCCTCGGTCGCCGCGGTGAACAACCTGGGGCCCGCGCTCGGCAGCTACGGGCCGACCAGCAATTACGCGGCGATGTCCGACGTCGAGACCTGGTTGCTGGCGGTCGCGATGCTCGCCGGCCGCCTCGAGCTGCTGACCTTCTTCGTGATCTTCACCCCGACGTTCTGGCGCCGTTGAACGCAGCGAGCGAGGTTTTTTTCCGGTGCTGGGCGAACCGCTTGCTGGGTACAGGGTGCGCGGCAGAACCGCAACCGGGAGTCAATCGGGTTGCCGTTCGAGCGAGTAGTGGGCACTTGCACAGATCGATCAGGGAGCGTCGACGAGGGTCGTGGCGACAGCGGTCCGTTCGCGTCCGGCTTGAATTTCGCGACCGACGACCCGATGTCCCCGGAACTGGGAGAGGTGCCGGATGAACATGATCTACAACAGCTCGAACTACTGCGTCGTCGAGTTCAAGGACCCGGACGGAGACATCGGCGGCTTCGAGATCATGGACAAGCTCGGCCGCAAGGAAATCTATCTGGGCGGCGATCTGGCCGAGCAGTTCCGCAGCGGCGTGCAGGAGCTGATCGAAACCGAGCCGTCCGAAGAGCAGGTCGACGACTTCCTCCGGCGCTTCGACGGGCTGATGCAGCATCCGCTGGTGCTGCACTGACGCGTCAGAACTGCTCCCACGGCAGGCCCTCGAAGCGCCAGCCGTTGCTCTTGCCGCGCTGGCGCTCGGCGTTCATGTCGCCTTCGAACCCGTGCAGCACGTTGTAGACGCTCTCGAAACCCGCCGCCTCGAGCGTGGCGCCCGCCTCGACCGAGCGCTTTCCGCTGCGGCAGATCAGCACGATCGGGCGCTCGAGCGAGTGCCCGGCGAGCTTCTTCACGTCGGTGACGAACTGCGGGTTGAAATCCCAGTCGGGCGCGTCGTACCACGGCACGTGCATCGAGCCGACCGCGTGGCCGACGAAGAAATACTCCGGGTCGCTGCGACAATCGATGAACAGCGCTTCCGGGGTCGTGCGGATGAATTCGAAGGCCTGTTTCGGCGTCAGGTGTTCCATTTCCGAATGCTAGCAAGCCGGCGCCCGGCCGCCCACTAGCGTCGCCAGCGCGTCATCGCGCCGCCGAAGCGATACGCGATCCAGCCGCCGAGCATGCCGCCCAGGTGCGCGAAATGCGCGACGCCCGACGCCGAGCCGCTGACGCCCAGCACGAGCTCGAGCACCGCATACAGCGCGACGAACACGCGTGCCGGCATCGGGATCGGCGGAAAGAGCAGCAGCACCGTGCGAGAAGGAAAGACGATCGCGTAGCTGAGCAGCACCGCGAACACGCCGGCCGAGGCGCCGATCACGGGCAATCCGCCGCCGCCGAACGCTTCGCCGACGACGATCTGCGCGATCGCGCCGGTGATGACGCCCAGGAAGTAGCCGGAGGCCAGCCGCTTCGCGCCCCAGACGCGCTCGAGGTCCGAGCCGAACATCCACAGCGCGAACATGTTGAACAGCAGGTGCGTCAGGCCGCCGTGCAGGAAGCTGTACGAGACGAGCGTCCACGGCGCGGCGAGCAGGCTCGTCCAGTGACCCGGCCACAGTGCGAACCACTCGATCGTCACCGGGCCGAGCAGGCTCTGCAGCAGGTACCCGACGACGTTCGCCGTGATGAGGAACTGGATGAACGGGGTGAGCAAGACGGGAATCCGATTCCGATGGCGGGCGGCCGCAGGTCCCGCAAACCGCGGGCCGGTCGACCCAGGTCCAGCCTACACCGAAGCGTTGCCGGCCAACGCGGCGACCGCGTCGCATACCCGCTGGCCGGCGAACACGCCCGCGCTGCGCGCGACGCCGTTGGCGTGCGTGACGATCCCGTTCTCGTAGCCGTCGCGCGCCTCGCCGATCCGCGCCGATTCGTGCGAATACACCGCGCACGCGACGCCGATCGAATCGAGCCGCTCCAGCGCGACGATGCCCGCGCGCGCCTTGCCGACGCCGGCGTCGTTGAAGAAGACCGCGTGCGGCCGCGCGGGCGCGCGCAGCACGAAGCCGGTCGACGAGGCACCGCCGTGCGAGCCCGAGACGACGATCGCGCCGTCGTGCGAGGCGTCGATCGCGGTGATGGTGTCGAGCAGGACGAGCGGGTGCGTTCGCATGGCGTCGACACAGTATCGCGCAGCCGCGAGGGGCCGCGCCGCATGGACGGGGCCGCACCGGTCGCAGCGCGCGTCGGGCGTTGACGGTGTCAGCGTGGCGGGCAAGAATCGTCATCGAACGTCGCCGCAATGCCGCGACGGCCGACCCGGTTCGCAGGTTCGTACAGATCTCGTCCGCGCGCACAGGAGATCGACATGAACGGCAAGACGTACACCCCGTGGCTGGTGGCAATCGGTCTCGCGACGCTCGGCGGCTGCGCCGACATGCGGCCATCGAGTTCCGGTCCGCAGGACATGACGTTTTTCGTGACCAGCACCGGACCCGGCCGGGGCGCCGATCTGGGCGGCCTCGAGGGCGCCGACCGCCATTGCCAATCGCTGGCGAGCGCCGCGGGCGCCGGCCAGCGCACCTGGCGCGCGTATCTCAGCACGCAGGCGCCGGCGTTGAGCGATCCGGGCTACGTCAACGCGCGCGACCGGATCGGCAACGGCCCGTGGCAGAACGCGAAAGGCGTCGTCATCGCGCGCAACGTCGAGGACCTGCATTCGGGCAACAACCGGATCGACCTGCAGAGCGCGCTCGACGAACGGGGCCGGCCGGTGAACGGTCGCACCGACGAGCCGAGCAAGCACGACATCCTGACCGGTTCGCGGCCCGACGGAACGGCTTTCCCGGGCGCGCCGTTCTACGACATGACCTGCGGCAACTGGACGAAGAGCGGCCCCGAAGGCTCGGCGATGCTCGGCCACCACGATCGCGCCGGCCCGAGCCCGAACAACTGGGCCACGTCGTGGAACTCGTCGCACCCGAGCGCCGGGTGCACGCAGGACGGATTGCGCCGAACGGGCGGCGACGGGTTGTTCTACTGCTTTGCGGTGAAGTGAGGACCCGATGCGGGCACGCGACGCGTAGCGGCGTTCGCGTGACCGCACTCATTCGGACGACGTGCGCGTCAACGTGCCGGGCAGTGCCTGGAAAGCCTGCGCGCTTTCCCGCAGCACCCTCGCGGCAGGTCCGTTGAGCGAGTAATCGAACATCTCGCTACTGCCAAAGACCGACATCGCGGCGATCAGGCGGCCGCTTGCATCGATCAGCGGGGCGGCGACGGCTGCGACGCCGGGTAGCAGATGGCCGGAGTGGTTCACCAGCGGATCCTGGCGGATCGACTCGAGTCTCAGGTCGAGCGAGTGCCTGTCCCAGCGCTCGACGGGGCGGCGGCCGGCCGCATACTCGGCCCGGATCACCGGCGTCACGATTGCTCGAGGCATGAAGGCCGCGAAGATCAGGCCCGAGGCGGTTCGCAGCAGCGGCAGGGTCGCGCCGACGCGCATCGTTAACGCGATCGGCTTGCTGCTTTCCTCGATGGCAACGATCACCGGTCCGTGGGTTCCCCACACCGCAAGCATCACCGACTCGTCCAGGCGGTCCCTCACGCGCCCCTGTACCTCTCGTGCCACGTGCAGCGAACTGCTGCGCCCGATCGCGACAAGCCCCAGCTCCATCGCGAACGATCCGATTTCATACGCCTGCGTTCTTTTGTCCTGACGCACCAGGCCGATCCGTTGATAGCTCACCAGATAGCGGTGCGCTGCGCTCGGCGTCAAACCTGCATCGGCGGCGAGGTCCTTCAGCGCGACGGGTGCGTTGTGTCGCGCGAGCGCTTTCAGAAGCCGCCCTCCGACCTCGATCGACTTGATTCCCGCTTGTGCCAAACGCGCCTCCTCGGAGGGGAATTCCACATTAGTAAACGCGTTCAACCAATAGCGCAACACCTTTGGCGAACGTTGGGCATATTAACGGCGCGTCGGCGTTTCATGCACTCGGCGAGGCCGCGTTGCATCGAATCCCTGGCCCTGACAAATCAGATAGCCGGCGACACAGATAACCAGTGCAAGGAGACGCAAATGAGGGTTTTTCTACAAAGAACGGCCAAGGCCGTTCTTTCCCTGGCAGCGGGCGCGGTGGTCGCCCTGGGCAGCGGTAATTCGGCTGCAGAGGAGCCAATACGAATCGGCGTCTTTCAACCGCTTACCGGGCCGTTCACGAAAAACGGCACCGAGCACTGGCTTGCCATGCAGATCGCTCGCGACATGATCAACGAGCGCGGCGGAGTAAACGGGCGAAAGATCGAATTCATCCTCGCAGACGTGCCGAGTCCGGCGGCGGCCATCAGCGAGACCGAGCGTGTGATCACCAAGGAGAACGTCAGGATCACGACCGGTTCGGGGTTGTCTCCCCTGGCGCTCGCGGTCAGTCAGGCTGCCGAGCGTCACGGTGCATTCCACTGGGAAACCGTCGGAGCCGCCGAGTCGATTACGCGAAGAGGCTTCAAGTACACCTTCCAGGTCGGAGGCGCATCGCGATTGTATGCGGAGGCCGCACTCGATTTCGCGCTGGACGAGCTTGCCGGGCGACTGGGCATCGCGCAGAAGGATTTGCGCGTAGGCGTGCTCTGGGAAAACCGCGCCCTCGGGAAGTCGATCGGTGACGGTGTTCGTACCCACGCCAGGGAACGCGGTGCGAAACTCGTCTACGACGAAGGATACGATCAGTTCCTGACGGACATGACGCCGATTGTCCAGCGCCTCAAGGACGTAGCGCCGGACGTGCTGATCCATATGGGTTATCCCAACGACGTGATCCTGTTCCAGCGCAAGGCAAGGGAGCTCAATTTCAACGTCAAGGCGATTATCGGCGTAAGCGGCGGCTACTCGAACCCGGACCTTCGCGACGCGATCGGTGATTCCGTATACGGGCTCTTCGTTTCCGAGTTCCCGCCTCACGTCAACCCCAATATATTGAAGCCCGAGGTACTCAAAGCTGCCAACGAGTTTTACGCGCGGTACGAGGCGAAAATGAAACGCCCGCCCGCGGGTCACGCGTCCGCCAGTTTTTCGGCTCTTTGGGGTCTGTTTACCGAAGTCTTCCCGCGTGCCACGAGTTACGAACCCGACGAGTTGCGCCGAGTCGCTCTTTCGCTGGATCTTCCCATCGGCAGCTTCCCCAACGGCAGCGGCGTCAAGTTCACCAATAACGACTGGGCGCCGGACAAGAAAGACTTCGGGCAGAACCTCCGGGGCGCGATCGGAGTCTGGCAGTGGCAGAAGAGCGGGAATAACGAGGTTTTCCCGAAAGCTCTCGCCACGCACGAGCCGATTCTCGTGCCGCTGCCGCCGTGGGACGAACGTTGATTCGGGTCTGAGCGGCCATGGATACCCTGGTCCAGCTGATCGTCTCCGGGATTCTGATCGGCAGCATTTACGCCCTGATGAGCGTCGGCCTGACGCTCATCTTCGGCGTGCTCCGGATCGTGAACTTCGCGCACGGCGAATTCCTGATGATGGCGATGTACGGAGCGTGGGCGGTC
>JAKFES010000064.1:0-18358 GCA_036675585.1 Burkholderiaceae bacterium
CGAGATCGATCAGGGTCTTCAGTTTTCGCAGATCCATGTGCTTTCAGCCTTTGCGTGCCGGCCGGGCCGGCGCCGCCGCGGACGACGCCGTGCGCAGCGATTCGATCGCCGCCTGCAGGGCGAGCCGGTAGCCGAGCGGCCCCAGGCCGGCGATGACGCCGACGGCCAGATCGGACAGATACGAGTGGTGCCGGAACGGTTCCCGGCGGTGGATGTTCGTCAGGTGCACTTCGATGAACGGAATCGCCACCGCGGCGAGCGCGTCGCGCAACGCCACGCTGGTGTGCGTGAACGCCGCCGGGTTGACGATGAGGAACGCGACCCCGGCGTCGCGGGCGGCCTGCACGCGATCGACCAGCGCGCCTTCGTGGTTCGACTGGAAGCTTTCGAAGCGGTGCCCGCCGTCGGTCGCGAGTCGAGCAAGTTCGGCGTCGATCTGGTCGAGCCGGGTCGCTCCGTAGAGCTCGGGCTCGCGCGTGCCCAGCAGGTTCAGGTTCGGGCCGTGCAGGACCCAGATCGGTTTTGGCGACGTCGTCAAGCGGACACGCGTTGAGCTTTTGGCTCTTTTGCAGGGAGTTGGGCGCCTTTATACGCCGATTGGGCGACGAACACCAGCGCCGCGCGGCGGCTTCGGGGCGCGCGTCAGAGCGTCGCCGCGATCTCGCTGCGCAACTCGGCGTTGTCGAAGCGACCGAGAATCCGGCGGCGGATGCGGCCTTCGCGATCGACGACCGCGGTGAACGGCAACGATCCCGACTGGTTGCCGAAGCGGCGTGTCAGCTCGGTACCGCCGGCGCCGGCCACGAGCAGCGGATAGTGCATCGGAGTTTTGGCGGCGAACTCGCGGATGTTGCGGTCGGAATCGACGCCGATGCCGAGGATCTGCAGCCCGCGCGAGCCGTAGTCGCGCTGCATCTCGCTCAGCTCGGGCATCTCGCCGATGCACGGCGGGCACCAGGTGGCCCAGAAGTTGACGACCAGCGGCCGGCCGCGCCATTCGCCGAGATCGACCGGGCGCCCCTGTGCGTCGGGCATCGTCAGTCCGAGCAGCAGGTCGACCGCCGAGTGGTCGGCGCGGTCGAGCCGGTAGCGGCGCGACGCAACCCAGGCGCCGAAGCCGCCGAAGCCGAGTGCGAGCGCCGCGCTCGCCATCCAGACGCGCCGCCCGGCGTTCATGGCGTCGCCTCGAGTCGTTCGAGCAGCGCGCGCCGGTCGCCGCGTTCGCGGCCCGTCGTGGCCCCGCGCGTCTTCAGCGCGCCGCGCAGGTCGTCGTGCCGGTACAGCGAGAGCAGCACCGGCGCATCGGCCATCCAGAAAGTGACCGCCTCGACGTCGGGGCCGCCGCGAAAATGCGGCACCGACGCCACCTCGAAGGCCACGCCGCGATTGAGCAAGTCGATCTGCACGTCTTTCGTATTGTCGTGGAACAGTTGCAGGTGGATCGGCGCGTGTTCGGTGACGATGCCTTTCCAGACCGCACCCGTCAGGTACGGATGGAACGCCTCGAGCCGCTGCATCAGTTCCGCCGCCGCACGGCGGCGCCGGACGACGCGCTCCGCGTGTCCTGTGTCGAACAGCTCGAGGTGTTCGAGCAGCGCCGCGTCGATTTCCTCGTTGTCGGGCATCGCGGCCCGCGGCCCGGCGCGTTCGCCGAGCACGCGCTGCGCCGCCTTGCGCTTGGCGCTCGCGTAATCGATCGCGCCATCGGCGAGCAGGCGTGCCGCCGCCGCGGCGATCTCGAGTCGCAGGGAATCGCCGTTCTCGTTCATGTCTGTAGAATCCGCAACCGCACATTATCGCCCCGATGCACATCCATATCCTCGGCATCTGCGGGACGTTCATGGGCGGCATCGCGGCAATCGCCACGCAAGCCGGCCATCGCGTCACCGGCTGTGACGCCAACGTCTACCCACCGATGAGCGACCAGCTGCGCGCGCTCGGTATCGAGCTGATCGAGGGGTACGACGCGTCGCAGCTGGCGCTCGCGCCCGACCTGTGGGTCGTCGGCAACGTCGTCTCGCGCGGCAATCCGTTGATGGAAGCGATTCTCGACGCCCGCGAGCCTTTCACCTCGGGTCCGCAATGGCTCGCCGAGCATGCGCTCGGGCGAAAGTGGGTGCTCGCAATTGCCGGAACCCACGGAAAGACGACAACGGCGTCGCTGCTCGCCTGGATTCTCGAGGCGACCGGCCGGCGACCCGGATTCCTGATCGGCGGCGTGCCGCGCAACTTCCCGGTTTCGGCCCGTCTGGGCGGGGGCGAGTATTTCGTCCTCGAGGCGGACGAATACGACACGGCGTTCTTCGACAAGCGCTCGAAATTCGTCCACTACCGGCCGCGGACGCTGGTGCTGAACAACCTGGAATTCGATCACGCCGACATTTTCGCCGATCTTGCGGCCATCGAGCTCCAATTCCATCATCTGGTGCGCACGGTCGCGCGTTCGGGGCGAATCGTCCACAACGCGGCCGAAGCGGCGCTCGACCGGGTGCTGGCGCGCGGACTGTGGAGCGAGAGCGAGCCCTTCCTGTCCGAGGACGGTTGGCATTTCGACGCAGTGCAAGAGGAAGACGACGCGAGCGGATTCGACGTCCATTTCGGTGCCCAGCGCTTCGGGCGCTGCCGGATTGCGCTGCCCGGCGCGCACAGCCGGGCCAACGCGCTCGCGGCGATCGCCGCCGCGCGTCACGCAGGCGTCTCGCCGCACGACGCGATCGAGGCGCTCGCCCGCTTCGAGGGCGTGCGTCGGCGGCTCGAGACGCGTGGCCGAGCGGCCGGCGTGACCGTGATCGACGATTTCGCGCATCATCCGACCGCGATCGCGACCACCGTGGCCGGGTTGCGCGAACGCGTCGGCCCGGACGCGCGCATTCTCGCCGTGCTCGAGCCGCGCTCGAACACGATGAAGCTCGGGACGATGGCCGCGCAACTGCCGGCGTCGCTGGCTGCAGCCGACCGCGTGTACTGCCACGCCGGCGGGCTCGGCTGGGACGTCGCCGCGGCGCTCGCGCCACTGGGCGCGAAAGCGCGCGTAGACCGCGAACTCGGCGCACTGGTCGAGGCGATCGTCGCCGACGCGCGGCCGGGCGATTTCGTGCTCGCGATGAGCAACGGCGCATTCGGCGGGATCCATCAGCGCCTGCTCGATGCGCTCGCCGCGCGTGCCGGCAACGCGGCGGGTCCGACGAACGCCGCCCACGCGGCAGGCGCCCCGGGGCGCGCGCGTCTCGTCTACCTGCACGGCTTTCGCTCGTCGCCGCAGTCGTTCAAGGCGCGCATCCTCGCCGAGCGGCTGGCCGCCGCGGGTCGCGCCGAGGCATTCGTCTGCCCGCAATTGCCGCCTTCGCCGGCGGCGGCGATCGAGCAGGTGCTGCGCGAGATCGCGCCGGGCCCGCACGACACGCTGGTCGGCAGCTCGCTCGGCGGCTACTACGCGACGTGGCTCGCCGAGTGCAGCGGCGCGCGCGCCGTGCTGCTCAACCCGGCGATCCGTCCTGCGCGCGATCTCGCCCCGTACGTCGGCGACCTGCGCACGTACCACGGCGACGAGCCGTTGCGCTTCGAGCCACGCTATCTCGACGAGTTGCGGGCGCTCGAGACCGGCGCGCCGAAGGACGCGTCGCGCTACCTGCTCGTGGCCGCCAAGGGCGACGAAGTGCTCGACTGGCGCGAGATGGTCGAGAAATACGCCGGGGTGCGCACGATCCTGCTCGAGGGCGGCGACCACGGTTTGTCGGATTTCGATGCGCTCGTCGAGCCGGTGCTGGCGTTTGCCGGCCTCGGAGCGTCGGGCCCGTCAACGGGGAACGAGGAATGAGACTGCACGGAAAAGTCGCGATCGTCACCGGTGCCACCGGTGGGATCGGCATGGCCACGATCCGCAAATTCGCCCGCGAAGGCGCGGCCGTCGTCGTCGCCGACCTCGACGGCGAGCGCGTCGAAGCGGCCGCGCACGCGCTGGCCGACACCGGCGCGCGCGCGCTCGCCGCGCGCGTCGACGTCACCGATCGCGCGAGCATCGATGCGATGGTCGCGTCGACGCTCGACGCGTTCGGGCGCATCGACTGCCTCGTCAACAACGCCGGGATCACGCAGGACGCGCGGCTGGTGAAGATGAGCGTCGAGCAGTTCGACCGCGTGATCGACGTCAACCTGAAGGGCGTTTTCCTGTGCACGCAGGCCGTCGTCGACCCGATGATCCGGCAGGGAGCGGGCGTGATCCTGAGCGCCTCGTCGGTCGTCGGGCTGTACGGCAATTTCGGGCAGACGAATTACGCGGCGACCAAAGCCGGCGTCATCGGGTTCACGAAGACCTGGGCGCGCGAACTGGGCCCGAAGGGCGTGCGCGCGGTGGCGGTCTGCCCCGGTTTCGTGCGAACGCCGATCCTGGCGTCGATTCCGGCGGCCGTGATGCAGAAGACGGTCGACAAAGTGCCGCTCGGGCGGCTGGGCGAGCCCGAGGAGATCGCCAACGTCTACGCGTTCCTCGCCAGCGACGAAGCCGCCTACATCAACGGCGCCGTCCTCGAGGTCTCGGGCGGCATCCTGCTGTAGGCCCGGCGCCGGCAGGCGGCGCCCGGGTGCCGAACGGCCCGTTCGCCGCGTCGCCGCGCTACCCACCCCTCTATAATCGGCCGTGAAAGACGGCCCGACCATGAAGCATCTCCTGTTCGAGGACAACGGCGATTTCCGCGCCGGCACGGCGCTGTCCGAGACGAGCGGCAGCCTGCAGGTCGAGACCGCCAGCGGCAAGCGCGCGAAGGTCAAGGCCAACCACGTGCTGTTGCGCTTCGACGCGCCCGCGCCCGACGCGCTGATCCCCGCGGCGAAGCAGATCGCCGATTCGATCGACGTCGATTTCCTGTGGGAATGCGCGCCGCAGGACGAGTTCGGATTCGCCGAGCTCGCCGACGAATATCACGGGCACCGGTCGGACGCGGTCGAGGCCACCGCGCTGCTGCTGAAGCTGCACTCGGCGCCGGTCTATTTCCATCGCAAGGGGCGTGGGCGCTACCGGGCCGCTCCGCCGGAGATCCTGCGCTCGGCGCTCGCCACGCTCGATCGGCGCCGGCGCGAGCAGGAGTCGATCGAGTCGTACGCGCAGGCGATGGCGCGCGGCGAGCTGCCCGAGGAGATTGCGCTGCAGGCCGCGCAGCTGCTCGTTCGGCCCGACAAGAGCTCGGTCGCCTGGAAGGCGCTCGAGCGCGCCACCACCCTCGTGCACCAGACGCCCGAGCGGCTGCTGTGCGCGCTCGGCGCCTTCGAGTCGGCGCGCGCGATGCACGTCGCGCGCTTCGAGGTCGAGCACTTCCCGCAGGGATTCGGCGTGGCGCTGCACGGCGACCCCCTCGCTGCTGCGCAGCAGGCGATCGATGCCCTGCCGCGCGCGGAGATCGACGCGTTCTCGATCGACGACTCGACGACGACCGAGATCGACGATTGCCTGTCGGTGCAGCCGCGCGACGACGGCGGATGGCGGATCGGCATTCACATCGCCGCACCCGGGCTGGCGATCGTGCACGGCGGCGAGGTCGACGCGCTGGCGCGTGCGCGGATGGCGACCGTCTACCTGCCCGGCGACAAGATCACGATGCTGCCGCAGCCGACGATCGCCTCGTTCTCGCTCGACGCGGGCCGCGAGGTCGCCGCGTTGTCGCTGTACGTCGACGTCGACGCCAGCGGCGAGCGCATCGTCTCGAAGTTCTCGCGACCCGAGCGCATCGTGGTGCGCGAGAACCTGCGCCACGACGAGCTCGACGCGCGTTTCGGCGAGCAGGCGCTCGAAGGCGATGCGCCGATCGACGATCCGCGCGCCGACTCGATCCGTGTGCTGTGGCGCCTGGCGCGCGCGCTGTCGGCGCAGCGCGAACGCGTGCGCGGCAAGCCCGAGCCGCGGTTCTCCGCCGACTTCAGTTTCTACATCGACCGCGAGGGCGACGCCGAGCGCGTGCGCATCGTGCATCGACGGCGCGACGCACCGCTCGATCGCATCGTCTCCGAGGCGATGATCCTCGCCAACAGCGAATGGGCGCGCGTGCTCACCGAAGCGCGCGTGCCGGCGGTGTTCCGTTCGCAGCAGGCCGGGCGCGTGAAGACCGCCACGCATGCGTTGCCGCATCAGGGGCTGGGCGTCTCGCACTACATGTGGTCGACGTCGCCGCTGCGCCGCTACGTCGATCTCGTCAACCAGCGTCAGTTGCTCGCGGTGCTCGCCGGCGAGCGCCCGCCGCTCGCCGCCAACGACACCGAGCTCTTCTCGATCATCTCGGCGTTCGAGGCGCGCTACGGTGCGTACCTCGATTTCCAGCAGCGGATGGAGCGGTACTGGTGCCTGCGCTGGATCGACCAGCACGGCGTGCGCCGCACCCACGCCGTCGTCGTGCGCGACGACCTCGTTCGCCTGGCCGATGCGCCGCTGTACTTCCGGCTCGCCGGGTTGCCGCCGCTCGCGCCCGGGCGCCGGGTCGTCGTCGACATCCTGGGCACCGACGAGATCGACCTGTCGGTGGACGCGCGTTTCGTCGAGCTCGGCGCGCACGCGCCGCCGGGCGCCGACGCGGTACTCGACGACGAGGGCGAGGGCGTGCTCGCCGAGCCGACGCTGTGACGCCCGCCCGGATGCGCGCCGCGCCGGGGGCAGAGGCATCGGTGCCGTGAAACGCATCGCCCGCCATTTCGAGTCGATCGAGCGCGGGCGCCTTGCCGCATTGTGGCGGCGCGACCCGCTCGCGTTCGCCGTCGTCGTCTCGGTGCTGCTGCACGCGTTTGCGCTGGCGTTGCGCTTCGCGCCCCCCGCGCCGATCTCGTTCTCGCCGATCGATCCGCAGCTCGAGGTGGTGCTGGTCAATGCGAAGACCGATGCCCGTCCGCTGAAATCGGAGTTGCTCGCGCAGGTCAACCTCGTCGGCGGAGGCGACCGCGAGCACGGCCGCGCGCGCTCGCCGCTGCCTGCACAGACGCGCATCGAGGACGGCGACGACGTCGTGGTCCAGCGCCGTCGTGTCGCCGAGCTCGAGGCGCAGCAGCGCCAACTGCTCGCGCTCGCCCGCGGACCGCAATCGTACGTGCAGCGCGACGAGCCGGTCGAGCCCACGCCGCGCGCCGACCCGGGAAGCGACACGCGCGACGTCGACGCGGCGATCGCGCGGCTGCAGGCGCAGATCGACAAGCAGGTCTCGGACTACAACAAGCGCCCGAAACGGCTCACCTACGGGGTCAACGCGACCGGCGTGAGCTACGCGCGCTACGTCGAGGACTGGGCGGCACGCATCGAGCGGCTCGGCACCGAGCGCTACCCGAGCGAGGCGCGCGGCCGCTTCTACGATTCGCTGATCATCACCGTCGAGATCGACCGCCACGGCAACGTCGTCGACGTGATCGTCAACCGCCGGTCGAAGCACGAAGTGCTCAATCGGGCGATCCGGCAGATCGTCCACGCCGGAGCGCCGTACGAACGCTTCACCCCCGAGATGGCGCGCGACGGCGACATCCTGCAGATCGTGCGCACGTGGACCTTCACCAACGACGTGCTGCAGACCGCGGCGCTGAAGTCGGGCGAGCTGCCGCCGGCCGACGACGCTGCGTCCGGCGCCGGCTCGACGTCGCCCGCCGCCCGGCGCGAATCGCCCGGAAAAGCGTCCGGAAAATCGCCCGAAAGCGGCAAGGCGCGGCCCGCCGGCAACGAGCGCGAGCGGGCCGCGACGCGTCCGCGCGCCGCGCAGGGCACGCCGTCGGGCACGACGAAGGCACGATGAGCGCGCGCTACGCAGTCATCGGCAACCCGGTCGCGCACAGCCGCTCGCCGTCGATCCATGCGCGCTTTGCGCGGCAGACGCACGCCGATCTCGAGTACGGCGCGATCCTCGCGCCGCTCGACGGCTTCGTCGAGGCGGCCGAGCGGTTCCGCGACGCGGGCGGCAGCGGGCTGAACGTGACGCTTCCGTTCAAGCGCGAGGCGTATCGCTGGGCCGAGCGGCGCAGCGCGCGCGCCGAGCAGGCCGGCGCGGTCAACACGCTGCGTTTCGACGCCGAGCCCGGCGCGTCGCGCGCGATCGCATTCGGCGACAACACCGACGGCGCGGGGCTCGTGGCCGATCTCGTGCATCGCCAGCGCTTCGCGCTCGCCGACCGGGCCGTGCTGCTGCTGGGCGCGGGGGGCGCTGCGCGCGGCGTCGTCGGCCCGCTGCTGCAGGCCGGCGTGTCGCGGCTGGTCGTGGCCAACCGCAGCCCGGCCAACGCCGTCGCGCTCGTCGATGCGTTTCGCGGACGTCGCGGCGTGGTGCCGACGGCCGTCGCGCTCGAAGCGATCGAGCCCGGCTTCGACCTCGTTCTCGACGCGACCGGCAGCGGGCTTCGAAACGAGCCGGTGCCGCTGCCCGCTGCCGTCTTCGCCGGCGCGTCGCTCGCCTACGACCTGTTCTACCGCGCCGCGCCGACCGTCTTCGTGCGCCAGGCGCTCGCCGCCGGCTGCGCGCGCGCCTGCGACGGCCTGGGCATGCTCGTCGAGCAGGCGGCCGAATCGTTCCTCGTCTGGCGCGGGATCCGTCCCGACACCGATCCCGTGTACGACGCATTGCGCGCGGAGCTCGCCGCCGCGGTCCTGCCGTCCTGATGGCCCGCAAGCCGAGATCGCGCGCCCGCCCGCGGCGGACGCTGGCGCCGCGCTGGGCGCGCCTGCCGCGGACGCTGCGCTTCGCGGGGCTGCCGCGCGGGTTTCGCCTGGTCGGCACGCTGATCGTGCTGGCGATCAGCGCCGTGCTCGCCCTGCAGCTCTGGTACTTCGCGCACGTGCTGTGGTGGAGCCGCTTCGACCCGGATTCGACCCGCTTCATGCGCGGCGAGCTGCAGCGGCTGCAGCACGACGATCCGGCGCGCCGGCTGCGGCACCGATGGGTCGACTACGAGCGCATCTCGGTGCACCTGAAGCGTGCCGTGATCGCCGCCGAGGATGCGAACTTCACCGATCACGATGGCGTCGACTGGGACGCGATCGAGCGCGCCTACGAGCGCAACCGCCGCAGGGGACGCGTGGTGCTCGGCGGCTCGACGATCACGATGCAGCTGGCGAAGAACCTGTTCCTGTCGGGCGAGCGCAGCTACCTGCGCAAGGGCCAGGAACTCGTGATCGCCTACATGATCGAGACCGTGATGACGAAGCGGCGGATCCTGGAGCTGTACCTGAACGTCGCCGAGTGGGGCGTGGGCGTCTTCGGCGCCGAGGCGGGCGCCCGGCATCATTTCGGCGTCTCGGCCGCGCAACTCGGCGCCCCGCAGGCGGCGCGGATGGCGGCCATGCTGCCGCGACCGCGCTACTATGACGCGCACCGCGACTCGCCGGCCCTGGCCCGGCGCGCTGCGATCGTCGGCCGCTGGATGGGCGCGATCGATCCCCCCTGAAACCCGCAGCCCGAGCAAGCGATGGCCGAGCACGAATTCGACGATGCGGCCGACGCCGTCGTCGATCGACCCGATCCGGGCGCGCGATCCGCGCAGCCGCGCGATCCCGAGGAGGCTTCGCGCGCGCTGGCCGCGGTGCAGGAGCTGCTGCGCCGGCACAACCTCATCCTGGAGGCGGCGCAACGCCAGCGCGACGACGAGGAGGACACCGAGCATGCGGCGCCCGTCGAGGCGCTGATCGATCAGCAATACCTGCACGACCTCGGCGAGCGGCTGCAGCGCCTGCATCCGGCCGACATCGCCTACGTCCTCGAGGCGCTGCCGTACGAGGACCGGATGATCGTCTGGGACCTCGTCCAGCCCGACCAGGACGGCGAGATCCTGCTCGAGGTGTCCGATTCGGTGCGCGAGTCGCTGATCCGCTCGATGGATCGCGAGGAGCTGGTCGAAGCGGTCGAGACGCTCGACGCCGACGAGATCGCCGAGCTCGCGCCCGACCTGCCGCGCGACGTCGTCGAGGAAGTGCGCCGCGGATTGACGCAGCAGGAGCGCGAGCAGCTGCGCGCGTCGATGTCGTTCCCCGAGGGTTCGGTGGGCGAGCTGATGGATTTCGAGGCGATCACCGTGCGCCCCGAGTTCACGCTCGAGATGGTCCTGCGGGAACTGCGCCAGCTCGACGAGCTGCCCGACCACACCGACCAGGTCTACGTCGTCGACGAACGCGGCGAGCTGCTCGGTTCGCTGCCGCTCGAGCGGCTGCTGATCAACCAGCCCGACGTGCAGGTCGAGGACGTGATGCAGCGCGACGTGCTCACGCTGCAGACGCTCGACGACGCCAGCGACGCCGCGCAGGCATTCGAGCGCTACGACCTCGTTTCGGCGCCGGTCGTCGACTCGGCCAATCGGGTGATCGGCCGGGTCACGGTGGCCGAAGTGCTCGACCTGATCCGCGAGGAAGCCGAGTCGGACATGCTCGCGAAGGCCGGCCTGCGCGAGGAGGAAGACCTGTTCTCGAGCGTCTGGGCGTCGGCGCGCAACCGCTGGATGTGGCTCGCGCTGAACCTGTGCACGGCATTCTTCGCGTCGCGCGTGATCGACGCGTTCGAGGGAACGATCGGGCGCGTCGTCGCGCTGGCGACGCTGATGCCCATCGTCGCCGGCATCGCCGGCAATTCGGGCAACCAGACGATGACGCTGATCATCCGCGCGCTCGCGCTCGGGCAGGTCAACCGGGCGAACGCGCGCAGGCTGCTGGTCAAGGAACTGGCGATCGCCGCGCTCAACGGGCTCGTCTGGGGCGGCGTCGCCGGCATCGTCGCCTGGCTGCTCTATCGCGACACGCCGTACGGGGCGCTGCTCGGGTTGACGATGACGATGGCGGTGCTGTTGAACCTGCTGGTCGGCGCGCTGATCGCGCTCGTCGTCCCGCTGGTGCTCGAGCGGCTCGGGCGCGACCCGGCGCTCGGCTCGTCGGTGCTGCTGACCTTCAGCACCGACAGCATGGGCTTCCTGATCTTCCTCGGGCTGGCGACGCTGCTGTTTCGCTGACCCTGCGCGGCACGTCAGCGCGCGCAGAACACCGGCGTCGTGAACGCGCGCGCGAGCGTCGCGATCTCGCGGTTCGACAGCGGCTGCGAGCGGTTGCCGGCCGCCGTGTAGCGCACGTGGTTCGCATCGAGCAGCGCCTTGAGCGGCGCGAGCTTGACCGCGAAATTGATGTTCTGCGGAATGTCGCCCGTCATCTGCGCCACGCGCAGCGCGTTGAGCTTGGCGACGACGACGCCGACGACCTGTCCGTTGCGGTCGAGCAGCGGCCCGCCGCTGTTGCCGGGCTGCACCGGCACGTCGATCTGCAGGTGTCCGGCGTGGTCGCGCAGCCCGGCGAGCGCCGAGACCATACCGGCGCCGAGCTGGCCCGACGACGAGAGCACACCCTGCAGCGGATACCCGTAGGTGAGCACGTCCTCGCCCTGCATCGCGTCGGGCGCAAGGCGCAGCAGCGCCGCGTCGGCAACGGGCGGCCCCTTGAGCAGCGCGAGATCGTTCTTCGCGTCGAGCGCAACCAGTTCGAGCGGCGTTCCGTCACCCCGCGCGAGCCGGGAGCAGCCGTCGACGACGTGGTGGTTGCTGACCAGGTGGCCTTCGTTCGTCACGTAGAAGCCGCTGCCGCTCGATGCGCGCCGGCGTGGTGCATCGCCGCGCGGGCCCGTTCCCGGTGAAGGCGGATGGGCGATTCCACGGTTGCGGTCGAGCAGCGAACCGGGCACCGGCTGCGGCGCGTCGGGCAGGCCCTGCGCGCTGGCCCCGGGCGCCAGCGGCGGGCAGGCGAGCGCGAAAAGAAGCAGCGCGCCGTACAGCCGCGCCGCGGGCGCTTGCACGGCGCGCAGCCCTGCAGCGGGTCGCGACGCGCGCGCGCGGGCCGCCCATGCGCGCACGAGACGGCGAGGGCGAAGGCAACGAGCGGAATCGGGTGTCATTTCCGGACTGTAAGCCCGCTTCGCGGTCGTGAAACGTGACACGGTTCTCCTCGCGCGGGAAAACGAGCCGCGCGCGCTCGAGGGCGCAGCCCGCGCGGGTGCGTGCGGTTCAAGACAAGGTACGGATCAGCAGCCCGGTGGTCGAGACGCGCAACTCGTACTGCACCGGGACGTCGGCGGGCACGAAGCTCGCCGAGCCGTATTCGGCGTCGTAAAGCGGGGCGAGGGTAGCGAAGCGACGGCGCAGCGAGAACAGGTCGACGAGCGGGTCGGACGACAGCGGATGGACGGTGCGCGCGCCGCCGCGCTCGTCCTCGATCGACCGGTAGCGCCCGGCGACCCGGTCGAGCGTCCACAGCGTATGCACGCCGAGCAGGTTGGCGAAGGGCTTCCATTTGAGGATCCGGGCATCGACCTGGATCTCGTCGCCGGAAAGCTCGTATTGCGCTTCGCGCCCGTCGACGAAACGGAATCGCGCCTCGAAGCGCTGCTCGCCGATCGGACGTACCGAGATGCGCGCGACCGGCTCCTCGTGCGTGAGCGCCGCGTAGCCGTGCAGCCCGCTGGCGACCGCGCCGAACAGCGCGCCGATCGCGAGCAGCGCGATGCCGGGCAAGGCCTGCATCGTGAAGCGTCCGATGCGCAGGCGCACGAGCGCGGCGAGCCCGGCGAGCAGCGCGCCCGCACCGACGATCGCGAACGCCGCGGCGAGCAGCCACAGCGTATCGACGGTGCTGGCGATCCCGGGGTCGGACATCGGGGCGAGGGCTCCGCGAAAGGCTGCCGGACGAGGACCGCGGTCGCGCGCCCGCGCGCTTCCGGGGTCCGCTGCCAGCATACCGGAGGCATGCGCGCCGAACGACCGATGGCCGCATTCGACGTGCCTGGAGCCAGGGGGCGGCCGGCTCGCGACATCCGGTTATCCTTCATAACTGCATTGCGAATCCCCCGCATTCCGAGGAGAAGCCAGATGAACGACCCGATCGTGCGCCTGAACGTCGTCGATGGCATTGCCGTGATCCGCGCGAACCACCCGCCCGTCAACACGATCGACGCGAAGGTGCGCGCAGGCCTGCGCGACGCGCTCGATGCGCTTTCCGGCCGATCGGACGTGCGCGCGGCGGTGCTGTGCTGCGACGGCAGCACGTTCTTCTCGGGTGCCGATATCGGCGAGTTCGGCGGGCCGCCGAAGGAAGAGGAATATCGCGCGCTCTTCAACGGATTCGAGAACCTCCCGTACCCGGTGGTCGCGGCGATGCACGGGACCGTGATGGGCGGCGGGCTCGAGATCGCGCTCGCGTGTCATTTCCGCGTCGCTGCGCCCGCTACCCGATTCGCGCTGCCCGAAGTCACGCTCGGCATCATTCCGGGCGCCGGCGGAACGCAACGCCTGCCTCGCCTGATCGGCATCGAGCGAACGCTCGAGATGGTGCTCGGCGCGCGTCCCGTCGACACCGAGACGGCGCTGCGCCATGGCTTTCTCGACCGCATCATCGAAGGCGATCTGGTGGCGCAGGCGATCGCCTGCGCGCGTGCGCTCGCCGACGCCGGCGGCGCACCGCGCAGGACCGGGCAGTTGCGCGTCGACCCGGCGAGCGGCACCGACGAGATCGTCGCGCGTTTCGTCGAGCAGGCGAACACGCAATACCGCAACCGGCGCGCTGCGCATACCGCGATCGAGGCGATCCGCGCCTCGGCCCGGTTGCCGATCGACGAGGGCCTGGCCTTCGAAACCGGGCTCGTCAACGTCGCCAAGGCGACGACCGAATCGAAAGCGCTCGTCTACGCCTTCTTCGCCGAGCGCGAGACGCGCAAGGTGCCCGACATCCCGGCCGACGCGAAGCCGCGCCGCATCGCGCGCGCCGGCGTGGTCGGCGCCGGAACGATGGGGGGCGGAATCGCGATCTGTCTGGCCAACGCCGGGATTCCGGTCGTCGTGCTCGACGGGACGCGCGAAGCGCTCGACCGGGGGCTGGCCAACATCGACGGTATCTACGAGTCGATGGTCCGGCGCGGCCGCCTCACCGCCGAGGCGAAGGCCGAGCGCATGGCACGCATCACCGCGACGCTCGACTACCAGGCCCTCGCCGATTGCGATCTCGTCGTCGAGGCGGTGTTCGAGGATCTGCCGCTCAAGCAGCGCATCTTCGCGCAACTCGATTCGGTCGTCCGGCCCGGCGCCGTGCTCGCCACCAACACGTCGACGCTCGACATCGAGGCGATCGCCGCAGCGGTGAAGCGTCCGGCCGACGTCGTCGGGCTGCATTTCTTCTCGCCGGCCCACGTCATGCCGTTGCTCGAAGTCGTTCGCACGAAGGACACCGCGCCCGACGTGATCCGCACCGCGCTCGAACTGTCGAAGCCGCTGCGCAAGACCCCGGTGCTCGCGCGCGTGTGCTACGGGTTCATCGGCAACCGGATGATGGAAGGGTATGCGCGCGAAGCCGAGCGCATCGTGCTCGAAGGCGCCACGCCGCGGCAGGTCGACGGCGCGCTGGAGAACTGGGGGATGGCGATGGGCATCCTCGCCGTGTTCGACCTCGCCGGAATCGACGTCGGCGTGAACGTGCATCGCGCGAACGCCGACCGCTATCCGCCCGATCCGACCTACTATCAGGCCGATTTCGCGCTGCACGAAGCCGGACGCCTCGGCCAGAAGACGGGCAAGGGCTATTACCGCTACGAGGGCCGCACGCGGATCGACGATCCCGAGGCGATCGAAATCCTGCGCGAGCGCGCACGATCGCTCGGCGTGCCGCAGACCGCGCACACCGACGACGAGATCCTCGAGCGATGCCTGTATCCGCTGATGAACGAAGGCTTCCGCGTCCTCGGCGAAGGCGTTGCGCTGCGCGCGAGCGACATCGACGTCGTCTGGACGGCGGGCTACGGATTTCCGCGCTATCGCGGCGGACCCCTGTTCCATGCGCAGACGATCGGCCTGCCGACGCTGCTCGCCGGAATGCGCAAGTACCGGGAGCGCTTCGGGCCGATGCACTGGGAACCGGCGCCGCTGCTCGTCGATCTCGTCGAGCAGGGCCTGACGCTCGCGCAGTGGGAGGCGCGCAGGCATCGGGGCTGATGGCGGCTGGCGTCGCGTCGCCGCATCCCGGCGCGCGCCTTGCCGGCCGGAATCGCGGTTCAGGTTTCGGCCCGGTCCCGGTGCCAGTCGCCCGATTTTCCGCCGCGTTTCTCTTCCAGACGCACGCCGTCGATGACCATGCCGCGATCGACCGCCTTGCACATGTCGTAGACGGTCAGCAGTCCGATCTGCACCGCGGTGAGCGCTTCCATCTCGACGCCGGTGCGCCCCTCGCACTCGGCGGTGGCGATGCAGTGCACCGCGCTGTGCGCGTCGTCGATCTCGAAATCGACGCCGACGCGCGTGAGCGCGATCGGGTGACACAGCGGAATCAGCTCCGAGGTGCGCTTCGCGCCCTGGATCGCCGCGATGCGCGCGACGCCGATCACGTCGCCTTTCTTCGCGCTGCCCTCGCGCACGCGCGCGAGCGTCGCGGGTTTCATCCGGATCGTCCCGCGCGCGACCGCGATCCGGTGCGTGATCGCCTTGTCGGCGATGTCGACCATGTGCGCACGGCCGGACGCGTCGAAATGCGTGAGACGCTCGCCCGCCCCGGTCGGGGATTCGGGCGGAGCGGTGCGAGCGGAATCGGGTCGGGGGTCGGTCATGGTGCTGCGCGGCTGCGTCTATCATAGCAACGCCGTTCCCGGAGGTGCCGCAGTTGCCGAGCGCTCGTCTGCCGTCCCGATGCGTGGCGGGCCTGCTGGCCGCCGTGCTCGCGTTCGCGCCGCCGCTGGCATCCGCGCAGATCGACAACCTGCCGCGGCTCGGCGACGCCAGCGCCGACGAGCTCTCGCCGTCGATGGAGCGGCGCATCGGCGAGTCGATCGTCGGCGAGATGCAGCGCCGCGGAATGATCGACGACGACGCCGAGCTCGCCGATTACCTGAACCGGTTCGCCAACGGGTTGACGAGCACCGCGCCGGCGAGCGGGCATGCGTTGCGCTTCTTCCTCGTGCGCGACGCGACGCTGAATGCGTTCGCGCTGCCCGGCGGGTTCATCGGCGTGCACACCGGGCTGATCGTGGCGGCGCAGTCGGAATCCGAGCTCGCGTCGGTGCTCGCGCACGAGATCGGCCACGTCACGCAGCGCCACATTGCACGCATGCTCGCGCGCCAGCGCCAGAGCTCGGTCGTGATGCTCGCCGCGATGGTGCTGGCGGCGCTCGCCGCGGGGTCGAATCCGCAGGCGGCGGGCGGCCTCGCGTCGCTCGGCAGCACCGTCGCGCAACAGCAGATGCTCGGTTTCTCGCGCGATGCCGAACGCGAAGCCGACCGCGTCGGGCTCGAGATGCTGCGCCAGGGCGGCTTCGATTCGAACGGAATGGTCTCGTTCCTGACCCGGCTGCAGAGCTCGGGGCGCCTCTACGAGAGTGCAGCGCCCGAGTACCTGCGCACGCACCCGGTGACGTCGACGCGCATCGCCGACATCCAGGGTCGCATCAGCGAGGGCCGCTATCGCCAGCGAGCCGACGGCGTCGAGTTCGGGCTGGCGCGCGCGAAGCTGCGCGCGCTGGCCGATTCGAGCGTCGACGGACTGCAGGCGGCGCGATCGCATTTCGAGCGGCAATTGCGCGAACGCAGCATCGACGAAGTGTCCGGCTGGTTCGGTCTGGCGACGGTGGCCGCCGCGCGCCGCGACGCACCGGCCGCGCGCAAGGCGATCGCCGAACTGCGCAGCCGGCTCGTGCCGGCGCATCCGTTCGTCGAGCGGCTCGCCGCGCAGGTCGAGCTCGACGCCGGAAAACCGCGCGCCGCACTCGCGCTGCTCGAGCCCGCGCTCGCGCGCGACCCGTCGTCGCGCGCGCTCGCCCGGCTGCGCGCGCGCGCGCTGATCGTCGATCACCGCCACGCGGACGCCGTTGCGTACCTGGAGCAATCGCTCGCGCTGCACCGGACCGATCCGCAGTTGTGGGAAATGCTCTCCGAAGCGCAGGGCGCGCTCGACCGGCCCGCGCTCGCGCACCAGGCTGCGGCCGAGCGCTTCGCGCTGCTCGGCGCGACGCCGGCGGCCGTGGAGCAGCTGCGCATCGCGCAGCGCGCGAAGCCGCTCGATTTTCACGTCGCGTCGCAGATCGACTCGCGGCTGCGCGAACTCGAGGCGCAGTGGCTGCGCGAGCGCGAAGATAAATTCTGAGCGACGGCGGGCGCCACGAAGCTGCAGCGTTGTCCACGGCCGGCCGGCTCGGGGTCAACGCCGCTCTGGAACTGCCCGGATGGAGCGCTCGCACATTGCACCCTTCCCGGGCTGGCCGCGCCGCGGACTTTGCCCACCGGCGGCGTGGCGCAAGCCACGCCCACGCCGACGGTGGGCAAGTCGTGGCAGACCAATCGAGCCGTTCCAGGATCTCGAGCGGTTTCGCACGTGGAATGCATTCCGCGAGCGAAAACACCCGGTTTCCGGGAATCGGCGCAATTCGGCTGGCGGCGGCCGTGCACCGGCGCGCCCGCGGCAGACGGCGCTCGCCTTTTGCCGGAATTTCCTGCGTGGCTCCGCACAGGCTCTCGCGCGTCGCCCGCAGCGCGGGCGGGCACCGGGATCGGATCAGCCCGCGGGGCGCGGGGCGGGGGCCGGCGGCGCTTCGCGCGGCCGGGCGACGAAACCGAGCGTTCGTTCGGGCGAGTCGGTGCGCCCGAGGACGATCGGACCGCCCGGCAGGCGCAGTTCGATGCGCGTGCCGTGCTCGCTCAACGGCAGCGCGGCGAGATCGAGGTCGTGCACGACTGCGCCGCCGCGATCGGTGCGCAACAGCAATTGCCCGTCGGGCCCGAGCCAGCCCGCCTCGATCGACGCGATCGGACTGCCGGTGTGCGTGACCCAGCGCAGTACCGCCTCCGAGCCGATCGTGCGCGCGACGAACGGCGCCGCATCGAGGTCGACGTACACGCGCTGCGGACCGTTCTGCCAGAACCACCGCCCCTCGTCGTCGCCCGTGTAGTTGCGCCCGATGAACTCGATCAGCCGGCGATGCGTGATCCGGCTTCCCGCCCCGTCGCGCGCCTCGTCGAAGTCGGTCCGCCCGCGATCGACCAGCCACCAGTCGCCCCGCCGATCCAGTCGCAGCCATCCCCACACCGCCGGCACCGACGGCCAGCGTTCTAGGGCGGGAATGACTTGGGGGTCCATGGGAAGAGGGTGAAGGGGTGAAGGGGGAAGGGGGAAGGGTGAAGGGGGCCGGGCCGGCTGCGTCGTGTACCGCGCTTTGTCCTGAGCCTGTCAGTATTGGGGCTTGAGGAGAAAGCGAGCTACACGATGCAGCCGGCTCGGCCCCCTTCACCCTTCACCCTTCACCCTTCACCCTTCACCCTTCACCCTTCACCCTTCACCCTTCACCCTTCACCCTTCACCCTTCACCCTTCACCCTTCACCCTTCACCCCTTCACCCTTCCCCTCCCATGGACC
>JAKFES010000218.1:0-18204 GCA_036675585.1 Burkholderiaceae bacterium
GCTGCTCGCGCGCACCGGGCTGCTCGACGGGCTCGATGCGACCTCGCACTGGGCGTATTGCGATGCGCTGCGCCGACAGTACCCGGCGACCCGCTGGCACCCGGAGCGCACGCTCGTCGTCGCCGGCACCGGCCAGCGGATCGTCATGGCCGGCAGCGGCATCGCCTGGCACCAGCTCGTCCTCGCGCTGATCGCGCGTCACGCCGGCGCGCAGGCCGCGATGCAGGTGGCCCGCATCAACCTGCTCGACTGGAACCCGACGAGCCCGATCGCCTACGCGTCGCTCACGCACGGGGCGCGAGTCGACGATCCCGTCGTGCAGCGTTGCCAGCAGTGGGCGGCGCATCACTACATGGCCGAATCGCCGGTACGCCGGATGGTGACGCTGTCGGGCCTGCCCGAACGCACGTTCAAGCGCCGCTTCACGCGCGCGACCGGCATGAGCCCGCTCGAATACGTGCACACGCTGCGGCTCGAGGAGGCCAAGCAGATGCTCGAGGCGAGCGACGCACCGGTCGAGGCGATCGCTACCGAAGTCGGCTACCAGGACCCCAGCTTCTTCGGGCGCTTGTTCCGCCGCCGCGTCGCGTTGACGCCCGCGCAGTACCGCCGCCGCTTCGGCGGACTCAAGCGAAGTCTCGAGCGCGCCGCACCCGCCGCGTGAAGCGCGGCTATCGCGCGCCGGGCGGCGCGCTCACCGCACCCGGCAGATCGCCGGCGAGATAGCGCCGCCGGTAGATCTCGAACGGCATGTCGTCGGTGTCCTCGATGCGCCGCTGCTCCTCGAGCGAGCGCTCGGCCTCGCGCTCCTGGCGCGCCTGCGCCTGCGAGTCGAGCGGTCGCGCCAGCAACTCGTCGCGGTTGGCCAGCGAGTGTGCCAGCGCGAAACGGCGGAACGAACGGTCGAAGCGCCGGTCCATTTCCTGCAACGTTCGCGCCGACGGCGTGCGCTCGGGGTCGTCGAGCGCTGCGCACGCGGCTTCGAGCGCATCGCGGTGCGGCGTTCCCGCGTCGCGCGCGCCGGGCGCCGCCGCGTGCGCGGCGTCGAGCGCATCGGCGATCGGCTCGCACGCGCGCACCAGCTCGAGGCCCCACTCGGCGAGGCCGCGCTCGCGCCCCGCGTCGTCGAGGCGCAATCCGGGCTCGCGCCCGCGCTGCGCGACCCGATGCTGGTTCTGCGAGATCGCGGCGATCTCGGCCGGCGTGTCGGGCGGGCTGTCGGCGAGCAGGCAATGCAGCAGGAACACGTCGAGAAAGCGCAGCGTGCGCAGCGGGATCCCGACCGCGTGGAACGGGTCGATGTCGAGGCAGCGCACCTCGACGTATTCGACGCCGCGATCGGCGAGCGCGCGCAGCGCTCGTTCGCCGCGCCGGATGCTGCGCTTCGGGCGAATCGTCCCGTAGAACTCGTTCTCGATCTGCAGCAGCGTCGTCGCGAGCTGCCGATAGCGACCGTTGCCGTCGTGCACGCCGAGGCGCTCGTAGGCGGGATACGGCTCGGAGAGCGCCTTGGCCAGCGACTGCGAGTAGCTCTCGAAGCAGTTGAAGCTCACCGCAAGCGAAGCCTGCGCGTCGCTCTGGTAGCCCAGCGGACCCATGCGCAGCGAAGTCGCGTGCGGCAGGTACAGCGTGCCCGATTCGAGCGTCTGCAGCGAATGCGGGTGGCCGTCGAGGAAGCTGCCGCAGACCGCGGGCGACGCGCCGAACAGGTAGAGCAGCAGCCACGAATGCCGGCGGAAATTGCGGATCAACGCGAAATACGCCGCGTCGCGGTATTCGCGTTCGCCTCGCGCGTCGCCCTCGACGTGCTGCAACGCGGCCCACGCCGGATCGGGCAGCGAGAAGTTGTAGTGGATGCCCGAGATCGTCTGCATGCGCCGGCCGTAGCGATGCGAAAGCCCCTGCCGGTACACCGTCTTCGCGCGACCGACGTTCGAGATGCCGTAGCGCGCGAGCGGAATCGACTCGTCGTCGGGCAGCCCGCACGGCATGCTGGCGCTCCACAGGATCTCGTCGCCGATATGACGATAGACGAACTGGTGCAGCTCGGTCAGTTCGGCGAGGCAGGCTTCGGGCTGCGTGTGCACGCCGGTGATCAGCTCGAGCTGCGCCTCGCTGAAGTCGGTCGTGATGTGCGGGTGTGCGAGCGCGGATCCGAGCTCGGCCGGGTGCGGCGTATCGGCGAGCCGGCCGTCGCGGCGCGTGCGCAGGCTCTCCTTCTCGATGCCGCGGCGAAGCGAGCGCAGCGTAGCGGGCGACAGCGCGCGCAGGCGCGCGGACAACGGCTGGGCGTCGCGCTCCGGCGCAGCGCCGGACGGACGGAGATTCGGAGGGTTCGGTGGCATGGGAAAGGTGCGATCCGGCGGTCGGCGACGGCCCGGGAAAACCTGAATGGTGACAGACCCGCCCGATCTACGCTTCGTCGCCCGGCGAGAGGAACTCGCTCTCGAGGTCGACCGTCGAGCGTCGCCCGAGATCGCGGAAGTGCTCGCGCAGCCAGCCGTCGGCCTGCGCGTAGCCCTCGGCGTGCAGCCCGAGCAGGAACGACCAGTCGGTGTCGGTCTTGCTCGCGCGTGCGAGCGTCGAGAGGTGCGCGCCGCCGTCGAGGCGATGCACGCGCAGCGCGTCGATCTGCGCGAACAGGGGCTCGTTGTATCGATCGCCCGCCCGGCCCTCGTCGCGGATCAGCTTCTTGAGCATCGCGATCGTGCGCAGCTCCTTGATCAGGCTGCCGTGGAACGTGATCTCGTCGACGCGGTCGAGAATGTCGGCCGTGCTCGTCGGCACGACTTCGCGCCGCGAAGGATTGATCTGCACGAGCAGCAGATCGTGGGCCGGCGTCTCGCCGATCAGCGGAAAGAGCGACGGGTTGCCCATGTAGCCGCCGTCCCAGTACGCCTCGCCGTCGATCTCCACCGCATGGAACAGCGTCGGCAGGCACGCCGACGCCATGACCGCGTCGAGGCTCAACTCGCGGTTGCGGAAGATGCGAAGCCGGCCCGTGCGCACCTGTGTCGCGGCGATGAACAGCAGCGGGTCTTCGCAGCGGCGAACGGCGTCGAAATCGACCGCGCGCGCGATGATGTCGCGCAGCGGATTGAAGTTCAGCGGGTTGAACTGGTAGGGCGAGAGCATGCGTCCGACCAGGTCGTAGTACTGGCCGAGGCCCGACCAGGCGGCGATCGGGTTGCCGAGGAAAGCGCCGAACAGGCCGCGGTCGAACGGACTCGCGTGCAGCGCCGACGTCGCGACGTCGGACCAGAACGCGCGCAGCGCGTCGCGCGCGGCGGCGCGTCCGCCGCGCGTCCAGGCCGAAGCGAGGACGGCCGCGTTCAGCGCGCCCGCGCTCGTTCCGCTGATCCCCGAGATCGCGATCCGCTCGTCCTCGAGCAGGCGATCGAGCACGCCCCAGGTGAAAGCGCCGTGCGACCCGCCCCCCTGCAAGGCGAGGTCGATCGAGTGTGGCGGGGGCGGCTGCGTGGGCGCGGACACGCGCGGGGTCGTCGACATCGGCACTATCGAGGCGGGCAAGCGGGAATCTTACTCGCCGCGCCCGCGGCGGCCGAAGGATGCCTCCGATCGGGTGCACAATGCCGCGATCCGGACGAGGAGCATCGGCATGGAGAAATCGCTCGAGGATCGGGTGGCGCTCGTCACCGGCGCCGCCTCGGGAATCGGACGCGCCGTCGCGCTCGCCTATGCGCAGGCGGGCGCGCGCGTCGTCGTGTCGGACCTCGCCGAGGCCGGCGGCCAGGAAACCGTTTCGCAGATCGTCGCCGCCGGCGGCGAAGCGACCTTCGTGCGCGCCGACACGTCGAAGCCGCACGACAACGAGCAACTGGTCGCGAAGGCGCTCGAACAGTACGGCGCACTGCACGTCGCGTGCAACAACGCGGGCATCGGCGGCGAAGCGCATCTCGTCGGCGAGATGCCGCCCGAGGCATGGAACCGCGTCATCGAGATCAACCTGTCGGGCGTCTTCTACGGCATGCGCTACCAGATCCCCGCCATGCTGCGCGCGGGCGGCGGCGCGATCGTCAACATGGCGTCGATCCTCGGGCAGGTGGGCGCGCCCGAGCACGCACCGTACGTCGCCGCCAAGCACGGCGTGGTCGGTCTGACGCGAACCGCCGCGCTCGAATATGCGAAACAGGGCATTCGCGTCAATGCGGTCGGCCCGGCGTACATCGACACCCCGCTGCTCGAGAACCTGCCCGCCGAGGTGCGCGGCGCGCTCGTCGGCCTGCATCCGCTCGGCCGCCTGGGGCGCGCCTCGGAAGTCGCCGAGCTGGTGCTGTGGCTGAGCTCGGAGAAGGCGTCGTTCGCGACGAGCAGCTACTACCCGATCGACGGAGGCTACCTGGCCCAATGAAGACAGTCGCGCAGATGAAGCTGTTCATCGGCAACAAGAATTACTCGTCGTGGTCGATGCGGCCGTGGGTGCTGATGCGGCACGCGCAGATTCCGTTCGACGAGGTGATGGTCCGTTTCGACTCGTTCGCGCCGGAATCGCAGTTCAAGCGCCGGCTGGCCGGCGTGAGCCCGACGGGCAAGGTCCCCGTGCTGCACACCGAGATCGACGGGCGCGCACAGGTGATCTGGGACACGCTGGCGATCGCCGAGTACCTGGCCGAGTGCTATCCGGACCGGCAGCTCTGGCCGGCGCAGCGCGCGGCGCGGGCCCGCGCGCGCGCGGTCGCCGCCGAGATGCACGCCGGCTTCGCCGCGTTGCGTACGCACTTTCCGCTGAACATCGAGGCGCACTTGCCCGAGATCGGGCCGCGGGTGCTCGAAGAGCACGCGTCGGTGCGAAACGACGTCGCCCGGATCGAGGAGATCTGGGACGAGTGCCTCGCCAGTTCGGGCGGCCCCTTCCTCTTCGGCACCTTCGGCATCGCCGACGCCTTCCATGCGCCGATCGCTTCGCGGCTGCGCACGTACGGCGTAGCGCTGGCCTCGAGTGCCGACGGCTATGCGACGCGCGTGCTGCAGGCGCGCGGCGTTGCCGACTGGATCGCCGGAGCGCTGGCCGAGAACGATTTCCTCGCCTTCGAGGAACCCTACCGCCGCAGCCCGGGCGCGGTCGGATCGCACGCGGCGTCGGCCGCAGCGAACCGCACGGGTGCGCCCGACGGTGCGCGCGCTCCGGGAGCCGCCAGCCGGCGCGCGCCGAGCCGGTCCTGATAGTGCCGCGGCGCGGCGGCGCCGCGTTCAGCGCGCGCCGCCCGCCCGCGTACGGCCCTCTCGTTCCCGGGCAATCCCGGGGTCGGGCGTGCCCGACCAGGTGAACCGCCAGGCGTCGCCACGCCGGACGTTGCCGACGACGGCCGGGCGGAAACAGGCGAGATTCGTTCCGCCCGTACGGCGAACACTGGGATAGACGACCCCGATCGAGCCGCGCGCGAGCAGCCGCTCGGCGAGCCGTTGCGATGCGACGTAGCTGTGCGGATCGAGGCAGCGGACGAAACGCGGATCGTCGCGCAGATCGTGGAACACGTGGCTGATATCGGCGAGGAAAGCCTCGTACGTGACGCTGTCGTCGAAACGGCCGATCTCCTCGTACTCGACGCTCTTGTGGAACGCGATCTCGGCCAGCGCCGTGTCGATCTCGAAGGCGCAATACCAGGCGCCTCGCTCGGGGCCGTTGAAGCGGCTGCCCTCCGGGCGCGCATGGACGAAGGCCGCGTTGACGATCCGGTAGTTCGGCACGCCGAACACGAGCTCGTCGACGCCGATGCCGGGCGACAGGCCCCGCTCGGCGCGCAGCCGCTCGTTGGTCGCGTTGTCCAGGTCGAACAGGTCGGCCAGCTGCGCGTCGTCTTCGGCGATGCCGGCAAGCACCGAATCTTCGCGCGCAGCGAAACGCGACGGGATCAGCCGGACGGTGTCGAAGCGACGAACCAGCGTCGTGCGCGGCAGCGCCGCGCTCACGCCCCACCCCGGCGCGCGTCGAGCAGCCTGCGCACGGTCTGCATCGCGAGCAGGCCGCCGGCGACCATGTACTCGAGCGGCGAGCGGCCGGCAAAGATCGCGTTGCGGTTCGGCAGCCGCACCCATTCGTCGGCGAGCGTGTCGCCGTAGAGGATGTGCAGCGCCTTGTAGATGCCGACCAGGTACGAGATGCGCGTGATGCGGTCGACCTCGAGCACGCGCTCGGGTTTCTTCTTCCACTCGTAATACGCACTGCTCGAGACGCCGCCGAGCAGCTCGCGCGCCTCGTCGTCGCGCAGCTTCCAGCGTTCGGCGATCGCGAAGAAACCGCGCAGTGCCGAGCGCGACAGGCGCTCGCGCTCGGCTCGCGCGGTCAGGTCGACCACCGGCGCCGGCTCGAAACGGCTGGCCGGATAAGTGCGGCGCGCTTCGGCGGGACTCATCATGCTCTCCTATTACGGAGAGTATGAGCTCCGATTACGGACTTCGCAAGCGAATGCGCTCGCGGTCAATCGGCGACGCGGATCGGGCGCGGCCGCGTGAGCTCCTCGGGACGCATCAGCCGGTCGAGCTGCGCCTGCGTCATCAGCCCGCGCTCGAGGACGATCCGGTAGACGCTGCCGCCGGTCGCTTCCGCCTCGGCCGCGACGGCGGTGGCGTTGGCGTAGCCGATGTACGGGTTGAGCGCGGTGACGATCCCGATCGAGTTCTCGACCATGGCGCGCAGGCGCTCGCGATTGGCGGTGATGCCGCGCACGCAGCGCTCGGTGAGCGTGTCGCAGCCGTTGTGCAGGTGCTGGATGCTCTTGAACAGGCTGTGGGCGATGATCGGCTCGAAGGCGTTGAGTTGCAGCTGCCCCGCCTCGGCCGCGAAAGTGACGGTGACGTCGTTGCCGATCACCTCGTAGGCGATCTGGTTCACGACTTCGGGAATGACCGGATTCACCTTGCCCGGCATGATCGACGAACCGGCCTGCATCGCCGGCAGGTCGATCTCGTTGAGCCCGGCGCGCGGACCCGACGACAGCAGGCGCAGGTCGCTGCAGGTCTTCGACAGCTTGACCGCGACGCGCTTGAGCACGCCCGAGAGCTGGACGAACGCGCCGCAATCCTGCGTCGCCTCGATCAGGTTGGGCGCCGTGACCAGGTCGATGCCGGTGATGTTCGACAGGCTGCGACACACGAGCCTGGCGTAATCGGGATGCGCGGTGATCCCGGTGCCGATCGCCGTTCCACCGAGGTTGATCTCGCGGATCAGCGACGCGGCTTCGCGCAGCCGTTCCTGATCCTCGCCGAGCATCGTCGCGTAGGTCGAGAACTCCTGCCCGAGCGTCATCGGGACGGCGTCCTGCAACTGCGTCCGGCCCATCTTCAGGACGTCGGCGAACTCGCGCGCCTTCTCGTCGAAGGCCAGGCGCAGCGCGTCCATCGCGTCGATCAGCCCGCCGATGCCGAACCAGGCGGCGACCTTGAGCGCCGTCGGATAGACGTCGTTGGTGCTCTGGCTCATGTTCACGTGCTCGATCGGGTGCAGCACGGCGTAGTCGCCGCGCGCACGCCCCATTTTCTCGAGCGCCCGGTTGGCGATCACCTCGTTGGCGTTCATGTTGGTCGACGTGCCGGCACCGCCCTGGATCACGTCGACGACGAACTGGTCGTGCAGCGCGCCGGCGCAGATCTCCTCGCACGCCTCGACGATCGCGCGGGCGCGTTCGGGGTCGAGCAGCCCGAGCGCCTGGTTCGCCTGTGCGGCCGCCTGCTTGATGCTGGCGAGCGCGCGCACGAGCTCCGGATAGATCGAAATCGGCGTGCCGGTGATCGCGAAGTTCTCGATCGCGCGCAGCGTGTGCACGCCGTAATAGGCGTCGGCCGGGACGGCGCGTTCACCGAGCAGGTCGTGCTCGATTCGGGTCGGGGTCTCGTTCATGGAGTTCCGAGTCGCACGACGGTGACGAGCACCGACGTGTCTTCGAGCGCACGAAACGCGTGCGCGACGCCGCCGGACAGGTACATCAGCTGATGCGCCCGCAGCACGCTGGATTCGTTGTGCGCGAGCACTTCGAGCTCGCCTTCGAGGCAATGCACGGTGATCGGTCCTTCGACCGAATGCTCGGGCACGGTCTTGCCCGCGGGCAGCACCATCCGCATCACCTCGACGTGGTCGTCGCGGACGATCGCCGTCGAAGGGACGTTGTCGATCGCATCGCCGAGCGGAACGATGTCGACGATTGCACCCGATGTCGCGTGTCGCAATGCCATGTCGGCTCTCCGTCGGGGAAACGCCCCCGGGGCGGGTCGGCGGGTCGCGGTTTCAGCCGGGTTTGCCGTCGAGCCGCGGCCGCGTGAGGATCGGCCAGTAGCGTACGACATACAGGCCGAAAGCCGCTGCCCACAGTATCGCAGAGCCTTGCACGAAAGCGACGAGCTGCTGCGGGATCGCCATCGGCCCGAACACGCGCACGAGTGCCGCGGCGAACACGAGCACGTACATCGCGGCTTCCCACCCGTCGGCCCGCAGCGGCCGGGCCGTGTGCCCGCGTGCGGTACGCGTCATCATGCCCAGCGTCAGCCCGCCGATCGCGCCGGCCGTCAGCGCGTGGGCAGCGGTCGACGTGCCCACGAGCGCCGTCGCCGCGCCCGCGCGCAGCAACAGGTGCACGACGATCCACGCATACGCGACATGCAGCACCCAGACGAGCGGCGTGCCGAAGGTTCGCCACGGCTGCCACAGCGCCAGGCGCGCGGCGTGCGCGATCGCCGCCACGAGTGCGACGATGGCGACCAGCGCGGCCGACGCCGGTGAGGCCTGCGCAGGCAGCAGGTCGACGACGAACAGCGCGAGGACGCTGCCGAGTGCGATTCGCTCGACGAGCGGGTGGCGCCGCGCGTTCAGCCCGGCGATGCCGTTGTTGGTGAACATCGGCACGACGCGCCCGGCCATGACGACCATGATGAACAGCACGACGTCGAGCCCCAGGCGCAATCCGTGCAGCGGGTCGACGGCGACGCGTCCGGCCAGCGCGGCATGGATGCCCAGCGACAGCAGGCCGAGCAGCGTGAGCAGCCCGATGAAGAAGTAGTTGCGCGCGTTGCGCGCACGAACGATCGGCACGCCGATCGCGACCGCGACGGCGATCGGGAAGGCGGCGTTGGCGAGTGCCGCCGCGGTGCCCCACGGCGTGAGCACGAGCACGCGCGCGAGCACCCAGAGCGCGGCGAGCAGGGCGAGCGGTGCGCCCGACGGCGTCGGCCGATTCGTCCAGTTGCGCACCGCGGTGAGCAGGAAGCCCGCAATGACCGCAGTGGTGTAGCCGAACAGCATTTCGTGCCCGTGCCACAACGGCCCGCCGAGGTACGCGTTCGGGATCGTCCCGCCGAACTGCAGCGCCCACAGCGCGACGCTCGCCGCGCTGAAGCCGGCGGCGAGCAGGTAGAACGGCCGGAAGCCGAGTTGCCAGAGCGCGAAGGCGGGAACCGCGGGCGCCTGGGCCGGCGAAGGCCGGCCGGGTCGCTGGATCGGCAATTCGTTCATCGTCGCCCCCATCGGGCTGCGTGCGGCCGCGCAGGCGGCGCGCGGTTCAGTAGAGGATCCGGCAGCGGATCGTGCCGTCGATCGAGCACAGCTCCTCGAGCGCGATCCGGCTGGCGTCGGCGTCGACGTCCATGACGACGTAGCCGACGAGCGCGGTCGTCTGCAGGTACTGCGCCGAGACGTTGATCCCGGCGCGCGAGAACCGCTCGTTGATGTTCGCGATGATGCCCGGGACGTTGCGGTGCACGTGCAGCAGCCGCGACTTGCCGAAGTGCTCGGGCAGCGAGACCTCGGGGAAATTCACCGCCGAGACGGTCGATCCGTTGTTGCTGTAGCGCAGCAGCTTCTGCGCGACCTCGCCGCCGATGTTCGCCTGCGCCTCGGAGGTCGAGCCGCCGATGTGCGGCGTGAGGATCACGTTGTCGAAGCGCATCAGCGGCGACTCGAACACGCCGTCGTTGCCTTTCGGCTCCACCGGGAACACGTCGATCGCCGCGCCCAGCAGGTGCCGGCTCTCGAGCGCATCGGCGAGCGCATCGATGACGACGACGTTGCCGCGCGACGCGTTGATCAGGTGCGATCCCGGTTTCATCATCGCGATCTGCTGGGCGCCGATCATGTTGCGCGTGGCCGGCGTCTGCGGAACGTGCAGCGTGAGCACGTCGGCCAGCCGCAGGACTTCGTCGAGCGATGCCGCCTGCCGGGCATTGCCCAGCGGCAGCTTGCTCTCGATGTCGTGGAAGACGACCGTCATGCCGAGCTGCTCGGCCAGGATGCCGATCTGCGTGCCGATGTGCCCGTAGCCGACGATTCCGAGGACCTTGCCGCGCACTTCCCAGGCATCGGCCGCACTCTTCTCCCAGCCGCCACGGTGCAGCTTCGCGTTCTTCTGCGGAATGCCGCGCAACAGCATGATGATCTCGCCGAGCACGAGCTCGGCGACGCTGCGCGTGTTCGAGAACGGTGCGTTGAACACCGGGATGCCGCGCCGCGCGGCCGCGTCGAGGTCGACCTGGTTGGTGCCGATGCAGAAGCACCCGACGGCGATCAGCTTCGGCGCCTGCGCCAGCACTTCCGCGGTGAGTTGCGTGCGCGATCGGATCCCGACGAAATGCGCCCCTTCGATCGCCCGCGCGAGTTCGGGCCCCGACAGCGACTGCCGGTAGGCGTCGATGTTCGTGTAGCCGTCGTTGCGCAACACGTCGATCGCCGACGCATGGATGCCTTCGAACAACGCGAACTTCAGTTTTTCCTTGGGGACCGACAGGCGCGGGGTGGTTTGGGTCATGTTGGTGCCGCAGCGGGGGTCGAAACGGAACCGAATCGACCGGACCGGCGCGGAAATGGAGCGGGAAAACCCGTTATTGTAGGGCCTGCGCGCAGCCGTCGTCGGCGCGGGCCGGTCGCCTGCCGGTCTCCTGCCCGATTCGCCGGGCCGCGCCGCGCGCCCGGCCGAGCGCGCATCGTCATGGCGTCCGGCAACGACCGCCCCGCGCGTTCGTGCGCCTTTCGCCGCCACTTTCGTTCTGCTTTCGTTCTTTTTCCTCTGCCTTTCCTCTCCGGAGCATTCGCATGTCGACGGTCTTCGAGAAGCTGTACCGCGGCGAGCTGCCGTGCGCCCGCGTCCATTCCGACGAGCACGTGTTCGCGTTCATGGACGCGGGCCAGGTCAACGACGGTCACGTCATCGTCGCATCGGTGCGCCCGTACGAAACGCTGATGGACGCCGACGAGGAAACCGCGGTCGCCTTGATCCGCGTGGCGCGCCGGATCGCGATCGCGGTGGAGCGCGAGTTCGGCGCCGACGGCATCACGATCCTGCAGGCGAACCGCGTGGCCGGCTGGCAGACCGTGCCGCACCTGCATCTGCACGTGCTGCCGCGCCTGGCCGCCGACACGGTGACGCTCGGCTGGCCGCGGCGCGATCCGCCGATCGAGCGGTTGCGCGAACTGGCCGCGCGCATCCGTCTCTGAGCGCGGGCGCGCCAGCGCGGCGCCGCACCGGTCGTACGACTACGCGAGCAGCCCGCGCACGAGGCCGGTCGCCACGCCGGCCGCGACGACGGCGAGCGGCCGCCACCCGAGGCCGGCGAGCAGCGCGAAAAGCGCCGATGCGACCAGCGCGTCGATCACGCCGTGCAGCGCGCTCGTCGCCACCGGATCGATCAGCGCGGCGAACAGGATCCCGACGACGCCGGCCTGCGTCGCGTCGATCGCCCGGCGCAGCGCGGGGACCCGCCGGATCGCGTCCCACGACGGCAGCGCCGCGACGAGCACGAGGCACCCGGGCAGGAACACCGAGACCAGGCCGATGCCGGCGCCGAGCCAGGCACCTGCGGCCGAATCGGTCGAGCCTGCACTGAACGATGCAGCGCCGATCACGCTGCCGAGGTACGCGGCGAACGTGAACAGCGGACCCGGGACGGCCTGCGCCGCGCCGTAGCCGGCCAGGAATTGCGATTCGTCGACCCAGCCGGGATCGACGACGCCGGCCTGCAGCAGCGGCAGCACGACGTGGCCGCCACCGAACACCAGCGCGCCGGCGCGATAGAACGCGTCGAACACGTCCACCCAGCGCGCCCCGGTCCACGCCGCCGCCAGCGGCAACGCGAGCGCCAGGCCGACGAACAGCGCCGCGCAGGTCCACGCGGCCCACCGGCGCACCGCACCGTTCGCCGGCGGCACCGGAGCGGGCGCGGGCGCGCTGGTGCCGGGCGATCGAAGCGACGCCGCTTCGGCGCGCGCGTCGAGGAAGCGTCCACCGAGCACCGCGCAGGCGGCGAGTGCGACGACCTGTGCCGCCGCCGACGGAAAGGCCAGGACGATCGCCGCGGCGAACAGCGCGAGCAGGCGGCGCGATGTGTCGGGACACAGCGCGCGCACCATCGAGGCGACGGCCTGCGCCACGACGGCGACGGCGACGATCTTCAGCGATTGCAACACGCCGGCGAGCACCGGATCGGCGGCATCGAGCCGCGCGAGTCCGCGCGCGAACAGGACGAGCCCGATCGCCGACGGCAGCGTGAAGCCGAGCCACGCGGCGAGCGCGCCGCGCCAGCCGGCGCGCTCGAGCCCGATCGCGAAGCCGACCTGGCTGCTCGCCGGGCCCGGCAGGAACTGGCACAACGCGACGAGATCGGCGTAGCGACGCTCGTCGAGCCATCGGCGGCGCTCGACGAACTCGCTGCGGAAGTAACCGAGGTGCGCGATCGGCCCGCCGAACGACGTCAGGCCGAGCTTCAGGAACGCGCGGAAGACTTCGAACGCCACAATCGCGACTGCACGGAATCGGGGATGCGCGAGCCTCGCATGGCGCGACGCCCGCGACAAGTGCGCGAGGCCCGGCCGCGGCCGCAGCCGGCCGGGAGCCACGGGCCGACCGCGCTATCCTGTGCGCCCCCGTGGAGCCACGAGTCCATCCGATGCGCCTGCCCGATTTCAACGACGTACAGGCCGCCGCCGAACGCCTGCGCACCCATGCCCATCGAACGCCCGTCCTGCGCTCGGCGACCGCCGACGCCCGCACCGGCGCCTCGCTTTTCTTCAAGTGCGAGAACCTGCAGCGCATGGGTGCCTTCAAGTTCCGCGGCGCGTTCAACGCGATCGCCCGGCTCGGCGCGCCGCAGCGGCGCGCGGGCGTGGTCGCGTTCTCGTCGGGCAATCACGCGCAGGCGATCGCGCTGGCCGCGCGCGAACTGGGCTCGCGGGCGACGATCGTGATGCCCGCCGACGCGCCGTCGGCCAAGCTCGCCGCCACGCGCGACTACGGCGCCGAGGTCGTCCTCTACGACCGGCTGCGCGAATCGCGCGAGGCGATCTCGCGGCAGCTGGCCGACGAGCGCGGGCTGACGCTGATTCCGCCCTTCGATCACGACGACGTGATCGCCGGCCAGGGCACCGCCGCGCTCGAGCTCTTCGAGGAGCTCGGCGAACTCGACGCGCTGTTCGTGCCGCTGGGCGGCGGCGGCCTGCTCGCCGGGTCGCTGCTCGCCGCCGAGCGCCTGTCGCCGCGCTGCGCGGTCTACGGCGTCGAGCCGGCCGCCGGCGACGACGGCCGGCAGTCGCTGCGAAGCGGCCGCATCGTGACCATCGAGATCCCGCACACGATCGCCGATGGGGCGATGACGCAGCACCTGGGCGAGCGCACGTTTCCGATCATCCGACGTGCTGCGCGCGACATCGTCACCGTCGGCGATGCGCAACTGGTCGATGCGATGCGCTTCTTCGCCGAGCGCATGAAGATCGTCGTCGAGCCGACCGGCTGCCTGGGCGCGGCGGGCGCGTTCGCGAACGCGACGCGCGGTCATCGCATCGGCGCGATCCTCAGCGGCGGCAACGTCGATCTCGCGCACTACGCGCAGTGGTTGAGCGGCGCGACCGCCGCCGGCTAGACACCAGGGTCGCCCGCGCATTGGCGGGCGACCCTGGCGTCCAAGCGCGGCGGCTTCTTTCGCTGCGGGCTACGCCGCCTTCGGCGCCGGCTGTTCGGCGACCATCCGGCGCCCCTGCCCCCACCAGATCAGCCCGACGAGCAGCAGCGCCGGGAGGTAGACCCAGTGCATCGACGGCCGCACGGTCGGCACCAGCACGCCGCCGACCTCCCAGCCGATCTCGAAGCCCGCCTTCTTCGCCCGGCTGCCGAAACGCACGTTCGCAATCTGTACCTGCTCGCCGAGGGCCGTGACGGTGAGACCCGCTTCCTGCAGGCGCTTGCGCCCGTCGCCCGGTTCGCGAAGCTGCACGCCGACCGTCTTGCGCACCTCGTCGCCCTCGATGTTGGTTCCCGAGATGATCAACGTGAGCCGGTCGCCTTCGTCGAGCCCCTGCGCGACCTCGAAGATCCGCGCCGCCGGCACCTCGGTGTAGGGCTCGGAGATCCGGTCCATGAAGAAATCGGGCCGGAACAGCGCGAAACTCGCCAGCAGCAGTACGACGACTTCCCACCAGCGGCAGCGCGTGCGAAACCACGCCATCGTCGCGGCGGCGAAGGTCAGCGAAGCGATGATCGCGGCGAACGCGACGAGCGCCACCTCGAACCAGCCGTGGACGTCGATCAGCAGCAGCGCCGGATTGAACACGAACACGAACGGCAGCACGACGGTGCGCAATGCGTACACCGATCCCTGGATTCCGGTCTCGATCGGGTCCTCGCCGGAGATCGCCGCCGCCGCGAAGGTGGCCAGTCCGACCGGCGGCGTGATGTCGCCCATGATCCCGTAATAGAAGACGAACAGGTGCACCGCGATCAGCGGGATGATCAAGCCGCTCTGCGCGCCGAGCTCGACGATGACCGGCGCCATCAGCGACGCGACCAGGATGTAGTTCGCGGTGGTCGGCACGCCCAGCCCGAGGACCAGACAGACGAACGCGGTGAACAGCAGCATCACGATCACGTTGCCCTGCGAGACCACCTCGACGAAATCGGTCATCCGGAAGCCCAGGCCGGTGAGCGTGATGCCGCCGACGATGATCCCCGCGGTGGCGGTCGCGATGCCGATCCCGATCATGTTCCGCGCGCCGTCGTTCAGGCCGCGAACCACTTCGTCGAAGCCGGTGCGCCACGCCGGCAACATCGCCGTACGACGGAACAGCGCGATGACCGGACGCTGCGTGAGCATCAGCGCAACGAGCGTCACCGTGGCCCAGAACGCGCTGAGCGCCGGCGAGAGCTGCTCGATCATCAGGCACCAGATCAGCACGCCGATCGGGATCAGGAAATGCAGCCCGGCGCGCACGGTCGGCCAGGTATCGGGCAGCACCGGATTGTCGATGTCGATCTCTTCGGGCAGATCGGGGTAGCGGCTGGCGAAGCCGAGCAGCACGACGTGCGTGGCGAGCAGCAGCGCGCCGATGACCCACGGCGCATGGTCGCCGAACAGCCCCTGCGCGCCGAGCGCGATCCAGTAGATGAGCGCGCACACGACGATCGTCCCGGCCAGCCCGAGACCCCAGCCGAGCGCCCGCTCGCTGAAGGGGCGCGGGCGGCGCGCCGCGCTCGGGTGCATGCCGAGCTTGAGCGCCTCGAGATGCACGATGTAGAAGAGCGCGATGTACGAGATCGCCGCCGGCAGGAACGCGTGCTGGACGATCTCCGAATACGGGATGCCCACATACTCGACCATCAGGAACGCCGCCGCGCCCATCACCGGCGGCATGATCTGCCCGTTCACCGACGACGCCGTCTCGATCGCACCGGCCTTGACGCCGCCGTAGCCGGCCTTCTTCATCAGCGGAATCGTGAAGATTCCGCCGGAGACGACGTTCGAGACCGACGAGCCCGAGATCAGCCCGTTGAGCCCCGAGGAAACGACGGCGACCTTGGCCGGGCCGCCGCGCAGGTGCCCGAGCGCGGCGAAAGAGACCTGCATCATGTAGTTGCCGGCGCCCGCGCGGTCGAGCAGCGAGCCGAACAGCACGTAGATGAAAATGAACGCCACCGACACGCCGAGCGCGACGCCGTAGACGCCCTCGGTCGTCAACCACATGTGCGAGATCATCCGTTCGAGCGACGCGCCTTTGTGCGACACGACGTCGGGCAGCCACGGGCCGAGGAAGATGTACGCGAGGAACACCAGCGCGAGGATCGTCATCGGCAGCCCGACCGCGCGCCGCGTCGCCTCGAGCAGCAGCACCATGCCGATCGTCGCGACGACGATGTCGCGCAGGATCGGCACGCCGGGGCGCGTGGCCAGCTCGTTGTAGAACAGCAGCAGATAGGCGCCGGCGAAGGCCGCGGCGATCGCCATCGCCCAGTCGGCGAGCGGGACGCGGTAGCGCACGCCCGGGCGCCGCGAACCGGGATACGCGAGGAAGCCGAGGAACAGCGCGATCGCCAGGTGCAGCGCGCGCGCCTCGGTGTCGTTCAGCAGCCCGACGCCGAGCGCGAACGGAAGCGGCGACGCGTACCAGAGCTGGAACAGCGACCAGCCGATGGCAACGACGGTGATGACCGCGCCGGAAAAGCCTGCGGCGGCGCGGCCGCCGGTGTCGACGTCGGCGACCAGTTGCTGCAGCTCGACCGGCGGCTTGGCGGCTTCGCTCATTCGCGTCTCCTGAAGGGCCCGTACGCGAGAACGGATTCGACGGATACGAAAAGGCGGGCACGGGGCCCGCCTTGCGGGCGGGCACGCGGCCCGCCCCGGACGATGGCAGCGGCGTCGGTCCGCCTGGCTGCGCTTTACTGGATCCAGCCCTTCTCGCGATAGTACCGTGCGGCGCCTTCGTGCAGCGGTGCCGACAGGCCGTCCTTCGCCATGGCCTCGGGCTTCAGGTTCGCGAGCGCCGGGTGCAGCTTCTTGAACTCGTCGAAGTTGTCGAACACCGCCTTGACGACCGCGTAGACGGTATCGGGCGACGACTTGGTCGAAGCGACGACCGTCGCGAGCACGCCGTAGGTGTTCGTCGCCTGCGGGTTGTTCGGGTACAGCCCGGCGGGAATCGTCGCCTTCGCGTAGTACGGCTTGTCGGCGACGAGCTTCTCGACCGCCGGCCCGGTGAGCGAGACGAGTTGCGCTGCGCAGGTCGTGGTCGGGTCCTGGATGTTCGCCGAGGGGTGACCGACCGCGTAGAAGAAGCCGTCGATCTTGCCGTCGCACAGCGCCGGCCCGTGCTCGTCGGCCTTCAGCTCGGCGGCGAGGCCGAAATCGCCCAGCTTCCAGCCCATCGCGGCGAGCAATTCCTCCATCGAGGCGCGCGTGCCCGATCCCGGATTGCCGACGTTGAACCGCTTGCCCTTGAAGTCCTCGAAGGTCTTGATGTTCGCCTCCTTGCGGGCGACCACCGTGAACGGCTCGGGATGCACCGAGAACACGGCGCGCAACTCGCCGTAGGGCCCGGCGTCCTTGAACTGGCCGACGCCCTTCAACCCGTTGAACTGTACGTCGGACTGCGCGAAGCCGAGGTCGAGCTCGCCGGCCTTGATCGTGTTCACGTTGAACACCGAGCCGCCGGTGGATTCGACCGAGCAGCGAATGCCGTGCTTGGAGCGATCCTTGTTGACCAGGCGGCAGATCGCGCCGCCCGCCGCGTAGTAGACGCCGGTGACGCCGCCGGTGCCGATCGTGATGAACTGCTGTTGCGCGGCAACCGGTGCGGCGAACGCGGCTGCGGTCAGTGCGGCGCCGGCGATCGCCGCCAGGCCGAAGACCTTCGAGGGTTTACGCATGGTGCGTCTCCAGATGCGGGGATTCGGAAAAAAGCGCGGCCATTATGACGGTTCGGCAAGGCCCGGCAACCCCGGGAACTCCCTCGCCCTTCGCCGCAGGGGCGCACGTCATCCGATCGCCTGGCCGCCCACCGCTGCAATCGACGCATCGACCGCATCGCCGAGTCGTTCGACGACGGCGTCGAGCTCCTCGAGCGAGACCGTGAACGGCGGCGCGAGCAACACGTGGTCGCCGCGTCGGCCGTCGATCGTCCCGCCCATCGGGTACACCAGCAATCCGCGCGCCATCGCTTCCTGCTTGATGCGCGCATGCAGCTTCGACGCCGGGTCGAAAGGCACTTTCGTTTCCCGATCGGCGACGAGCTCGATCGCGCGAAAAAGCCCGCGCCCGCGCAGGTCGCCGACGTGCGGATGCGCGCCGAACCGTTCGCGCAACCTCGCATCGAGTGCCTGCCCCGCCCGCCGGCACGCCTGCAGCAGGTCGTCGCGCCGGATCACGCGCTGCACGGCGAGCGCCGCCGCGCACGCGACCGGGTGTCCCAGATAGGTGTGTCCGTGCTGGAAGAATCCGCTGCCG
>JAKFES010000153.1:0-2759 GCA_036675585.1 Burkholderiaceae bacterium
CGCCCGCGGTCGAACACGTTGGTCCAGACGGTGAAATGGTTTTCCGGCAGCGACGCGGCCTGCGCGAGCGAAAGCCCGCGCGGCACCGGCAGCACCTGCCCGCACGGAACCGCCGCGTATTCCGCGTAGCCGCCGCCGTTGGCGAGTGCGCACACGAGATCGCCGACGCGCGGGCGCTCGACGCCGTCGCCGAGCGCCACCACTTCGCCGGCCACCTCGAGCCCGAGCACGGGCGACGCGCCGGCAGGCGGCGGATAGCGGCCTTCGCGTTGCGCGACGTCGGGACGATTGACGCCGGCATACGCGACGCGGATCAGCACTTCGCCGGGCGCGGGCTGCGGCACCGGCGCGTCGACGACGTGCAGCACCGACGGCGCGCCGCCATCGCCGTGCGCGACCTGTTTCATTCGGGAAGGAAAGGCACTCATCGAGCTTCGGGTTCGCGACTTGCACGCCGACCATGCCGCGTTCATAGTCCGCGAAACGGTCGCGCAGGGCGGAGATGTCAACCATACACAATTCCATCGGGGCGGACTACGCGTACCTGCGCGGCGGGCCGGCGTTCTCGGCGGGCGTCGTCGCGTTGCCCGGCTTCGAGATCGTGCGCGCTCGCTTCTCGCGCCTGCTCGCGCTCGACGACGGCTTCGAGGCGATGGCCGCGCACCTGCGCCAGCGCAATCGCCCGCTCACCGCACTGTGCGCGGCCGAGCTGCGCTCGCCGCGCCCGTTCACGGCCGGCGGATTCGGCCACTTCAACGCGCAATACGTCGGCGTGCTGCGCACATGGGGCCTGCTGCGCGATGACACGATCCCGGTCGCCCGCAGCAACGTCTGCCCGCTGCACGAGCCGCCGGCCGAACCGTCGTTTCACGCGTTCTCCTACACCGCGCCGATCGCGGCGGCGCATGCGGGCCTGCTGACCACGTCGGACCACGCGCCCGATGCACCGGCACCGCGCAGCTTCGTCGTCTCGGGCTTCACCGAATGGCTCGAGGGCACGCCGTTCCCCGACGGCGTCGTCGCCCACGGCGACCACTCGCCCGACGGGTTGTCGCAGAAGCTCGCCTTCGTGCTCGACGGCCTCGAGCGCAATACTTCCGCGCTGGGCGCGCACTGGCAGGCGGTCACCGCCCTGCAGGTCTACACGGTGCACGAGTTCGGTTCGCTGATCGCGAGCCAGTTCGTGCCGCGCGGTCTCGCCCGGCTCGGCATCGACTGGCACGTGTGCCGCCCGCCGATCGACGGGCTCGACTTCGAGATCGACGTGCGCGGCGTGCGCCGGGAACTCGTCGTCGATTGAAAGCGGCCCGCACGCCCGACGATGCGCGCGGCAGCGATGCGCGCAGCCGCGCATGCGGCGACGACGCGCGCAGCCGCACGCGGGACGAACCCGCGCCGGCGGCGACCGCCGACGAGCTCGTGCGCATCGCGCGCGCGTTGTCGAAGGCGGTGGGGCGACTACGCTTCTCGCCGCCGGTCATGCACGTGTACAACCCGCTCGAGTACGCATGGCCGATGCACGAAGCGTATCTGCGCCGCTTCGCCGGCTCGCGCAAGCGCGTCGTCTTCGTCGGCATGAATCCCGGGCCCTTCGGCATGATGCAGACCGGCGTTCCGTTCGGCGAGGTCGCCGCGGTGCGCGACTGGATGCAGCTCGAAGCACCGGTGCGACGGCCCGCGCTGCAGCACCCGAAACGTCCGATCGACGGACTCGCGTGCCGGCGCAGCGAAGTCAGCGGCCAGCGCGTCTGGGGATGGGCCGCTTCGCGCTTCGGCTCGCCCGACGCATTCTTCCGCGACGCGCTCGTGCTCAACTACTGCCCGCTCGTGTTCCTCGCCGACAGCGGACGCAACTGCACGCCCGACCGGCTGCCGGCCGCCGAGCTGCAGCCGCTGCAGCATGCGTGCGACGTGGCGCTGCGGCGCTCGCTCGCCGCGCTCGCGCCGCAATGGGCCGTCGGCATCGGCGGCTACGCGGCGAAACGACTGGCGGTCGTGCTCGGCCCGTCGCGCGACGACGCGCCGCGCATCGCGCAGATCCTGCACCCGAGCCCGGCGAGCCCGCTCGCCAACCGCGGCTGGGCCGACCAGGTCGACGCGCAGCTCGAGCAGCTCGGCGTGCTCGCCGCGTTGCCGGCATTCCGACGCCCCACGGCGCCCGGCGGCGCCGCTGGCTGAGCGCGGCGCAAGATCTCCGGAAAAACGCCCGGGAGGCGCCCGAGAGCCCCCGGAAGCGGCCCCGGGCGCTTCCGACCGGTTGACGTTGACGTAAAGGTTAGCCGAAGATAGTCCGATGTCGACTTTCACGATCGGCGAGCTCGCGCGCGAATTCGAGGTCACCGCGCGCACGATCCGCTTCTACGAGGACCAGGGCCTGCTCGCGCCGCGCCGCGGCGGTGCCGGGGGGCTGCAGCGCATTTATTCGATGCGCGACCGCACCCGGCTGCGGCTGACGTTGCGCGGCAAGCGGCTGGGCCTCGCGCTGTCCGAAATCCGCGATCTCGTCGACCTGTACGAGTCGCCCGCCGATACCGTCGTGCAGCTCGAACGCTTCCTCTCGGTGCTCGCCCGGCACCGCCGCCTGCTCGAGCGCCAGTCGCGCGACCTGCAGGAAACGCTCGCCGAGATCGACGCGCACGAAGCGCGCGCACGGGCGCTGCTCGCGCGCGGCGCGGTCGACGCGGCGGCGAGTGCGAGCGGGACGGCGAGCGCGCCTGTGACGGCAGGCGTGGCGCAGGCGCCGACGCGCCGCCCGGCGC
>JAKFES010000045.1:0-18003 GCA_036675585.1 Burkholderiaceae bacterium
GCACACCCGCCGACCCCTGCCGGCCCGCGCGCCTGGCTGCGCCGGCGCCCGCGCACGGCGCTCGCCGCGCTGTCGGTCCTGCTCGTCGCCGTCGTCGCCTCGCTCGTCCTGGTTCGCGCGCCCGCGCAGCGCGTGCTCACGCAGCGCGACGTCGACGCGGCCGTGCTGCACGCGCTGCAGACGAACGCGCTGCCTTCGCCCGCGACCCGGGCGTGGAAGGTGATCAGCCCGTCGGTGGTGCGCGTGCGCGCGCTCGACCCCGAGCAGCCCGACGGCGCCGAAGTCGAGCGCAACGTGGGCGCCGGCGTCGTGATCGTCGACACCGGGACGATCCTCACCAACCTGCACGTGGTCGTCGGCGCGCCGCGGCTCGAAGTCGAGTTCGCCGATGGATCGACTTCGCCCGCCTCGATCGCCGGACTCGAACCCGCGCAGGACCTCGCCGTGCTGCAGGCGCGCACGATTCCCGACGACCTGAAAGCCGCGACGATGCGAAGCACCGACGACCTGAAGGTGGGCGACGAGGTGGTCGCGGTCGGTTTTCCGTTCGGCATCGGGCCGACCGCGACCGCGGGCGTGGTTTCGGGGCTGCGCCGCGAGTTCCGCTCGCCCGAGGGCAAGCGGCTGCTCACCAACCTGATCCAGTTCGACGCGGCGGCCAACCCCGGAAACTCGGGCGGTCCGCTCGTCACGGTCGACGGCGAAGTCATCGGCATCGTCACCGCGATCATGAACCCCACCGAGCAGCGCGTGTTCATCGGCATCGGTTTTGCCGTGCCGATCGAAACGGCTGCCGCCTCGGCCGGAACTTCCCCCTTCTGAGCGCAACGGAACCGCCGCCATGAATTCATCGAACGAGCTTCCCGCGGTCGACGGCGACGTCGCCGAGCAGATGCAGCGCGTGCTCTACGAGGTCAAGCGCATCGTCGTCGGACAGGATCGTTTCCTCGAGCGCGTGCTCGTCGCCATGCTCGCCCAGGGTCACCTGCTCGTCGAAGGCGTGCCCGGACTGGCCAAGACGCTCACGATCAAGACGCTCGCCCGCACCATCCACGGAACGTTCCGGCGCATCCAGTTCACGCCCGACCTCGTTCCCGCCGACCTGGTCGGCACGCGCATCTACAACCAGAAAACGAGCGAATTCGCGACCGTGCTCGGTCCGGTCTTCACCAACCTGCTGCTCGCCGACGAGATCAACCGGGCGCCGGCGAAGGTGCAGAGCGCATTGCTCGAAGTGATGGAGGAAAGGCAGGTCACGATTGCCGGACAAACCCACAAGGTGCCCGAGCCGTTCCTCGTGATGGCCACGCAGAACCCGATCGAAACGGAAGGCACCTACCCGTTGCCCGAAGCGCAGGTCGATCGTTTCATGATGAAGGTGCTGGTCGGCTATCCGAGCGAGGAAGAGGAATTCGTGATCGTCGAGCGGGTCACCGGCGCCGCGGTCGCGGTCGGTGCGGTCACCACCACCGAGCGCCTGGCCGAGCTGCAGCGCGCGTGCCGACGCGTGTACGTCGATCCTTCGCTCGTGCAATACGCGGTGCGCCTCGTGGCGGCGACGCGCGACCCCGCCCGCTTCGGGATCGACGACCTCAACCGCCTGCTCGCGTTCGGCGCGAGCCCGCGCGCGACGATCAACCTGATCGAGGGCGCGCGCGCGCTCGCCTGCCTGCGCGGACGCCCGTACGTGCTGCCCGAGGACGTGACCGACCTCGTCCCCGACGTCCTGCGCCATCGCCTCGTGCTCTCGTACGAGGCGCTCGCCGAAGCGATGACCCCCGACCAGCTCGTCCGGCGCGTGCTTGCGGCCGTGCCTGCGCCGGAGGCGCCGCTCGAGGTCCATGTCGATGCCAGCCTCGCCCAATGAACGCCACGGCGCCGACGCGAACGCGTCGCGCTCCGTCCCGCCGCCGGCGAACGAGCGGCCGGCTGCGCGAACGCCGAACGCCGAGCAGGTCCTGCGCCGCCTCGAATGGACCGTGCTGCGCCGGCTCGACGGGTTGCTGCAGGGCGACTACCGGACGCTGTTCCGCGGCAGCGGACTCGACCTTGCGGACCTGCGCGAGTACCAGCACCACGACGACGTGCGCTACATCGACTGGAACGTCACCGCTCGACTGCAGACACCGTTCGTGCGCGAGTACACCGAGTCGCGCGAGATCGCAGCCTGGATGCTGCTCGACCTGAGCGCGTCGATCGACTTCGGCTCGCGCAAGACCACGAAGCAGTCGGTATCGCGCGATTTCGTCGCGGTGCTCGCCCGCGCGCTCACCCGGCACGGCAACCGCGTCGGCGCGGTGTTCTACGGCAACGGCGTCGAATCGGTGCTGCCCGCGCGCAGCGGGCGCATGCAGGTGCTGCAGATCCTGCACCGCATGGCGAACCGGCCCGCGCACGTCGCGACGCGCGGAACCGACCTGCGCCAGCTGCTGGGCACGGCCCAGCAGACGATCCGCAAGCGCTCGCTCGTGTTCGTCGTGTCCGACTTCCTGAGCGTGCCCGGCTGGGCCCAGCCGCTGGCGCAACTCGTTCAGCGCCACGAAGTCATCGCGGTGCGGCTGTTCGATCCGCTCGAGCAGCAACTGCCCAACCTCGGCCTGATCACGATGCAGGACGCCGAAACCGGCGAGCAGATCTTCGTCGACACGCACGATCTCGCGTTCCGGCGGCGCTTCGCGGCCGCCGCCGTGCGACGCGAGAACGCGTTGCGCGAGGCGTTCGCCGCATCGGGCGTCGACGTGCTCGAGGTGTCCACCGACGACGATCTCGTCGACGCGATCCTTCGTTTCGCCGACCTGCGCAAGCGCCGAAGCCGCTTCGGCGCGGCCGGCGCGCTCGTCGCGAATCCGGGAGGCGTTCCATGAGCTTTCTCTGGCCCCACCTGCTCTGGCTGCTCGCCGCCGTTCCGCTGCTCGTCGCGCTGTATTTCTGGACGCTGTCGCGGCGCAAGAAGAGCGCCCTTCGCTACGCCGGCCTCGATCTCGTTCGCGAGGCGATCGGCAGCGGCCAGCGATGGCGTCGCCACGTCCCGCCGCTGCTGTTCCTGCTCGCGATCACCGCGCTGCTGCTCGCCGTCGCACGCCCGAGCGCGGTGGTGACACTGCCGTCGAAGCACGAGACGGTGATCCTGACCATGGACGTATCGGGCAGCATGCGGGCGAGCGATGTCGCGCCGACCCGGCTCGCCGCGGCGCAGGTGGCGGCACGCTCGTTCGTCGAGCAGCAGCCGCGCACCACGCGCGTGGGCGTCGTCACCTTCGGCGGCGGCGCCGCGCTCGTGCAGCCGCCGACGCAGAGCCGCGAAGACCTGCTCGCCGCCATCGATCGCTTCGAGTTGCAGCGCGGCACCGCGGTCGGCAGCGGGATCCTGATGTCGCTGAAGACGATCTTCCCCGACCAGGAGTTCGAGGTCCCGTCGCTCGATGCGCGACGCGCCGCGCGCGCCGCCTCGCTCGACGACACGCGCAAGGCCGAGAACGAGCCGCCGAAACCCGTCGCACCGGGCTCGTACACGTCGGCGGTGATCATCCTGCTGTCCGACGGCCAGACGACGACCGGACCCGACCCCATCGAAGCGGCGAAACTCGCCGCCGACCATGGCGTTCGCGTCTACACCGTGGGCATCGGCACGCCGAACGGCGAGATCCTGATCGGCGACGGCTGGTCGATGCGCGTGCGCCTCGACGAGGAAGCACTGCGCGCGATCGCCAAGACCACCGATGCCGAGTATTTCTACGCGGGAACGGCGAACGAGTTGAAGACCGTCTACGACTCGCTGACGAGCAAGCTCGTGTTCGAGACGCGCGACACCGAGATCACGGCGCTGTTCGCCGCGGTGGCCGCCGCGTTCGCGCTCGCCTCGGCGCTGCTGTCGCTGCTTTGGTTCAACCGGGTGCTGTAGCGTCGGGCGCGGGGCATTGCGCCGCGCGTCTCAGCCGCAGTCGAGCGCGGGCTCGGCCATCGCGGCGACCTGCTCGCGCAGTTCGAGCACACGATCCTGCCAGTAGCGCTGCGTGCCGAACCACGGGAAGGCGGCGGGAAAAGCCGGGTCGTGCCAGCGCCGGGCGAGCCACGCCGAATAGTGGATCAGCCGCAGCGTGCGCAGCGGCTCGACGAGCTGCAGTTCGCGCCGGTCGAAATCGGCGAAATCCTCGTATCCGGCGAGCACGTCGGAGAGTTGAAGCGTCATCGACGCCCGATCGCCCGACAGCAGCATCCACAGGTCCTGCACCGCCGGACCGTTGCGCGCGTCGTCGAAATCGACGAAATGCGGCCCGTCGTCGGTCCACAGGATGTTCCCGGCATGGCAGTCGCCGTGCAGCTTGAGGATGCGAATGTCGCCCGCGCGATCGAACGCGCTGCGCACCGCGACGAGCGCCTGGTCGACGATCCCGGTCCACGCCGCCAGCAGGTCCGGCGGAATGAAGTCGTTCGCGAGCAGCCACGCGCGCGGCTCGTCGCCGAAGGATTCGACGTCGAGCCGCGGGCGTTCGGCGAAGCCTTCGATCGCGCCCACCGCGTGGATGCGGCCGATGAAACGGCCGATCCGCTCGAGCGTATCGCGATCGTCGAGCTCGGGCGCACGACCGCCGCGACGCGGGTAGACGGCGAACCGGTAGCCGTCGAACTCGGCGAGCGTCGAACCGCCGGGCGCATCGGACGACGGCAAAAGCGGCAACGGCGCCACCACCGGAATCTCGCGTGCCGCCAGTTCGGCGACGAACGCATGCTCCTCGGCGATCTGCGCATCGCTCCAGCGCCCGGGGCGATAGAACTTCGCCACCAGCGTGCGCCCGTCCTCGAGGCTCACCTGGTAGACGCGGTTCTCGTAGCTGTTGAGCGCGAGAAAACGCCCGTCGCCGCGCAGCCCGACCGACTCGAGCGCATCGAGCATCCGGTCGGGCGTCAGGCGGGCGTAGGGCGCTGTGCGTTCGGGCATCGGCTGATTCTACGTGCCACCGCGCGCGCGCCCCCGCGGGCGCCGGTTTCAGGCCTTGCGCGTGGCGGCGGCCGAGTGCTCCATCGTGTCGATGGCGAGCGCCGAATGGGCATACGCCGCTCCGGCACGCATCTCGGAGGCCACCCAGATCGCCTCCATGATTTCCGGCTCGCTCGCACCGTGCTGGAGCGCCGCCTCGGTGTGCCCGCGAATGCAGTACGGGCACTGCGTGACGTGCGCGACGGCCACCGCGATCAGCTGCTTCGTTCGCGTCGGCAGCGCGCCGTCGGCGAATACCGCTTCGCTGAACTTGCGGAAGGCGGCGAGCGGCTCGGGGGCGAGCTCGCGCCGTTTGCGCGCGATGTCGGCGCTCGATTGCGGGAACAGGGAATCCAAGGCGGGCCTCATGGTCGAGAAGTGGGCGAAGCCCGATCTTGCAACGGCCCGGCGCGCCGCGCTGCCAGAGACAACGTGCGCGGCACGGGCTCGCCGCCGGGCGACGCGCCGCGCGCCGCCTGGCCGGCCTCGCCTTGCCGGGCCGGCCTCACCAGCCCCACAGCAGCCGGCGCGCGACCCAGCCGACGAGCCCCTCGGCGTCCCGGATCTTCGCCCAGTCGCCGCGATGCGCCAGCGTGCGCAGCACGTCGCCGTACGATGCCTTGCCGACGATCCGGTTGCGCGTCGACGGGCCGCTGCGGATGTTCGCCGTCTTCGCCTTGACCACGAAGTGCGGGGTCCGGTCGGTGAGCGGACGGTAGATCCAGCCCTCGTCGTTCTCGAAATCGCGCACGTGCAGCCACTTGCCCTTCCGACCCAGCACGGCCAGCGGGTAGCCGCGACTGAGCAGCCACAGACTCTCGTGCCCGGTGCCGGGGCCGGTGCGCATGTTGATCTCGGCGCGGTCCACGCTGACCATCTGGCGCGCATGCGCGCCAGCCGGTGCGAACGACGAAGCGACGAGGACGAACGAAAAGAACAGGGCGACAAGGGGCGTCGAGGCTGCGGTCATGGGGTAAAGCGGTCCTTCGGAATCGGGTATTGATGGAAAACGTGCACCCCGAACCTAACAATGTCGGGCGCGCGCGTCGAGTGCGCGGGTTCCGATCGGAATAGACCTCGCCCCCGTTCCGCCGGCGAGCGCCGGAACAGGGTCTTCCATGCTCGCCGCCGTCCGGGAGACCGCTCATGAAATCGCTCTGCCATCGTGTGCTGATCGCGTTCGCGTGGGCCGCGTGCGGCGCCGTTCAGGCCCAGGGGACCCCTGCCGACTTCGGCAAGCTCGAGTACGAATCGAACTGCGCGAACTGTCACGGGCTCGAGGGCAAGGGGAACGGGCCGTACAACGCGCTGCTCCAGCGCTCGGCACCGGACCTGACGCAACTCGCGAAGCGCAACAACGGCGTGTTTCCGCTGTCGCGGGTCTACGACGTGATCGACGGCGCCGGAGCGGGGCACGGCTCGCGGGAAATGCCGATCTGGGGGCTCGACTACAAGATCCGCGCCGCCGAGTACTACATGGATACGCCGTACAACCCCGAGGTCTACGTGCGCACGCGCATCCTGGCGCTGGTCGAGTACCTGAACCGGCTGCAGGGCAAATGATCGGCCTGCGCGGTTTGCGCGCCCGCGCGAACCGCGTCAGCCGAACTTGTAGAGCACCCCGTAGCCGCCGCGCGGATACGCCCACTCGACGTTGAAGTGCTCGCTGCACAGCAGCCGGCACGTGCCGCATTCGAGGCAGCCGTCGGTCGACAGCGTCACGCTGCCGTCGTCGCCGAGCGAATAGCACCCGGCCGGACACGCCCAGGTGCACGACGGCGTCTTGCACTCGTCGCGGCAGACCTCGGGCGCCTTGATGAAGATGTGCGCGCGCCCCTCGTCGACGCGGTAGCGGTTCTCGAACAGCTTTTCCTCGACCTTGATCATCGGAACGCCCTCATCAGCTTGATCGCATCGCCGAACAGTCCGAAGCGCGAGCGCTTCTCGACGAAGTCGCGCTGGATCTGTCTTTCCTTCGTGAGCTTGTCGACACCGTCGACCTTCAGCAGCGTGTGCGCGGCGCGCGACATCAGTTCCGGATACGTCGTGAGGAACTGCCGGTTGCCGTGCAGGATGCGGGGCACGTCGCGGTATTTCTTCAGGTCCTTCATCACGAAGCTGCCCTCGAGCGCCTTGCGGTAGCGCTTCAGGTTCGCCGCGCTGTACGCCTTGCCTTCCTCGCGCAGCTGCAGGATCGTCTCGGCGGCCAGCCGTCCGGTGGTCATCGCGAGGTTCGAGCCCTCGCGGTGCACCGCGTTGACGAACCCGCCCGAATCGCCGCAGATGACCCAACCTTCGCCGTGGATCTGCGGAATCGCGTCGTAGCCGCCCTCGGGGATGAGGTGCGCCGAATACTCCTTGACTTCGGAGCCCGCGATCAGCGGCTTCACCGACGGGTGCTGCTTCATCTCCTCGAGCAGCTGGTAGGGGCTCACGCGCGCAGTGCGGAAGTCGTCGACCATGCAGCCGACGCCGATCGAGACCGATTCCCTGTTCGTGTACAGGAACCCGGTGCCGACCATGCCCTTCGTGATCTTGCCGAACATCTCGATGACGACGCCGTTCTCGCCCGACAGGTTGAAGCGTTCCTCGATCGTCGCCTTCGGCAGGAAGTGCATCTCCTTGACCGCGAGCGCCACGTCGCACGCCTGGATCGGCGGGCGCAGGCCCGATTTCGTCGCCACCAGCGAGTTCACGCCGTCGGCGAGCACGACGACGTCGGCGCGGATCTCGCCGTTGGCGCGATCGGTGCGCACGCCGACGACTCGCCCGCCTTCCTTCAGCAACTCGACGACGGTGGCTTCGCAGATGAGCAGCGCGCCGGCCTCCTGCACTTTCTTCGAGAACCACTTGTCGAGGTTCGCGCGAATGACCGTGTAGCGCGTCGGCTGCTCGTCGTCGGCGGCGCCCCGGTAATGCGAGCCGACGTGCGAGCGGTCGTCCATCAGCCACATGCGCTGCTCGATCACCGCGCGCTCGAGCGGTGCCTGCTTGCGGCAGTTCGGAATCACCGCCTCGAGCGCGTCGACGTACAGGATCGCGCCCTGGACGTTCTTCGATCCCGGATACTCGCCGCGCTCGAGCTGCAGCACCTTCATGCCCGCCTTCGCCAACAGGTAGGCGGCCGTGTTGCCCGACGGGCCCGCGCCGACGACGATCGCATCGAATTTCTCGGCCATGCTGTCTCCTCGTGCCTGCGTGCCGGTTGCGATGGAACGTCGCGCGCGGCGCTCAGCGCGCGCGCTGCGCCTTGCGCTCACGCAATGCGGCGGTGAGCGCGGGCAGGATCTGCAGTGCGTCGCCGACGATCGCGTAACTCGCGAAATCCATGATCGGCGCCTTCGGATCACTGTTGATCGCGACGATGACGTCGGCGCCCTCGACGCCGACGCGATGCTGGATCGCGCCCGAGATGCCGGCGGCGATGTACAGCTTCGGCCGGATCGTCTTGCCCGTCTGGCCGATCTGCCGCTCGGCGGGGATCCACCCCGCCTGCGCCACCGGCCGCGAGCCGCCATACTCGCCGCCGAGCACCTGCGCGAGCTCCTCGACCAGACGGAAGTTCTCGGGTTTGCCGAGCCCGCGGCCGCCGGCGACGACGACGTCGGCGTAGGCGAGCTGCGCCTTGTCGGCGTCGGCATCGGGGATGAACGAGAGGATCTTCGTGACGACGTCGTCCTCGGCGAGCGCGACGCGCTCCTCGACGATCGTTCCGCCGCGCTCGGGGTCGGGCTTCGGCATCGCCATCACGCGCGGGCGTACCGTGGCCATCTGCGGCCGGTATTCGAGCGTGTGGATCGTGCACAGCAGCGTGCCGCCGAAAGTCGGCCGCGTCGCGGCGAGGCTGCGCGTCTCGTCGTCGATTCGCAGTTCGGTGCAGTCGGCCGTCAGCCCGGTGCCGAGCGTGGTCGCGACGGCGCCGGCGAGGTCGCGACCGAGCGTCGTCGCGCCGAGCAGCAGGATCTCGGGCCGGCGGCGCGCGACGAGTTCGGTGAGCGCCTTCGTGTACGGGTCGGTGCGGTAGTGCGCCAGCACCGGGTCGCGCACGACGTGAACGGAATCGGCGCCGTGGCGCAGCGCGTCGGCGGCGGCCGCGTCGGTGCCCGCGTCGTCGGGGCCGAGCAGGACGCCGGACAACGGCACGCCGAGATGGTCGGCGAGCTTGCGGCCCTCGCCGAGCAGCTCCCACGACACCGGATGGACGCGACCGCGTTCGAGCTCGACGTTGACCCAGACGCCGCGCCAGGCACCGAGGTCGACGCCGGAGTCGCGCCGCCGCGCTGCGGCGCCGACGTTCGTGCCGGCGGCCCCGCCCCGGGTGCTTTCGGCGTCGTCGTGGCTCATGGCGCGATCTCCGCTTCGAGCGACGGATGCTCGACGAACATCCGACCGAGCAGCGCCTCGACCGCCTCGCGCGGACTGTCGCCGCCCGCATCGAAGCACTGCGCCTTGACCGAACGCGCCGAAGGCGCGAACACCTTCTTCACGACCGTGGGCGAGCCCTTCAACCCGCAACGCTCGAGCTCGGCAATGCCGGCCGCCTTGTGGTCCCACTCGAGGACCTCGCAGCGCGCGGCGCGGAACAGGTCGTCCATGCCGGCGAAACGGATCGTGTTGGCGCCTTCCATCATCGTGACCAGGCACGGCAGCTTCGTCTGCAGCACCTGCACGCCGCCTTCGGCGCGACGGTGCACGACGATCTCGCGCGCGCCGGGGTCGACGCGCTCGATTTTCGAGACGTAGGTGAGCTGCTGCAGGCCGAGCCGCCGCGCGATCCCCGGCCCGACCTGCGCCGTGTCGCCATCGATCGTCTGCTTGCCGCAGAACACCATGTCGACCGGGCGCTGCGCGCCGATCGTGCGGATCGTCGAGGCCAGCGCGTACGACGTCGCGAGCGTGTCGGAGCCGGCGAACACGCGGTCGGTGATCAGCACTGCGTCGTCCGCACCGTATGAAACGCACTTGCGCAGCGCATCGACCGCCATCTTCGGCCCCATGCTCAGCACGGTGACGCGCGCGCCGAACCGGTCGCGGATCCGCAGCGCCTCCTCGAGCGAGACGAGGTCGTACGGGTTGACGACGGCCGGAACACCCTGCCGCATGATCGTGTTCGTGACCGGGTGCACCCGGATCTGGCTCGAATCGGGAACCTGTTTCACGCAAACGACGACGTGCATGGTCATCGACTACCTCCGGTATTCCGGTACCGTTTTACCATTATTGCCCGGCGCCCGGCATACCCCGACCGGGTCGAACGCGTGCAGGCGCTTGATGCACATCAACGATTCCCGCCGGCGGGTGCGGGCCGGGCGGCCGGCGCGCGACGCGGGAACACGGGAACACGGGTTGCGGGTCGCGCGCTCTCGAACACACCGCTTGCGCACCGACGAGGCCCGCCCATGAAATCGAACACGATGATCGAACGCATCGCGCCCACGGCGACGGACATGATCCGCGCCGACCACACGCACGTGATGACGACCTTCCGCCAGTTCGACGCCGAGACCTCGCCACGCAGGCGGGAGGCGATCGTCGAGGCGGTGTGCCTCGCACTCGAGGTCCATGCGCAGCTCGAGGAGGAGATCTTCTATCCGGCGCTGCGCGCGGTCGCTCCCGACACCCCTGCGCTCGAGCGAAGCGTGCCCGAGCACGCCGAAGTGCGCCGCCTGGTCGCGCGTCTGCGCCAACTGGGCGCCGACGACCCGTCGTACGAACCCACCTTCCTGGAATTGATGCGCGACGTGATGCACCACGTCGCCGACGAGGAAACGATCCTGCTGCCGCTGGCCGCCGAACGGCTCGCCGGGAGGCTGCACGAACTCGGTGCACGGATGGCGCGACGCCGGCTGCAGCTGTCCGCGCCGAAAGTTCCGGCGCTGGCGTGGAACCGCGTCCAGGCGATGCCGATGCGCGGCATCTGGCTGGCCGCCGGCGGGGTCGCGCTCGCCGCGTACCTGTTCGGGCGCGGCGCGCGCCCCGCGCACTGAGCGAGCGCGTCCCACCGGCCCGGATCCGCGCGCGCGCTGCGGCGACGGCTTCGAGCGATCAGCGCCCGCGCACGCGCACCCGCGCGCCGTCGGTGAGTTCGCGATCGGGGTGCAGGAGCACGCGCTCGCCGGCTCGAAGTCCGTCGCGGATCTCCACCGACAGCCCGCTGCGCTGCCCGACGTCGACATGCCTCGATCGCGCACGATCGCCGTCGAGAACGAACACCGCCCACGCGCCGCCGTCACGAAACAGCGCCCCGGCCGGCGCCTGCAGCACGTCGTCGCCCTGCCAGACGATGAAGCGGGCGAGCACGCGATAGCCGTCGCCGAGCGCGCGCCACGCGGCCGGGTCGCCGGCGAGATCGACGACGACCCAGACGCGCTGTTCTTCGACACCGAGCGCCGAGACTTTCGTGAAGCCCGCCGGTTCGATGCGCCGGACAAGCGCCGCGAGCGTCGCGTCACCGCCCCAGCGCTCGAGCTCGACCGCCATGCCCGGGCGCAGGCGCACGGCGTCGGGCGAGAGCACGTCGACGACGACCTCCAGGCTGTCGAGATCGCCGAGGGCCAGGATCGGCGTGCCGGGCTGCACGGCGCCCTCGCTCTGGCGCACCCGCGTGAGCACCGTCGCATCGAGCGGCGAGTCGACCGCGATCGACGACAGCGCCCGGTCGGCACCGCGCACTTCGAGCACGGCGCGGGCAACGTCGAGCTCGTGGCGCGCGACGTCGATCGCGAAGCGGGCCGATCGCAGCATTGCAGCGGCGCTGCGCGCTTCGGCCACTGCACGATCGAGCGCGGCGGCCGAGACGTGCCCGCTCGTGGCGAGCGGACGAAGCCGCTCGACTTCGCCGTCTGCCAGTTCCGAGCGCGCCTGCGCCGCGAGTCTCTGCGTCTGCGCCGATTGCAGCGACGCCCCGGCGCGGGCGACCAGGGCGGCCGCCTGCGCGTGCTCGCGCGGATCGAGCGGCGCGGCGAACGACGGCGCGATCGAGAACAGCCGTTCGCCGCGCGCGACCCGGTCGCCCGGTTCGAGCGCGACGCGCGACAACTGCCCGGCGATCGGCGCCGAGAACTCGTAGCGATCCTTCACGCGCGTGCGCCCCTCCTCCTCGAAGCTCACGCGCAACGGCCCGCGCAGCACTTCGCCGGCATCGACGCGCGGCGCGGGTTCGCGAAACCCGTAATAGAGCCCGATCGCGACCAGCGCGGCGATCGCGACCAGCGCGAGAGTGCGGCGGGAGAACCAGGCGGGAGCCGGCACGAACATTCACTCCGAGGCTTCGAGTGCTTCGACGAGGTCGAGCCGGCGCAGATTGTGCCCGACGAGCAGCGACGAAAGCAGCGCCGACCCGATCACGACCGCCGCCGCCGTCGCGAACGCGGAGGGCTCGAGCGCCAGCGGGACGCGAAACAGATCGGTCTGCATCGCGCGCGTAACGATCCACGCGAAACCCGCCCCCAGCGCGAAGCCCGGGGCGATCGCCAGCAGCGTGAGCAGCGCCAGCTCGCCGAGGAGCACCCAGGCCACTTCGCCGTACGTGAAGCCGAGCACGCGCAGCGTCGCCAGTTCGCGGCTGCGTTCGGCAAATGCGATACGCGCGTTGTTGTAGACGACCGCGAACGCGATCGATCCGGCGAGCACGATGACGAAGAAGCCGTAGACGAGCAGCGTCCGGCCCATCAGCTCGTCGAACGCATCGATCGCGCGCTCACGCAGCGTCACGTTCCTCACGCGGGGACGCCGATCGAGCCGCTGCATCACCTCGGCCGTCGCACCGGGCGCCACCGAGAGGAAGGCGCCGTTCACCACCGCGCCTTCCTGCAGCAAGCGATTCAGCGTTTCGCGCGTGAAATACGCGCCGACGCCGACGAACTCGGTGACGAGGCCCGCGACCGGGATCTCGAGCATCTGGCGTCGGCCGTCGAGCACCTGCACCTGCAGCCGATCCCCGGCCGCGACGCCGAGCAGGCGCCCGAGGTGATCGGTGAGCATCACGCCGCCGTCGACGAGTCCGATCGGCCGCAGCCGCTCGTCGAGCACGCGAAACAGCTCGCCGTCGGCGCGATAACCCTGCAGGGTCGTGCGGTACTCGCGATGCCCGTTGCGCAGCACCGCCGGCGCGATGCGGAACCCCTCTACGCGGCGCACCCCGGGCAGCGCCTCGAGTTCCTGCACGGCGCGCTGCGACAGCGCTTCGTCGAAGGAAACGGTGAGATCCTGACGCTGCGCGATGCGGAACTGTGCGTCCATCATGTACGCCACCGCGCCTTTCTGCAGCCCGCTCAGCACGAGGATCGCGACGGCCAGCGCGATCCCCGCCAGCGACAACGCCGAACGCCACGGCCGGCGCTCGAGGTTGCGCAGCACGATCCGCGTGGGCTGGCTGACGAAGCGGCCGATGCCCAGGCGCTCGACGACGGTGCGCCGGTAGCGCGCAGGCGCGGCCGGCCGCATCGCCTCGGCGGGCGGCAGTCGGAAGGCGGCATGCACGGCCGTCAGCGCGCCGACGGCCGCGGCGGCGGCCGCGATCGCGATCGCCGTCGCCGCCAGCACCGGCCGCACCCGCATGCGCAGGAACGGAAACCGGAAGAACTCCTGGTAGATCGTCGCCAGCCCGTCGGCGAGCCAGGCGCCGGCGAGGACGCCGGCGATCGACCCGATCGCGACGACCGACAGCACGAGCAGCAAGTAGTGCACCGCGATCGTCGCGTCGCCGTAGCCGAAGGCCTTCAGCACGGCGATCTGCGCGCGCTGGGTCCGGATCACGCGCGCCGCGACGACGTTGAGCAGAAAAGCGGCCACCGCGAGAAAAATCGCCGGAACGAATCGCGCCATCGCGTCGAGCTGCTCGAGTTCCTGCTCGAGGTACCGGTTCGAGGTCTGCGTTTCCCGGTCGTGCGCCCCGAGCCCACCGTACGACGCAAGCGATCGATCGAGCGCGGCGAGCGTCGCCGCCGCCGACCGGCCCGGCGCGAGCGTCGCGACGACGTTGTTGAAGGCCCCGTCCATGCCGAAGGCGCCGGCCAGCGCGCTGCGGTTCATCCAAAGCACCGCGTAGCGGGCGTAGTCGGGAAAAAGATCGCCGGGGCGGATCTGATAGACGTACTCGGGCGACAGGCCGATCCCGACCACGGACAGCGCCTGCCGGCGGCCGTTGACGACCATCTCGAGCCGTGCACCGGGCCGCAGGCCGTGTGCCTCGGCGAACGCCTCGTTGACCACGACCTGGTCGTCGCCAACGGGATCGGGCAGCGTGCCGGCGCGCAGGAACAGCCGGTTCAATACCGGCTGCGCGCCGTCGGGAATCGAGATCGCGAGCCCGGTGACCGGATCGGCATACCCCGGCACGTCCAGACGGATCGGCGCGCGCACGCGCGTCTCGATCGACCCGATGCCGTCGAGCTCGCGCAGCCGCGCCGCCAGCGACTCGGGCGCGCGTTTCAGGTCGGCGAACACGTCGGCGAAACGCTGCTCGGCGTAGAACTCGAACTGCGTACGACGCAACGAATCGACCGCGGCCAGCGACATCACGAAGGTCGCCACCCCGCCCGCCACGACGAGCGCGATCGCCAGCCCCTGCGCCTTGAGCGACCAGAGATTGCGCAGCAGCTTGCGGTTCAGCGCGCGCATCTACCAGCGCAGTGCCTGCGCGGCGACCTTGCTCTCGTTGACGCGCACCTCGGCGACGCGACCGTCGCTCAGCCGGATCACGCGATCGGCCATGTCGGCGATCACCGCGTTGTGCGTGATGACGACGGTAGTCGTCTGCAGGCGCCGGTTGACGTCGGCGAGCACCTCCAGCACGCGCACGCCGGTGCTCGAATCGAGCGCGCCGGTCGGCTCGTCGCACAGCAGGATCGACGGATTCTTCGCGATCGCGCGCGCGATCGCCACGCGCTGCTGCTCGCCGCCCGAGAGCTGGGCGGGAAAATGATCGGCCCGATCCGCGAGCCCGACGAGCCGCAACGCTTCGGCCGGATCCATCGGGTCGTCGGCAATCTCGGTCACGATCGCCACGTTCTCCCGCGCGGTCAGGCTCGCGATCAGGTTGTAGAACTGGAATACGAAGCCGACTTCGCGGCGCCGGAAGCGCGTCAGCGCGCGTGCATCGGCGCCGCCGAGGTCCCGCCCGCGATACAGCACTTCACCGGAGGTCGCGTGATCGAGCCCGCCGAGGATGTTCAACAGCGTCGACTTGCCGCTGCCCGACGCGCCGAGAAGGACGACGAACTCGCCGGCGTACAGATCGAGGTCGACGCCGCGCAGCGCATGGATCTCGACCTCGCCCATGCGGTAGGTCCGGGTCAGCTTTCGAACCTGGTAGATCGGCGTCGTCGAAGAGGCGTTCATGGATCGGCGCGTGCGGCGGTCAGCGCGAGCATATGCGCAAAGCGCCGGCGCGCGGTTCCGCGCCGGCACACCGCCGCCCTCGGCTGGCTGCTCGTCGCGATCGCGCTTGCCGTTCCCGCCACCGCGTACGCGCGGCGCCTGCCCGCAGAACAGGTGGCCGCGCACCTCGTCGCGGTGGCGCTGCGCGAATGGCGCGCCTGGGGCCGCACGTCGGTCGATGCGACCGACGGAACCGCGCGCCTGGAGCGCCAGGGCGCGCACGAGGCCGACTCGGCGCCGTTCGACGCGCGAGCCCGCGTGCACCGCTATTGGGCGCTGGGCACCGGAAGCGCGAGCGAACCCGGTGCGCCGCCCCGTCCGGACGCACCGTGGTCCGCAGCGTTCATCTCGTTCCTGATGGAGCAGGTGGGCGTCGCCGCACCCGCCTTCGCCGGCGACGCGGCGCACGCGCGCTACCTGCGGGCACTGCGGCAGCGCGAACGCGAGGCGCGCGACGAGGCGCAGTTCGAGTTGCTGCCCGTCGACGACGAGCCGCTGAAGGTCGGCGACCTGGTGTGCGCGCCGCGCAATGTCTCGCCGCTGCGCGACCGGGTCACGCTGCTGCGGATGGAATCGATCGACGACCTCGAGTTCCTCACGTCGTCGCACTGCGATCTCGTCGTCGCCGTGGCCCTTCCACGACGCGTGGCGCGCGTCGTCGGCGGCAACGTCTTCGACCGCGTCGCGATGACGAAGGTGCCGCTCACCGCCGACGGCCGTGCGATCCGCACGCTCGCGCGACCGTGGTTCGTCATTGTGAGGGCGCGGTGAGGAGGGGGAGGAGAAGGGCGAAGGGAGAAGGGAGAAGGGGAAAAGCCTCGGCTGCGGGTGGCCGGCTCGGCCCCCTTCACCCTTCACCCTTCACCCTTCTCCTCCCACAAATGTGACAATCCCCGCTCCCCCACGAACGCCGAACGAATGGCCCAGTACGTCTACACCATGAACCGGGTGGGCAAGGTCGTGCCCCCCAAGCGCGTGATCCTCAAGGACATCTCGCTCAGTTTCTTTCCCGGCGCCAAGATCGGCGTGCTCGGCCTGAACGGGTCGGGCAAGTCGACGCTGCTGCGGATCATGGCCGGCGTCGACCGCGAATACGAAGGCGAGGCGGTGCCGATGCCGAACCTGCGCATCGGCTACCTGCCGCAGGAGCCGCAGCTCGACGCCGCGCTCGACGTGCGCGGCAACGTCGAGCAGGGGCTCGGCGAGACGCTCGCGCTGCTCGCCGAGTTCAACGAAATCAGCGAGCGCTTCGCCGAACCGATGGACGACGACGAGATGAGCCGGCTGCTCGAGCGCCAGGGCGAGCTGCAGGCGCGAATCGACGCGGCGAGCGGCTGGGAGATCGAGCGCAAGCTCGAGGTGGCCGCCGACGCGCTGCGGCTGCCGCCCTGGGACGCCGACGTCTCGAAACTCTCCGGCGGCGAGCGCCGTCGCGTCGCGCTGTGCCGGTTGCTGCTGTCGGAGCCCGACATGCTGCTGCTCGACGAGCCGACGAACCACCTCGACGCGCTGTCGGTGCAGTGGCTCGAGCAGTACCTCGAGCGATTCCCCGGCACCGTGATCGCCGTCACGCACGACCGCTACTTCCTCGACAACGTTGCCGGCTGGATCCTCGAGCTCGACCGCGGCCACGGCATTCCGTGGCAGGGGAACTATTCGTCGTGGCTCGAGCAGAAGGAGCAGCGCCTCGAAACCGAGGCGAAGCAGGAGTCGGCGCGCATCCGCGCAATGCAGTCCGAGCTCGAATGGGTGCGTGCGAACCCGAAGGCGCGGCAGGCGAAAAGCAAGGCGCGCCTGGCGCGCTTCCGCGAGCTCGCCGCGGTCGAGACGCAGCAGCGCAACGAGACGAACGAGCTCTACATCCCGCCCGGGCCGCGCCTGGGCGACGTGGTCGTCGAGGCCGACGGCTTGCGCAAGGCTTTCGGCGAGCGACTGCTGTTCGACGGCCTGTCGTTCCGGCTGCCGCCCGGCGGGATCGTCGGCGTGATCGGACCGAACGGCGCCGGCAAGACGACGCTGTTCCGGATGATCATGGGCGACGAGCAGCCCGACGCCGGCGTGCTGCGCATCGGCGACACGGTGAAGGCGGCGTGCGTGGACCAGAGCCGCGACACGCTCGATTCGGGCAAGACCGTCTGGGAGGAGGTCTCCGACGGGCAGGACAACATCGCGGTCGGCGGCTTCACCACGCCGAGCCGCGCGTGGGTCGCCCGCTTCAACTTCAAGGGCGCTGACCAGCAGAAGACGATCGGCGAGCTCTCGGGCGGCGAGCGCAACCGCGTGCAACTGGCGAAGGTGCTGCGCGCCGGCGCCAACCTGCTGCTGCTCGACGAGCCGACGAACGACCTCGACGTGGAGACGCTGCGCGCGCTCGAGCAGGCGCTGCTCGACTTCCCCGGCTGCGCGGTCGTGGTTTCGCACGATCGCTGGTTCCTCGACCGCATCGCGACGCACATCCTCGCGTTCGAGGGCAACAGCGAGGCGGTCTGGTTCGAGGGCAACTTCGCCGAGTACCTCGGCGATCGCCGGCGTCACCTCGGCGACGACGCCGAGACGCCGCACCGCATTTGCTTCCGGCCGCTCGCGGGCTGAGCCGCGCGCCTTCGCGCGCGCGTCGCGCGACGCACGCGCACGCGCGGCACGCC
>JAKFES010000305.1:0-17803 GCA_036675585.1 Burkholderiaceae bacterium
GTCGTCGCTTATGATTTCCTCTCGCGGGCATACGACAACAGCGGACACCCGATAAGAATTGATAACCCACTGTCTTGTTTTCTCCAACAGGCTCCGACTCATACCATCGTCACCTTATTAAAAAGAAGCCTTTTCGAGAATGTCGGCGGTTTTAACGAACGGTTGCTACGCCAGCAGGATTATCACTTGTTCCTCAGGCTGGCCTGCGCGGCTTCGTTTGTCTATGTGCCACGCATCTGCGCTTATTACAGATATCACGAAAATAATTCGACACGTTCGATTACCGATACGCAGAAATGGAGGGTCGAGGCGCTTTGGGATCTGCTTTTGGATCATCAATTTTTTGCTGTGCGTTCATTGCTGAAGAAGAAAATCCATGGCCTCCACCTGGCGAACTCGTATGAGTTCAGAAAGAAGGGTCGTTTTGTGGCAGCGATGGATTCTGCAGCAAGAGCGATTCTTGTTGAACCACGCTCTGCTCGTGCATGGCGGTCCCTCGCTGGCTCGGTGTTAAGAAACTAACTCGGCGCAAGGGCGAGCGACAAGAGGACTGGCCGCTGCTGCAGTAGTGTTAGATGCCTCGCAATTTGAACGTCAAGACACCAGGCTCTTTGAATGAGATCGCGCTCGACAAATCTCGGTTTTACTCGGTCATTCATGCATTTGCGATCCACAGGCGACGACGTCGTCGAGGTGATCGGGTCAGAGAATTTTTCTCGAGGAAACCGCGGTACATCGAAGGCGATTGAGAGCAACGGATATTTCGTTGCCTGGAACTGGGACGGACGCCGTGCCGAAGTCGTCAGCGAACCGTGGGGTTTCGCGCCGGTTTTTTATCATTCGAGTAAACAAGAGTTCATCGTTTCGGATCGAATCTCGGAGGTCCTGGCTCGGCTGCGAGACCCCGAGTACGACATGAACGCAATCGCCGCTTTTCTTCGCCTCGGTTTTTTCCTTGGTGACGACACTCCCTGGCGAAATATCCGGGCAATCCCGAGAACGGGGCGTGTCGAGTGGCGCGCAGGTGAAGGAGTGCGGATTGTCGGTAGCGCACCCAAGCCCGAGACTTGCGTCATCGATCGTCGCCAAGCGATTGCTCGATATGCGGAGCTGTTCCGAAGTGCCGTGGCGGCCGGTGTCGACGGCCCCGGCCCGGTTGCTGTCCCCTTGAGCGGCGGCCGGGATTCGCGTCATATTCTTTTCGAACTCGTCTCGCAAGGCCGTTCGCCGGATTTCTGTCTGACTGCGGAACATCTCGAGCGGGCGAACGAGGACGCGAGGGTCGCGCGAATCATATGTACCGAATTCGGGATTCCGCATCGGGTGCTGAGGCAACCTCGTCGACGAGTCCAGGCCGAACGGTGGAAGGCGGACGCGACGAACTACTGCGCAGACGAGCACATCTGGGCGACTGCGGTCGTGCGCGGGCTAGACCTCGAGCCAGGCTGCCGTGTGTTCGACGGTATCGGAGGAGGCGTGTTGTCCGCTGGGTCCTTTCTGGACCCAACGCAGTTGGCTTCCTACCGGCGCGGCGACCTGACAGCCACCGCGTCGGCGATCTGCTCGAGATGGAGCGGCGGGAACGACTCGGTCATGAAATATGTCAAGCCGAAATGGAGGGAGCCTTTCGGCCGAAACGTGGCATTGCAGCGGATCGTGGCGGCACTCGAGGAACATGCCGACGTTGCAAACCCGTTGACCGCTTTCTATTTCTGGAACCGGACTCGTCGGGAGATCGCGGAGTACACGTTTTCGATGTTGTCCTCGGTGGCCGTTCCGGTTGCACCATATCTGAACAAGACCCTCGTACAGTTCCTGCTTTCGCTTCCTGCCGAGATGGTGGTCGACAAGAGGTTCCACGACGAGACGATTCATCACGCCTTTCCGCATTGGCGACACATTGCTTTCGAGAGACGAGTCGCCGCGCCACGTCGCACTTTCTACTGGCGTCGGACAAGCCTCGAACTGGCCGCGTCCGTGGCTTTGGGAAGGCCGGACCCGCTTACCGCGCGCAGGTCGATCGCCATGCAGGGGTTGAAGGCAATGCTGACCGGCCGGCAATGGTTCCTGAGCTACCCCTTGGCGTGGAGACTGTATTGGCTTCACCGGGTATCCGTTGCCACGGCAGACGCGAACCTCGGCGTCCGGGGTCGGTTCAGGCGGGAAGTGGCATAGCGCGGTAGAGCAAGGTGCGCCGCCCGCTCCGGGGAAAGCTGGCGTGACTCAGGCTGCCGGAAGACGGCTCGGGGCGGTGCCGTCGCGACCCGACGGCGTGCTCGCGGGGTTGCGGAATCTGTTCCTCAGTTCAGCAGTGGCCGATCCTCCGTACTCGCGCAGCGCGCGAACCGTGCCACCAAAGGTGCGAAGGTTGCATGCAACCAACCCGACGCGCTCTCGACGGTGGTTCATCCAGGTCTTCTTGTACGGATCATCGCCGGTGAGATAGTCGACTTCATGGACACGATCCTTGTCGAGCACGTGTTCCATCAGCGCTGCGGTCAACACCGTTCCTGCCGACCAGTTCGCATAGTTTTCGTCGTACGCGAGCTTGTAGATGTACGCCCGTCCGTGATGCACGAACCAGAACTGCGCGGCGATCGGCGTTTCGTCCAGCCATGCCACGCCCAGCCTCAGCCATTCGTTGCGCGAGCAGATCCTGGCCCAGCCGGGGACGAAGTCGGGATAGGGTTCCGGATTTTTCCAGCTGCGGGCGTAGACGGTCTGGAAAGCCTCGATGCCCCGCTGCGCATCGGACGTGAAGATCTCGATGCGGGCACTGCCCTGGAACTTCTTGCGCTTCCGCTCCCACGTGTTTCTGAGTTGCGATGGGCGCGCTTTCATGTATTCCGTGAAGCTCAGGCCTTCGCTCGGGAGGTACCAGTTGCCGAAGCAGAAATACCGCCGCGAATACCACTGCTCCTGACGAAGCGCGTTCGCCAGGGATTCGGCGGTTCGCGTCGACAGGGGCGAGAAATCGACGACCGGTTCTTTCCGCAGTTGCCGGATGAGGTGTCGCGCTTCGACTTCGATGTTCGCCGATCGCGAGCAGATCGGCGAAGCGAGCGACGCGTAGTAGTTGACGAGTGGCCGGAAGGGTTCGCCTCGACGCGGCGCGTACAGCAGCATCGTGCTTTCGCCGCCATTGGCGAGGTACTCCGGCGCGGCGAACCTGGACTGCGAGTCGGTCACCTGCTCGACGAGGTGCCGTAGCCACGCGCTCCCGGTGAAGCAGTTCTCTACCGCGCAGGCATCGAAAAGGTCCGCTCGCTCGTCGATGTAGCGAAGGATCTCGGCCTTGTTCATCCGGTGCAACGTCCTGCCTCCGTCGTGCGGCTCGCCCTGGCTGGTCTGCGCACATCGGGAACGTGCGGGGAACCATGCGGGCCGGAGACGACAGGTTGCCGGAACGGCGCCGCCGCGCGAGGAACTGCGTCACGAGCCGGACGGCGCCGGCAGGACGATGCGCTATTGCATCGGCGCAGGGCGGACAGGCGTAGCGGTTCGTTGCCGGAGTGCCGCGGTCGGGCTGGTTCGCGACGGTGCAACCGAGCGTGGCGGCAGTGGCACGCCTTGCTGCGCGCCGGCCGTCTCGGCGCTGATGATGCGCGCGGTCGCGATCGCGGAGATCGCCAGGTAGTACACCATGTCCCAGTTGCCGATGTTCACGAACGCGCCGCCCACGCCGAATCCGACGAGGCTGACCTGCGTCATTCGCGCGAGCAGGACCTTTCCGCGCTCCTCGGGGCGGTCTTTTCCTTCGCGGATCACCCGCCGGCAGACGAACCAGACGTAGAGCCAGATCAGCAGGAACAGGCCCAGGCCGATCCAGCCGTGCTCGCCGAGCGACTGGAAATAGATGCTGTGCGCCGAGTGGATGTCTTCGGGATCGGGCGCGTAACGCTTGAAGACGCTGATTCCGTAGTAATCGAACCCGGCGCCGGTGATGCGGTCGTTGGCGATGTTGATCGCCGTCTTCCAGACGTTGATCCGGCCCATCGCCGAGGAGTCCTGCTCGTAGGTCTGGATCGACGCCATCCGGTCCCAGTACTGCTGCGGCATGAACCACACCGCGACGGCGCCCAGCGTGAGCGAGGCGATCGCGATCGGGATCTTGCGGTCGCTTTTCAGCACGAGGAATCCGGACATCGCCAGGATCCCGAGAAAGGCGCTGCGCGAGTGCGAGCCGAAGATGGCGACCGACGACATGAGTGCCGTGAGCAGCAATATGGCCTTGAGCCACCTCCGGTTCGCGTCGCGGTACAGCCAGTACAGCAGCGGAAGCATCATCACCAGGCCGACCGCCAGGTGGTTGTTGTCCTCGATCGCGCTGTCGGGCGGGCCCCAGACCAGGAAATTCCCGCCGCTGACGAGCGTGAAGACGCCGCCCTTCAGCCCATAGAAGCCCACGCTGCCGACCGCGACCCAGACGAGCAGGCGGATCCGTTTCCAGTCGGTGAGCAGCATCAGGGTGACGAGGCACATCAGGTGGATCTTCGCCACCTCGATCCACCGGATTCGTGCCTCTTGCGCCTCGAAGGCATTGAGCGTCGTCACGCCCATCCACGCGAGGTACAGCAGCATCGGCCAGTAGCGCCGGATGCTGTCGGCGACGATGCGCTCCTGCGTGGCCACCAGCCCGGCCATGGTCGTGACGGCATACGCCATCGCCCACGGCATCGAGTAGGCGAAACCCCACGTGTAGCGGTGCGGGTTCGCCATGCTGACGAAGGTGAAGATCAACGCGCCGATGTACGGGCGGCGCAGCGCGACCGGCAGCCCGCCGACCAGCAGTACCGTCAACAGCAGGTCACGTAGCGACATCGGCGAGCGTCTCTCGTTGCGGGAAGGCCTCGTCGGACGCGCTGCGCGTCGGCGAGGCGATGAAGCGTTCGAACATCAGCAGCGCCCAGATCGTGGCGCTGCGGTCGCGCCGGCCCGACAGGTGCTCGTCGGCGATTGCCGACAGCGTGCGGGCGTCGAAATAGCCGGTGCCGGCGAGGGCGTCGCCCTGCAGCACCCGCACGACCTCTGCGCGCAGCGGCCCGCGGAACCATTCGACGAGCGGCACGGCGAAACCCATTTTCGGGCGGTACAGGACGTCGTGCGAGAGCATCGGCTCCATCGATTTCTTGAGCACGAGCTTGCCTTCGCCGCCGGCGAGTTTCAGACGCGACGGCAGGCGGGCGGCCCATTCGACGAGCTCGTGGTCCATCAGCGGCTCGCGCACTTCGAGCGAATGCGCCATCGAGGCCCGGTCGACCTTGGTGTTGATGTCGCCGGGCAGGTAGGTGTGGTAGTCGAGGTACTGGATCAGCGACAGCGCGTCGTCGGTGTTCGCCCGCGCCGCATGCGCGGCGAACACTTCGCGCGCGTTGTAGCCGGCGAGTCGCGCGCGGAACGTCGGCGAGAAGAGCGACGAGCGTTCGGGTTCGCGCACGACCGATACCGAGTGGCAGTACGCGTCGACCGCGTCGCGCGCCATCGCCTGGAAGGTCGAGCGCGCGCGCAGCACGCGCGGCATGGCGTCGAACTGCGGGTAGACGCGCCCGAGCGCACCGAACAGCGTGCGGCGAAGCGCCGCGGGCAGCAGGTCGCGCAGTGCCTGTTCGCGTACCTGGAACTTGTAGCGCCGATAGCCGCCGAACGTTTCGTCGCCGCCGTCGCCCGACAGGGCGACCGTGACCCGCTTGCGCGCGAGCTCGCAGACCCGGTAGGTGGGGATCGCCGAGCTGTCGGCGTAGGGTTCGTCATACAGGCTGGCCAGGCGGTCGATCAACGCGAAATCGTCGCTGTGCACCGTCTCGCTGTAATGGTCGGTGCGGTAGCGGTCGGCGACTTCCTTCGCGAACGCCGATTCGTCGAACGATGCGACATCGAAGGCGATCGAGCACGTTTTCACCGGGGTGTCGGACAGCCCGGCCATCGTCGCGACGACGGCGCTCGAGTCGACGCCGCCCGAGAGGAACGCGCCCAGCGGCACTTCGGAGATCATCCGCAGCTTCACCGACTCGACGAGATGCGTGCGCAACTGCTCGCACGCTTCGCCCAGGCCGATGGATTCGTCGGGCTCGAAGCGCGCATCCCAGTAGCGGTGCAGCACGGGCTCGCGCTCGCCGACGCGCCAGCGCAGCCAGTGGCCGGGGGCGAGTTTCGCGGCGCGGCGGTAGATCGTGCGCGGATCGGGGATGTAGCCGAAAGCGAAATACTCCTCGACCGCCTGCTCGTCGAGCGCGCGCGGGAAATCGGGGTGCGCGACGATCGTCTTCAGCTCGGAGCCGAAGAGCAGGCGTCCGTCGGGCAGCGCGCCGTAATGCATCGGTTTCACGCCGAGCCGGTCGCGCGCGAGGAACAGCGTCTTGCGGTTGCGGTCCCACAGCGCGAACGCGAACATGCCGCGGAAGCGCTGCACGCACTCTTCGCCCCATTCCTCCCAGCCGTGGACGATGACCTCGGTGTCGCTGCGCGTCGCGAAACGGTGTCCGGCGGCTTCGAGTTCGGCGGCGAGCGCCTGGAAGTTGTAGATCTCGCCGTTGAACACGACGACGACGCTGCCGTCCTCGTTGAACAGCGGTTGCTGGCCGGTGGCGACGTCGATGATCGACAGCCGGCGGTGTCCGAGGCCGACGTGCGGCTCGATGTGCACCGATCCCTCGTCGGGTCCGCGGTGCCGCTGGATGTCGTTCATCCGGCGCAGCAGCGCTTCGCTGCAGCGGCTCGGTGCGTTCGGGTCGAAGATTCCGGTCAGGCCGCACATGACGGGTCAGCTCGCACTCGAATGGGGCAGGGCGCTCGCCGGCGCACGCGGGCCGCGCGGGCGCGCATCCCAGCCGCGCGGCACGGCCCGCCGCCGCACGAGCAGGCCCGTGTACAGCGCATCGTATGCCTCGACCATCCGGTCGATTCCGAAGCGCTCGACGGCGCGTCGTCGTGCGTGTGCGCCGTGCAGCGCGCGCAGCGCCGGATCGCGCACGTAGGCGCCGAGCGCATCGGCGAGCGCGTTCGCGTTCGCCGACTCCACCAGCGTGCCGGAGACGCCCGCTTCGATCAGCTCTTCGTTGCCGCCGACCCGCGTGGCGACGCAGGGCAGGCCGCTCGCCATCGCTTCGAGCAGCGTGTTGCTGATGCCCTCGGCGAGCGAAGGCAGCGCATAGACGTCGAAGCCGCGCATCCGGTCGGCGATGTCGTCGCGGTCGCCGGCTAGCTCGACGGCTTCGCGCGCCGGCGAGCCGGCGATGCGCTCGCGCAGCGCACCGGCCAGCGGGCCGTCGCCGACGATCGCCAGGCGCAGGCGCGCGGCGAGCGCCGGCGCGTCGGCCCGCACGCTCGCGTGCAGCCGCTCGAAGGCGTCGAGCAGCAGCAGCGGGTTCTTCACGTCGGCCAGCCGGCCGACGTAGCCGACGACGAGCGGCCGGCGCGCATCGCCGCTGTCGCGCTGCCGGTCGTCGCGCGGGCGGAAGCGGTCGGTGTCCACGCCGTTGCAGATCGAATGCAGTTGCCCGGCGGGCACGCCGACCCGGTCGCGCAGATAGTCGAAGGTCGGCGTCGACAGCGCGACTTGCGCGTGGACGAAACGGCGCATCCAGCGGCGCGTGCGCAGCAGCGATGTGCTGGTGCCGACCAGGTCGTGCACTTCCCAGCCGTGCTCGCCATGAATGCGCACCGGCACCCCGGCGAGCGCTGCGGCGACGTGCGCCTCGAGCGTGCCGACGTTGCGCGTGTGCACCACCGACGGACGCAGCCGCCGGAAGACGCGCCACAGGAGCGGCCACGCGGCGGCGAGCGGGCCCGGGCGCAGTTCGAGCGGTTCGATGCGTACGTCGCGGTTCGTGATCCGCGAGGCCATCGCACCGACCCCGGTGAGCGGGACGATCGTGTGGCGGAACCGCTCGGCCGGCAGCCGGTCGACCAGGTTGACGAGCCCGTTCTCCATGCCGCCGGTGCCGAGCCGGTGCACGAGGTGGACGAGATGCGCGCGTGCGTCGTTCATCGCGTTCCGGGCTCCCGGCCGGGCAGCGCGATCGACGGCGCAGGAGCGGCCAGCGAGGCCGACGTGCCCGGCGATCCGGTCGAGCCGGCGCGCACCAGCGATTTCGCGTCGGCGCTTCGTCCGTGCGCGATGCTGTCGATCGCCGGTTGCAGCGCGTTCGCCATCTCGCCGAGCCGCCGGGCCGCGGCTTGCATCGATTCCGCGCGGGTGCGGCCTTCCTCGCTGCGCAGCGGCGTCGCGAGCACGATCGCCAGCGAATGGTCGCCACGCCCGGTGGCGAGCGACCAGGCGGTCGCCGCCTTGGCGCGATAGGCGCTCGCGGTCTGCGTGTCGCCCACCGCGTACCAGTGCCAGACGAGCAGGCCGCTCGCGCCGGCGCTGCCGAGGCGGTAGGCCGCCACGGTGCCCCACGGCATTCGCTGCGTGCCGGACGACACCACGGGGAAAGCGAAATCGCTGGCGCGCACGACCGCGTGCGCCGCATGGATCATTTCCTGCGTTTCGTGCTGGCGGGCGTAGTAGAACGCGTGCACCTCGACCGGTGCTCCCGCCACGCTGCGGGCGCTGCGCAGCGCGCCGGTGGCGTCGTCGTAATGCGGTGCGAAGTCGATGGCGACGGTTTCCGGGAACGGCGCGATCGCCTTTTGCAGTGCTGCGACCGCGTCGACCGGTTGCGTGGCGTCGAGCAGGCCCGCCGACAGCGGACGCCACAGCAGCGAAGCGACGATGGCGATCGCCATCCCGGCGAGCACCGCACGGCTCGCCAGCGCGCGCGGCGGCGCTTCGGCCTGCCGCGCGACCGCGACGGGCGCGGCGTCCCCAGAGGGGGCCGGGCGCTGCGCGGGCTCGTGCCACAGCGAGCCGATCCAGAACAGCAGCGCCATCACGATGCCGAAGAACAGCCATCCGTAGATCAGGTGATCGGCGCCGGCGGCCAGCCGCATGTCGGAGACGTGGCCGAGCAGAACGATCAGGTAGGCACGGATCCAGTTCGCCACGATCGGCACGGCGATCGCGAGCGCGACGATGGCGAGCCGGTACTTCAGCGTGCGGAATTGCAGGTACGCGTAGAGCACGCCGAGCGCGAGCGAGGCGATCAGGTAGCGCAGACCGCTGCACGCCTCGACGACCGACCAGCGACCGGTCGGCAGGCTGAAATGCAGCCCTTCGCGGAATACCGGGATGCCGGTCCAGCGCAGCGCGGTGACCGTCGCGTCGGCCGTGTAATCCATCATGATCGGCGTGAGGAACTCGCCGACCGGTACCGCGAAGAACAGGAACGCGAGCGGAAACGCGAGCGCGCGCGTGACGGCCGGGCCCACCAGCAGCAGCACGGTCGACGGAACGATGCCGACCACGCCGAACTGCTCGATCGACGAGACGCCGCCCAGGCGTCCGGCGAGCCACAGCAGGCCGCAGCCGATGAGCGCGATCACCCCCGGCCACCAGACGCGCTGTGCGAGTGCCGACCAGTCGTCGCGCCGCCGCCAGAGCATCCAGGCGGCGCACGGCAGCGCGATGAAGCCGTGCGCGAAGGTTTCGGAGTTCGACCAGACGCGAACCATCGAGGCCCAGACGTCGGGGAACGCGGCGATCGACAGCAGGCAGGCAAACACGAACGCGACGAAGACGCGCGAGGCGGCGCGATGGCGCCATGCGTCGACGGCAGCCGTTGTCCCGGGATCGGGGCCGAGCGGCAGCGACGGACTGGCCATGCTGCCGCCTTCAGCCAAGCCCGCGCACCAGGTACGGGCCGACTGCGTCGACCAACCAGCGCGGGAGCCTGCGCCACGCGGCGATCATCAGCCGGTAGCGCGGATTGAGCGGGTTGTTCTGCGGAATCGACTGGCGCCGCAGCAGCCGGTATTCGTAGGTGAGCGGCGTGGGCTCGAATCCCCAGTTCTTCTTGAAGTCGAAGGGGCCGGTGCCGCGCTTGCTGCGCCCGTAGTCGAAGACGCGGCAGCCGCGCTCGGCTGCCCGGCGCATCAGTTCCCAGTACTTGAAGTCGTTGGCGGCGAGTGCGCGCGCGCGCGGCGAATCGCCGGCGTGCATCGGCAGCACTTCGTCGCGGTGGTACAGGCTCAGCACCGCGCTGACCGGCTCGCGCTGGGCGTCGCGTACGACGAGCACTTCGGCGCGCTCGCCGAAGGCATCGAGCAGCGACGCGAAGAAGCGACGACTGTGCGCCGGCGTGCCGTGGCGGTGCACGTTGTCGGCGAACAGCTCGAAGAACGTGTCGAGGTCGCCGACGTCGCTGCGCAGCGCGTTGCGCATGCCCTTGCGAACCATCGCGCGCTGCTTGCGCGGAATCGACGCGAGGTTCGCCTCGGGGTCGGCCGCGATCGCCTTGCGGAACGTCACGTACAGGTCCTGGCGCGGCCAGTCGCGATGCGACGCGCGAAGGCTGCGGTATTCGATCAGTTCGACGTTCAGCTTGCGCGCCAGCGCTTCGGCGTGTTCGTCGAGCGCATCGTGCACGGCCCGGTCTTCGCCGAGCGGACCGGCGTACGGACAGAACGGAAGGCTGACCAGCGAATGGCCGAACAGCAGCGACTTCACCTCGACCAGCGGCAGCACGCCGACGACGCGATTCGCGCGTCGGGCGAGGAGGTAATACGGGCGATGCCCGAACGATTCGGCGAGCACCTGCCGCCACGCCCAATCGTGGAAGATCGACGCGTCGTCGCGCGCCTCGAGCCAGCGCTGCCATGCCTCGCGATCGGATTCGAGCGCCACCGCGACCGTGGTGGGCGATCTCGTGGTCTCGGGGCGCGGTGCGCGCACCGACGGGAGCGTTTCGTCGTGGCCGAACGCGATCGCCGGGTTGGCCGCCATCGATGGCGAAATCGACAGGTGGAGGTTTTCCTGGTTCATGGCGTGTCGTGCGCCCCGAGCTGCGCGGCGAACACCGCGTCGACGCGCCCCCAGCGAAAATCGCGCAGCAGCCGCTCGAGCCGCTGGGCGGTGCGTTCGAGATTCACGTAATGCCGGAACCGGGATCGGGCGTGCGCCTGCCGGATGCGCGGCTGCTCCGGGTCGATTTCCCACGGGTGGAAATAGAAGATGCACGATTGGCCGTCGCGCTCGTTGATGCGACGGATGCCCCAGCGCGAGACCGGGTAGGGCAGCAGGCGGAAATAGCCCCCGCCCGACGCGGGCAGGTTGCGACCGAGCATGCGCAGCGAGCTCGGCGGAATCTCGACGATGCCCGACGGCGTGCGCCAGGCGAATCGCGGCGCGCCCGGCATTCCGTAATGGTCGTGGGCGATCGGATAGACGCTCGAGCTGTAGCGGTGGCCCGTTTCGGCGATGACGTCGTGCGCCCACAGGTTGCCTGCGCCGATCGAGAAGCTCGGTGCGCGATAGCCGAGCACGCGCACGCCGCCGATGTCCTCGAGCAGATGCTTGGCGCGCACGAGATCCTCGCGAAACGACTCGGGCGTCTGGTCGCTCGCGCGCTGGTGCGCGTAGCCGTGGCTGGCCAGTTCGTGTCCGCCCGAGACGATGTCGCGAATCAGCGCCGGGTAGCGTTCGGCGATCCAGCCGAGCGTGAAGAACGTCGCGCGCGTGTCGTTTCGCTCGAGCAGATCGAGGACGCGCTCGATGTTGCGCTCGACGCGGCACGGTATCGAATCCCACCGGCTGCGGTCGATGTACGGTGCGAAAGCGGCGACCTGGAAATAATCCTCGACGTCGATCGACATCGCGTTGATCGCGGCATTCGCGTCGACGCCGTCGCCCGCGCGCGGTGGCGCGCGTCCGGACACTGCTGCTGCCGGGTTCACGCGACCGTCCGCTCTTTGTCGGAAGTCCGCGCGCGCAGCATCCGCAGCACTTTCTTGAGCGTGCCGAAGATCATGCCGGTGGTCGATTCGAGCAGGGCAACGCGTTCCTCGAGCGCAGCGAGCGACGGCGAAGCCGCCTCGCCGCGCTCGACGTCGATTTCGCCGCGCGCGTCGCCGGCGTCGGGCAAGGGCGACGCGTCGCCGTTGCCCGAAGCGTCGGGTCCGACGAAGTTGCGGCGCGGACCGAGCTCCATCCGCAGCTCGGCGGCGACGTCGACGACGTCGGCTTCCTCGAGCGCGTGCTTCTCGCCGAGGTAGCCGCTGAGCATCAGCCGGTCGACGAGGGTGTTGATGCGGCGCGGAATGCCGTGCGTGATCGCGAAAATCCGGTCGAACGCGGCGGCGTCGAACGACGGGTCGCCTTTCCAGCCGACGTGCTGCAGCCGGTACTCGATGTATTGCTGCGTCTCCGGGCGGTCGAGCGGACCCAGGTGGTAGGCGGCGATGATGCGCTGCTTGAGCTGGCGCATCTCGGGGCGCTGCATCAGGTCGCGCAACTCGGGCTGGCCGAGCAGGAAGCTCTGCAGCGTCGCCTTGGTGCCGAGCTGGAAATTCGACAGCATGCGCAGCTCTTCGATCGCGCGCGCACCGAGGTTCTGCGCTTCGTCGACGATGAGCAGCGCGCGCCGGCCTTCGGCCTGGAGCTGGCGCAGATAATGCTCGAGGCGGATCAGCAGCGTGGACTTGTCGCCCGTGTCGGTGGGCAGCCCGAACGAGCTGGCGACGATGCGCACGAGGTCTTCGGCTTCGAGCTGCGTGGTGACGATCTGCACCGGAACGACGTTGTTGGCCGGCAGCCGGCGCAGCAACTGCTGCACCAGCGTGGTCTTGCCCGCGCCGACCTCGCCGGTGACGACGATGAATCCCTCGGCCTGGTGCAGCCCGTATTCCAGGTACGCCATCGCGCGCCGATGACCCCGGCTCCCGAAGAAGAACTCGGGATCGGGGCTGAGCTGGAACGGCTTGCCGGTCAGCCCATAGAAGGATTCGTACATCAGTAGAACCTCACGTCGACGCCGCCGAACACGGCGTTCTCGTCGTAGCTCGCGCTGCGGCCCTCGCCCGATTGCACCGTGCGGCGCATGCCGGCGAACGCCGACAGGTCGCTGGTGAGCCAGGTGCGGTAACCGACGCGAAACGTCGTGAGCCGGGTCTCGAAATCCGCCGTGGGCGAATCGTTGCGGCGCAGGTCGAGCGTGACGTCGACGGCCGAGCGTCCGTCGAGCCGGTGCTGGTACGTGGTGGCCACGCCGCGTTCGCGCAACTCGCCGGTGAAGATCCCGCCGATGGCGGCAACGCCGCGGATGCCGCTGACCGCCGTCGTCGACGCGAACTCGGTCGTCGATTCCCGGTTCGACAGGAACACCGAAACCGTCAGGGCGTTGCGTGCGCCGCGCAGGCCCCAGAACGCGGTCAGGCGCCGATCGAGCACCGCGGCGTCGGTGAACAGTCCCTGCGTGAACACGGTGCCCGGAGGAAAGACGATCCCGCTGGAGATCAGGCTGTTGATGACGGGGTTCGTCTGCCCGAAACCGAAGCCGCCCGAGGTGATCGACATCGGGTCGAACAGCAGCAGCGACGCGTCGGCGCTGGTGAGCACCGAACGCGAGTAGCGCAGGCCGAACGTCGAGCGGCGAAACGTCTGCGTGGCGCTCAGGTGGCCGATCGTTCCGTAGTACCGATCGGAGATCGATCCGCTCAGGCTCGTGCGGACGAACGGCTGCCAGTCGAAGCCGACCCCCGGCCCCCAGCCGCTTTCGTCGCCGTCCTTGTTGCGCAGGTTCTCGATCTCCTCGTAGTCGACCGTGCCGTAGACACGCAGGTTCGGACGCAGCCGGTAATACAGCGCCGCGCCCGAGGTGCGACGCTCCCGGCTGATCCCGCCGTTGAACTCGCGCACCTGCATCTCGCCGTAGGCGCGCCAGTTCCACGGCGAGTCGCTCGGAATGCCGTCGATCTGCGCCGATGCGCGGTGATCGAGCTTGGCGGTGAGGAACCCGCTGTTGCCGCCGGTGTGCGCGAGCGCATAGCGCAACTGGTAGTTGGCGAAGTTGCCGAGGCGGTCGCGGTACCACGGCGAGATGCTGAAATGGCGCACGTTCGTCGTGTTCGAGAACGACGACGCCGGATCGGAGGAGATCGCTCCGGTGGGCGAGGCGTTGATCGTTCCCATGAAGCCGGTCACGTCGAGCCAGAGACGATCGTCGACGAGCGCGAAGCTGCCCTGCGCGTCGAGCGCGTGGCGCAGGAAGTTCGTGTCGCCTTCCTGCACGCGAAGGAAGTTGCGCAGCTGGTAGAACAGCCGATAGCTCGCGCGCGGCCGGTTCGAATACGCCGTGATGTAGGGCGAAACCTCGAGAACGACATCCGAGTCCCCGCCTCCGCTGCGATGGCCGACGTTGTCGGACCAGGTCGCGCTCGCCCGAACCCCCGGTTGCAGCCCGGGCTTGTCCACCGGCAGGCCGAGCCCGAATCCCTGGGCGCCGACTCCCGCGGTGACGAGCAGGGCGCCTGCGCCTACCAGCGCGCGCAGCGCCACCCGCCCGGCGTCATGCCGAGCCCGAACCGTAGCCGTACCCGTAGCCCTGGTAGTAGCCGTTGCTCTCAATGTTGTGCGCCTTGTTCAGGACGAGCCCGACGATCTCGTTCGACTCGATGGTGGTCAACGCTTGCGTGACCGCTTCGCGGGGCGTGCGCCCCGACTCCACGACCATGACGATCTGCCCCATGTACGACGCGAGCACGCGCGCTTCGGTGGTGACGAGCAACGGCGGCGAGTCGAAGATCAGTACGCAGTCGGGGTAGCGCTGGGTGAGCTCGTCGAGCAGGCGCCCCATCGCGTCGCTGGCGAGCCATTCGGTCGCATGCTGGTCGTGGCGCCCTGCCGGGAGCAGCGACAGCGTCTCCACGTTGGTCGGAAGCACGAGCTGCGACAGGTCGGGTCCTCCGTCGATCAGCCAGTCCATCAGCCCGACGTCGGCGTGGATGCCCAGCTCGCGGGGAATCGTCGGCCGCGCGACGTCGGCGTCGATGAGCAGCACGCCGTGGTCGCGCTCGGCGGCGATGCTCATCGCCAGGTTCACCGACGTGAAGCTCTTGCCTTCGCCGGGAAACGCGCTCGTGACCATGATCCGCTTGCCGTTGCGCACCGGCTGCTGGCCGTGGCGGCCGAACGCGTTGCCCAGCAGCGGGCGCTTGATCACGCGGAACTCGTGCGCGCTCTGCGTGGCCGGCCCGCTGGGGACGACCATCCCGCGCGCGCGCAGCCCTTCGAGATGGATGCGCACCGGCTCGCGCGCAGGCTGCGCCGGCGCCGGCGGACGCTCCGGCGTGCGTCGTTCGACGACGGGCGTCGGTTCGACCACCGCGACATCGGCCGATGACTCGGCTTCGGACGAGAGGCGATCGGCCAGTGCCTCGATCGAGGTGCGCTGAATCGTCGACGGCGCCGGTGGCGCCGCCGGGGGACCTGCGCCCGGATCGTCCGATTCCCGTCGGTTCTCGTTCAGGCGGGATACCGCACGTTCGATCAAACTCATCGGGCCGTCCTTATTTCGGAGCGCCTTTCAGCGCGTAGAAGGCAATCGCGAGTCCGAACAGCGCAACGTATCCGGCCGTGGTGCCGGCGAACGCGATCAGCGCGAAGCGTTCGCGCGCCCGCTCGGCCGCGTTCGAGATGTAGGAAACGCCGCCGAGCAGCGGCAGCCCGGTTTCGCGCGCGAGGGTGCGAAGGTCGAGAAAGGTCGGACGGAGCTGGTCGCGCAGGAAAGCAACGGCGATGCCCGCGCCGAGCGAGGCGATCAGCACCGCGGCGAGCAGTGCCGGGCGGTTCGGGCCGACCGGCTCCGGGTTCACGCGCGGCGGATCGATGACGCGGAACTCGCCGATTCCGGCCGACGCGTCGAGCTCGCCCGACATCTGCGCCGACTCGCGCCGGGACAGCAGCTTCTCGTAATTGGCCTTGTTGACGTCGTAGTCGCGGTTGAGCTGCTTGTACTCGGCTTCGATGCGCGGTACGGCCTGCGCGAGCTCGCGCGCTTCGGCGAGGCGGCTCTCGAAATCGGCCGCCCGCGTGCGCAGCGCGGCGACTTGCGCCTCGGCGTCGGCGAGCGCGATGCGCAACTCGCGGAAGATCGGGTTCGAGACGGTGCCGGCCGGGGCGCCCTGCGCGCTCTCGGCCTTGCGTGCCTTGTCGCGCTGCGCCTCGAGCTCCTTGAGCACGCGTTCGGTTGCAATGACGTCGGGGTGCACCGGCGTGAAGCGCAGCTTCAGTTCGTCGAGCCGCTGGCGCTGCGCCTCGATGCGCGCGTCGTATTCGGTGGGTTGCGACGACGAGTAGTTCGAGCCGCCCAGCGGGATCTCGGGCGGGCCGGCGACGAGCGGCGCTTCGCCGGTGAGCTGGCGCCGCAGCTCGTCGCGCGCCGTCTCCGCCTGCCGGACCTCGAGCCTCGCCTCGCGCAGCTGCGACTCGAGTTGCGCGACCTGGCCGAGATAGTCGGGCGCCAGTCCGGGCATCAAGCGCATGTTGCGTACCTTGAAGTCCTTCAGCGCACTCTCGGCGCTGACGAGCTTCTGCTCGTACGCGGCGATCTGCTCGTCGATGAACTTCTGCGCCTGCGCGGTGTCGCGTCGCTTCGCGCCCATGCTCGATTCGACGAAGATGTTCAGCAGCGACTGGACGACGTTGCGCGCCGTCTGCGGCTCGGTGCTCACGTAGCTGATCGTGTACAGGTTGCTCGCACCGGCGACGACGCTGAACTTCACGTCGCGCATCACGCGGTCGACGATCGCGTCGCGCTCGGCGGCGCTGTTCGCCTTCAGGTCGAGATCGGCGGCGCGCACGACGCGTTCGGCATTGGGCCGGCTCACCAGCGTGCGCGCCATCATCCCGACGACTTCGTTGACGTTCGGCTCCACCGCCAGCCCGCTGAGCAGCGGCTTGAGGATGCTCTGCGTGTCCACGTACACGCGCGCCGCCGCGTCGTACCGGTTCGGCATCTTCCAGACGGTGTAGGCGCCGAACAGGCCGATCGCGACGGCGATGGCGAGCGCGCTCCAGCGATAGAACCAGATCGCGCGAAGCGTCGACTTCAGCAGGGCGAGGGTTTCGGCCATGATGCGTACTGCTCTCGTTCAGAACCAGCTGTCGGGGATGATGATCACGTCGCCCGGGAGCACCTGGATGTTCGCGTCGACGTCGCCACGCTTGATCAGGTCGGCCAGGCGGATGTTGTACGCCTTCTTGTCGGCGCCCCGGAACAGGACGGCGCGGTTGCCCGCGGCGAAATCGGTGAGCCCGCCGACCGCGATCATCACGTCGAGCAGCGTCATGTTCTGCCGGTACGGCAGCGTCGCGGGCTTGACCGCCTGCCCGAGCACGCGCACCTGCTCGGAGTTGCCGCCGCCGAAGCCGGTGACGACGACCGTCACGACCGGGTCCTGCAGGTATTTCTTGAGTGCCGTTTCGACCTCGCGCGCCAGCTCGGTCGGGTTCTTGCCCTGCGCAACCATGTCTTCGACCAGCGGCGTCGTGATGCTTCCGTCGGGCCGGACCGGGACCGACGTCGACAGCTCGGGGTTGCGCCAGACGACGATGTTCAGCTGGTCTCCCGGGCCGATCACGTAGCGGTAATCGGGCTCGGCGGCCTCGGGCGGGGCGGGCGGCAGGGTGGACGCGCAGCCGGCCACCAGAACAGCGGTCAGAAATGCGACGAAGGATCGAAGCATTGAAACACTCCTCGTTGTGCGGGTTCCGAACCCGGTTTTCGCAACCCCGGAGAGCAGCGGCCCGGAGCCTGTGTCAGTTTGTTCCCGATTCGTCCCCGCTCCGGGGACCGTTCGTCGGCGGCGCCTGCAACCATGCCACGCAATGCGGCAAACGGCTCGGAACTACATCACCGGGCGTGGGTTGTTTCCTGGATTTCGAGCGCCAACTGGCGCGATTGTTGCTCCAGCCAAGGCGACGGACCGG
>JAKFES010000227.1:0-17683 GCA_036675585.1 Burkholderiaceae bacterium
GCTCGGCGACGGTGGGCGTTAGCTGCGCGGTTTCGATGCGGGGAGCAGCGGGCCGATCGCGTCGAGCGTGTTCTTCAGCACCAGCCCGTACTCGGTGTCGCCCTCCATGACCAGCGCGCGCTCGAAGAACAGCCGGTCGGCGTCGTCCTCGCCGCGCAGCAGGCGCAGGAAGCTCGCTGCGTCTGCGGCGACGCGCAGCGCGACGGGCCCGCGGTCGGGAGCGTGCCGGAAGCCGCCCGCGTCGAGCACGACGCGGCAGCGGATGCCGAGGTCGAGCACTTCGATCTCGACGACGCGCCCGGCCAGCCGCTGCACGTCGTCGGCTGCGAGCCGCGGGCGCAGCAACCGGTCGAGCGCGAGCGCGAGCGCGATCGACGGAGGTGCGATCGGCAGGCGCGCGACGAAGCGGCGCAACGGCGCGGGAACGAGCGCGCGATCGTCGCGCGGGCGCAGCATCGACGGGTTCATCGCGCGATCGCTTCCAGGCCGGCGGCGCGGTGCGCGAAGCCGTCGACCAGCGCGCCCGGCAGAGGCATCGCGCGCAGCGCGGCGAGCGCGTCGGTGGCGTCGGCCGAGCCGTTGTAGACGCGGTCGAACTGCTCGACCACCTCGGCGAATCCCGATGCGCACGGCGACAGGCGAAGCCGCGTGATGCCTGCTTCGCGTACCGAGGGCGCGTCGGTGATCAGGCAGTGCAGCGCGGCCGACTGCGTCTGGATCCCGTTGAGCGCGAGGAAGGGCTCGCCTTCGCCGGTCGACAGCAGCAGGCCGTCGGGATGCTCGATGCAGCGAAAGCCGCAATCGTCCTTGCTCAGGTGGTAATGGCGCGCGGTGAAGCAGCGTGCGGAGAAAGCGAGCGGCAGGCGGCCGAATGCGAAGACCTCGGTCTCGATCGGCGCATCGAGCTTCTCGCCGCCGAGGACGCGTGCCTCGGGCGGATTGATCCGCGCGATCGCCTGCAGGTCGAGCTCGACCGGCGCGACCCAGCGCACCGCGCCCAATGCGGCGTACTCGGCGAGCGCCGGCCGGCTGTAGACGTTGACGTGCGGGCCGAGCACGAAACGCCGTCCGGCGAGCGTGCGGAACGCCGACGCGTCGCCGGCCTCGACGAGGAACTCGCCTTGCGCGGCGATCGCGCGCATCTCGCGCAGGTCGGATTCCGATTCGAGCAGTGCCTGGCTCGCGAGGACGACTTCCTTGCCGCATGCCGCCAGGTCGCGCGCCAGCGCGATCCAGTCGTCGCGCTTCATCTCGTGCCGGCGCGAGCAGACGACCTCGCCCAGCGTGATCGTGTCGACCGGCGATTCGGCGAGGCGCGCGTAGAACTCGATCAGCGTGCGGCGCGACCAGTAATAGAGCACCGGGCCGACGCACAGGCGCATCCGCGCGTCGCCGCCGTCGGTGGAATGCGCGCTCGGCGCGCGCGACGTTTCCGGACTGTCGTTCATGCGGTTCTCCCGATTCAGCGCCACGGGCGGTCGTAGGCGCCGAGCGTGTGCTGCTGGCCCTCGGACCAGCGCCCGAGGGCGGCGATCCATTGCGGTTGCACCGAGTAGCGGCTGGGCTGCGCGGCGCACTGGTCGATGGCCGCGCGCCACACGCGCGTGACCTGCTCGACGTACGCGGGACTGCGCTGCCGGCCTTCGATCTTGATCGCCGCCACGCCGAACTCGATCAGCTGCGGAAGCACCGAGAGCGTGTTCAGGCTCGTCGGTTCCTCGAGCGCGTAGTCGCGCGCGCCTTCGACGTCGAAGCGGCCCTTGCACAGCGTCGGATAGCCGCGCGGCTCGGCGGGCGCGTAGCGGTCGATCAGCACGCCGTTGAGCCTCGCCTCGACGCCGCCGCCGGTTTCCTCCCAGCGAACGGCCGACGGCGGCGAGCACACGCCGGCGGTATTCGGCGACTGGCCGGTCGCGTACGACGACAGCGCGCAGCGGCCCTCGACCATCACGCACAGGCTGCCGAAGCCGAACACCTCGATCTCCGCGCTCGTGTGCCGGGCCAGGTGTCCGACCTGCGACAACGTGAGCACGCGCGGCAGCACCGCGCGCTGGATCGCGTAGCGCTCGCGATAGAACTCGATCGCTTCGTAGGTGGTGGCCGACGCCTGCACCGACAGGTGCAGGCGCAGCTCGGGATGCACGCGCCGCGCGTAGGCGAGTACCGCGATGTCGGCGCAGATCAGCGCGTCGGCGCCCAGCTCGGCCGCGGTGTCGACCGCGTGCCACCACCGCGCGGGGTCGCGCGCGTCGGCATAGGTATTCAGCGCCATCAGCACCTGCCGCCCGTGCGCGTGCGCGTACTCGATGCCGCTGCGCGCCTGCGCCGCGTCGAAGTTCAGGCCGGCGAAATTGCGCGCGTTGGTCGCGTCCTTCAACCCCAGGTAGACGGCGTCGGCGCCGGCATCGACGGCGAGAGTGAGCGCGCGCAGCGAACCCGCCGGGCAGACGAGCTGGGGTTTGCGCACGGTGTCGCGGGAAGCGGTCATTCGCGGGTCTCCAGGGCGGGATCGGGGTTCAGCCGGGTCGGCCGTCGAAGCGCGGTCGTCCGTACCAGCCGACGTAGCGCAGCGACCAGGCGAGCATCGCCGCCGTCCACAGCAGCGCGGCGACGAGCAGCAGCGAGGTCGGTTCGGGCAGCAGTGCCGACGCGATGCGCAGCACGGTGGCCGCCTGCAGCACGAGGAACAGCCACCAGACGACGCGTTCGTCGTGCAGCAGGCGGCCGGCCTGGCCGCAGGTGATGCGGCTGACCATCGCGAGCATCGTCGAGGCGAAGAAACCCATCGACAGCGCGTGCACGGCGCCGAGCCGCAGCCCGGGCAGCGGGCGGCCGAGCGCCCACGCGGCGGCGTCCGCAGCCTGCAGCGCGAATGCCGCGCCCAGCCACGCGAAACCGACGAAGAGCATTGCGAGCAGCCGGATGCCGAGGTTCTGCGTCGCGCGCCAGCGCAGTGCGAGCCGGACGACGAACAGTGCGGCGAGCGCATCGAAGAGCATCACGCCGAGCAGCGCGATGCGCGCAATCGCCCCGCCGTTCGCATGGAGCGCGACGTCCACCAGCGGCTGCAGCGCCATTGCCGCGAGCCCGATCCACAGCAGCGCGTTGTCGACGCGCGCATCGAGCGTCGGCGTGGCGATGCCGAAGAACGGAACCATCCGGTGCACCGCCGCGGCAAACACCGGGGCGAGGAACCACCAGAGCAGCAGCGACCCGAGCGGGTACAGCCATCGGGGCTCGCCGAGCGCCAGCGAGGCGGCGGCGAGCCACCAGGCGGCCGCGCCGATGCAGCAGGCGCCGACGATGACGCGCAGGTGCGTACGGTCGTCGACGGTGCTCGCCGCGAGCATCCGCGTGAGCCGCAACGCGAAGCCGCTCCAGGCGAGCGCGACGATCGCCAATGCCGCGGCGGCAACGCGAAGATCGAGGTGCGCGCCGAAGGCGAACAGTGTCCAGCCGCCCAGCCAGGCGACGACGAGCGGCAGCAGCGAACGCGCATCGATCGCCGGCAGCGCGAGCCAGCGCGGACCCGCCGTGCACAGGAAGCCGGCGAAGTACATCGGCATGAACGAACCGCTCATCAGCAGGGCATGCGCAGGGCCGGGTGCAAGCGAGAACCCGGGGCCGGTGATTCCGGCCGAGCGCAGCGCCAGCGTGGCGAGCCACCACAGCGAGGCGGCCGAGAGCATCGACGCGCCCGCGAAGAACGCCAGGCGATGCGGTGCGGCGAGCAGCGTCCGGAAGCGCCAGCCCTGCGCAGACCGATCGCCGGGTCGGGACGGGCGTCGGTCGATCGGGACGCGGGACACGGAACTCGACGGAAATCAGCCCGTCACTGTAGGACGGGGCGACGGGGCGGCGCCTTGCGCCAGATCAAGAGGATCGCGCCGGATCGCCCGCCGGCGGGGCCGGCGGCAGCACGTCGAGCATGCGCTCGATCAGCCGCGCGATCTCGTCCTGCAGCGCGAGCGAGAAGCGGGCCGCGCTCGGACCCTCGGGCTCGACGCGCACGGTGAGCCAGTGCGCCGGTGCCGCGGCGAACACGATCTCGTCGGTCACGTCGTCGCCGACGAAGAGGACCCGGTCGGTCCCCAACTCCGCGGCGAGCTCGCGCAGCGCCTCGAACTTGGTGCGCGAGCCCGGCGGCAGGACGTTGACGACGAACTTGCCGCCGATCGTCTTCGGCGCGGGTTCGAGGGCGTCGATCATCGCGCGCAGTTCGCGCCCGGCGCGCTCGGGATCGCGCGCGCGACGGTAATGGACCGAAAGCGTCGCACCCTTGTCCTCGATCTCGATGCCGCCGTCGCGGCCGAAACGCTCGACGATCCCGCGCTGCAGCGCGTCGCGCCATCGCGCGCTCGTGCGCCGCGCGCGCGACGCCTCGTCGGTCTCGGCGAGCAGCGCGTCGTTGCCGTGGTTGCCGATCAGCCGCAGCGAGCCGATCGCCGCGCGCTCGCGCAGGTCGGCGATGCCGCGTCCCGAGACGACGGCCCCGTGCACGCGCGCGGCGAGCCGGCGCAGCGGCGCGTCGACTTCGGGGTGCAGCCGGGCGAGCGGCGGCTGCTCGACGATCGGCGCCAGCGTTCCGTCGAAATCGAAGGCGACGAGCGCCGGCGCCGACAGCAGCGCGCGCAGCGCGGCGTCGCCCGCGGCGCCGAAGATCGAGGGTGGTGTCTCGCTCACGCGGAGAGCTCCTGCACGTCAACGCCCAGGCGTGCGCGCAGTCGCGCGCGGCGACGCAGGCGCCCGGCGTCGAGCAGCATCCTGCCGGCCCAGCGGAACACGTTGAACTCGCGAACGAGCTGGCGCATGCTGCGCATCCGCGCCTGCTGCTCGTTCTCGGGCATCGTCAACGCCGTATGCAGCGACTCGGCGACCTGGTCGATGTGATACGGGTTCACGATCAGCGCTTCGTGCAGCTCGCGCGCCGCGCCGGCGAACTGGCTGAGGACGAGCACGCCGCGCTCGTCGTCGCGCGAGCCGATGAATTCCTTCGCGACCAGGTTCATTCCGTCGTGCAGGCTCGTGACGACGCAGACGTCGCACGCGCGGTAGTGCTGGAACACCGACGCGCTGTCGTGGTGCTCGATCTGCAGTCGTACCGGTTCGGGACCCCGATCGTCGAAGCGCGCATTGATCTGCGCGGCGATCTCGCGGACCTGCGTCTCGAAGCGCTGGTACTCGTCGAGCGACGAGCGCGACGGCGCGGCGATCTGGATCAGCGTGAAGCGGCCGATCCACTCCGGGTGCAGCTCGAGCAGCCGTTCGACCGCCCGCATCCGCTCGATGATCCCCTTCGTGTAATCGAGCCGGTCGACGCCGACCGCCAGCCGGTGCGACGCGGGCAGCCCCGCCTGCTGGAAGATCTCGGCGCGCGCGCCCGCGACGGTCGCGCCGGCGGGCGGCGCCTCGGGCCACGCGATCGAGATCGGATACGCCTCGACCCGCGTCGGCCGGCCGCCGACGGTGACCGTCGAGGATTCGTGCTCGATGCGCGCCTCGAGGAAGCGGTCGACCGTCTCGAGGAAGTTCTTGCAGTGATAGCGCGTGTGGAACCCGAGGATGTCGCTGCCGAGCAGCCCGTCGAGGATCTCGCTTTTCCACGGGCAGATCCCGAACGATTCGGGATTCGGCCACGGGATGTGCCAGAACATGATGATCGTCGCGCGCGGCAGTCGCTCGCGCACGAAACGCGGAACCAGTGCGAAGTGGTAATCCTGCACGAGGACGACCGGGTCTTCGGTCTTCGCTTCGGTGACGACCGCTTCGGCGAAGCGCCGGTTCACGAGCTGGTAGTGCTCCCAGTCGACGCTGCGGAACACGGGCCGTACGTGCGCGATGTGGCACAACGGCCAGATGCCCTCGTTCGCGAAGCCGTAGTAGTAGCCCTCTTCCTCTTCCCGGGTGAGCCAGACGCGGCGCAGCGTGTACGAGGGGTCGCCGGTCGGCACGCCGACGTGGTCTCGTGCATCGACCGTGTCGCGATCGGCCGACCCGCTGCCGTGCGCGATCCAGGTTCCCGAGCACGCGCGCATCACCGGCTCGACCGCGGTGACGAGCCCGCTCGCCGGCCGGCGCACCACCGGCCCGTTGGGCCCGGCTTCGTGGATGTACGGCTCGCGGTTCGAGACCACGATGATCTCGTCGCCCGACAACTGCTCGCGCAGCAGCTTGCGCAGCGTATGCGGGGTCCAGTGCAGCGTCATGTCGTCGTGCAGCCGCTGCTCGCTTTCGATGTCGCGCAGCATCTCGCGCAGGTCGCCGAGCAGCGGTGCGAGTTCGGGCGCGCTCGGCGGGGTCGACGGCGTACCGAGCGTCTCGTCGCGCAGCATCTCGCGCACGCCGGCGACCCAGCCGCGCAGGCTCAACTGGGCCACGAGCACGGTGATGCCGGCGATGACCAGGCCGGCCATCACGAACAGGCCGATGACCCAGAAGCGGGTGTCGGCGCTGCGCCGCTGCATGAAGCTCATGTCGTGGACGACGAGCAGCCGGCCGATCTCCTGCGCGTCGCGGTGAAGCGGGCGCACGGTGACGTGCAGCGCTTCGTCGGACAATTTCCGCGCGATCCGCGCATCGCCTGCGCCATTGGCGCAGTCGACGAACGTCGGCCACGGGTCGGTGCGCACCGCGAGCGTTCCGTCGGCCAGGCAGAGGCCGAGCGCGTACAGGCGCTCGTCGTTGATCGCGTGCTGGAAGCGCTGCTCGACCGCTGCGAGGTCGCCGGCGAGCAACGGCAGCGAGATCGCTTCCTCGAGGCTGTCGCCCACGAGCTGCGCGCGAATCTCGACGTCGCGCACGAACCAGCGCGTGGTCAGCGTGTCGATCCAGGGGACGACGAGCAATGCCATCAGGAACAGCGCGATGGCGAGCGGCACGACGAAGCGCAGCGACAGTCTCAGCGTGCGGAACATATACCGCGGGAATATACGCTAGGGAAAATACCCCACCGATACCCCCCGCCGGGCACCGCGATCGGGGCGCGCGGGCGCATCGGACGTATAGTTGACGCGTATGTCCGGTTCGAATCGCAAACGCGCGAACGATGCCTCGCGCGCGGCCGTGCAATGGCTTTTCGCCGACATCGGCGGGACCAACGCGCGCTTCGCCCGGTGGCACCCGCAGGGCGGGCGCGGCCCGGTTCGGCGCTGGCGCGCCGACGATTTCCCGACGCTGCCCGACGCGGTCGATGCCTTCGAGCGCGAGCAGCCCGATCGGGCGCGCCGGGCGGCGCTGGCGATCGCGGTGGCGATCCGTGGAACCCGGTTGCGGATGACCAATCGATCGTGGTCGTTCGACGTGCAGGCGTTGCGTCGCGCGCTGGCGCTCGACGAGTTGCGGTTGTTCAACGATTTCGTCGCCGCGGCGGCCGGGCTGCCGGCGCTCGAGGCGGACAGCACGCAGGTAGTGCGCAGCGGGTCGCCGGCCTCCGCGCACTGGCTGCTCATCGGCCCCGGGACCGGCCTGGGCGCGGCGGCGCTGCTCGACAGCGGCAGCGACCGTGAGCGCGTGCTGGCCAGCGAGGCCGGGCATATGGGTTTCGCCGGGCACGATCCCGAACTCGAGTCGCTGCGCGCCCGGGCGCGCGCCCGGTGGTCGCGCGTATCGTGGGAGCGGCTGATCAGCGGCGAGGGACTCGGCGTGCTGCACGCCTGGCAGGCCGCGGCGCACGAGCGACGCGCGCAAGCGGTGCCGGTCGCAGGCGCAGGTGAGCCGGCCGGCGAAGCGCCGCTGCCCGCGCCGCGCATCTCCGAACTCGTCGCGGCCGGCGACCCGGCGGCGCGGGCGGCGGCGCATTGGTTCTCGCGGCTGTTCGGTGCGTTCGCCGGCGACCTGTGCCTGGCTTTCGGCGCCGACGGCGGCGTCTGGCTCACCGGCGGGGTGCTCGACGGTCTGGGGGCGGGGTTCGACGAGGCGGCGTTCCTCGAAGCTTTCGACGACAAGGGGCGCTATGCGGCGCGCCAGCGCGAAGTGCCCGTTCGCCGCGTGCGTGCGCACGACCTCGCGTTTCGCGGACTCGGGCGGATCGTCGACGGCGAGTGCCGCGCGCCCGGTCTCGTCGTCACGCAGAACGGAATCGAGGAACGGCACTGATTCGCGCCACGAGAGACGAGCGCGAAAGGACGCGAATGAACGACTCGAATGAACGACCCGCATGAACGATACCGAGCGCGCCATGCAGCACCCCGATCTCCGGGCGGCCGAACCGACGGTGCGTCCGGGTGAACGCACCGCGCTCGGGCTGCGCGCGGGCGTCGTCGGCAATTCGCGGATCGGCGCGCTGATCGACGAGACCGGCTCGGTCACCTGGATGTGCGTGCCGCGCTTCGACGGCGATCCGGTGTTCTGCAGCCTGCTCGACGACGACAGCGCCGACGGGCGCTTCGCCATCGAGATGGAGAACGTCGCGTCGGTGTCGCAGGAATACCTGCGCAACACGGCGATCCTGCGCACGACGATGGCCGACCGGGCAGGGCAGCGCATCGAAGTCATCGATTTCTGCCCGCGCTTCTACCAGCACGGGCGGCTGTACGCGCCGGTCACGCTGGTGCGGATGGTGCGCCGCATCTCGGGGCGTCCCCGCCTGCGCATCGTGTTCGCGCCCCGCTGCAACTACGGCGCGGATCGGCCGGCAATGACCTTCGGCAGCCACCACATCCGCTCGCAGGTCGCCTCGTATCCGTTGCGGCTGACCACCGACGCGCCGATCACCCAGGTGATGGAGCGCGCCTGGATCCGCGTGAACGAGGACATCACGCTGGTGCTCGGCCCCGACGAGACGCTGACCACCGGCCCGCGCGAAACCGGGCGGCGCCTGTTCGACGAGACGCGCGGCTACTGGGCGCGCTGGGTACGCAACCTGGCGATTCCCTTCGAGTGGCAGGACGCCGTGATCCGCGCGGCGATCACGCTGAAGCTGAACACCTTCGACGACACCGGCGCGATCGTCGCGTCGCTGACCACTTCGATTCCCGAAGCACCGGGAACGCAGCGCAACTGGGATTACCGCTTCTGCTGGCTGCGCGACGCGTACTTCACCGTCGACGCGCTGAACCGGCTCGGCGCGACGGGTTCGATGCAGCGTTTCCTGCGCTATCTGGAGGACATCGTCACCGACGCCGTCGACGGCACGCTGCAGCCGGTGTACGGAATGAGCGGTGCGACGCAACTCGACGAAGCGGTCGCGCCCGCGCTGCGCGGATATCGCGGACACGCGCCGGTGCGCATCGGCAACCTGGCCTGGCTGCAGGCGCAGCACGACGTCTACGGTTCGGCGATCCTCGCCGTGGCGCATGCGTTCTACGATCGCCGTCTCGCCCGGCCGGCGGGCCGCGAGCTGTTCGAGGCGCTCGAGCGCTTCGGCGACCATGCCTGGCTGAACCACGCGCGACCCGACGCCAGCATCTGGGAGTACCGCGGACGCGAAGCGGTGCACACGTTCTCGTCGCTGATGTGCTGGGCAGCGTGCGACCGGCTCGAGCGCATCGCCGCGCACCTGCGGCTCGACGAGCGTCGGCAATGGTGGCACGAGCGCGCCGAGCAGATTCGCGCGACGATCGAGGCGCGTGCCTGGAACGAGGAGATCGGCGCTTTCGCCTCGACCTTCGGCGGACGCGACCCCGACGCGAGCCTGCTGCTGATCGGTCCGCTCGGATTCCTCAAGCGCGACGATCCGCGGCTGCGCGCGACCGTGCTCACCATCGAACGCGAGTTGCGGCGGGGCGATTTCCTGCTGCGCTATGCGCAGGCCGACGACTTCGGGATGCCCGAAACCGCCTTCCTCGTCTGCACGTTCTGGTGGATCCAGGCGCTCGCGCAGATCGGCGAGCGCGAGCGCGCACGCGAGCTCTTCGAGAACGTGCTCAGCCGCCGCAACGCGCTGGGCCTGCTGTCCGAGGACATCGATCCGGTGACGCACGCGCTGTGGGGCAACTACCCGCAGACCTACAGCATGGTCGGCGTCATCACCTGCGCGATGCGGCTGAGCGTACGCTGGGAAGACGCGTTCTGACGAAGACGGGCAGCCGCGCGTTGCGGGCGAACTGCGCGAGCGCGACTCCGCCGAGCGTGATCGTCGCGCCGAGCACCTTGATCACCGTGAAGCGCTCGTCGGCCGCGATCCAGGCGATCAGGCCGGCCACCGGCGGCATCAGGTAGATCATCGGTGCGGTGCGTGCGACCCCGCGCACCGCATTGACCCAGCCCCAGACGAGCCAGCCGAGAAAGGCCGAGACGATGATCGCCCACAGCAGGCCGATCCAGATCCAGGCGCCGAACTGCGTCCAGTCGATGCGCACGCCGACCGGTGCCGACAGCAGCACCATCGGCACGCTGCCGAGCAGCGTCGCGTAGGTCATCACGACGACGCCGCCGTGGCGCTCGATCAGCGGTTTCGCGCCGACGGTGTAGTAGGAGAAGAAGGCTGCCGAGACGAGCAGGAGCAGGTCGCCGCCGCTCGCGCCCAGGCTGCCGGCGGCGAGCTTGTCGGACAGGAACACGAGCACGCCGATGCACGCGATCGAGACCCCGGCGATCTGCGCGCGCGTCATGCGCTCGATGCCCGAGAAACGCAGGATCAGCAGCGTGAACACGGGTCCGCACGCGAGGATCAGCGAGCTCGAGAACGCCGTCGACCAGTGGATTCCGTAGGTCACCATGCCGACGTGCAGCACGTGGCCGGCGAAGCCCAGGCGCCCCAGCGCGTAGAGGTCGGCGCGCGCAACCGGCGGAAAGCGCACGCCGTGGAAATGCACGAGCAGCGCGATCGCACAGATCGGCATGATCAGGTAGCGCGCGAACAGGAATCCGGTCGGCGAGACGGCGGCGAAGACGATCTTCTGGATCGAGAAGTTCGCGCCCCAGACGGCCACGATGGCAATGCATGCGACCAGCGCCTGCCACTGGCGCGTGCGGGATTCGGGGGAGATGATTTCGGGCTCGAGTGAAACGGCCCACATGATAGCCACATCGTCTTGCTCGCGTTGGACGCGTTGCGCGGCGCAGACGAGCCGGTTTCGGTCGTCGGGCGGCGCGCCCGGCCGGATGCGGGCCGATTTGCTAAAATGGCGTTTCCCCCTTTCTCGATAGATGCCGAACCGGCGCCTCGCGCCCGGGACAAACCGGCCCGCGCCGGAGCCCGCCGGCACCCACGCCGCCGCCCGCCGGCGATCGCGCCGCGCGCGATCGCCGGGCTCGAACCGGCATGCCACGTCGTCAGCAAGGAGAGCGCATTGCAGCAAGATTCCCGCACTTCGACCGTCGCCGAACTTCCGAAGACACCCGCTCCGGCCGCGCAGCCCGCCGCGCCGGACGACGGCGCCGAATCGACCGCGCGCGTGTATTTCGAGGGTGACTCCACGAGCGTGGGCGAGCAGTATCTCGAGGTGATTCGCGAACAGGCCGAGCGGTTCCTGGCCGGCGCGGGCGGAACGCTGATCGTCTCGGGGCACGCGAACCCGGTCGAGGAGCCCGAGGCGGCGGTGCAATTGAGCATGCATCGCACGCAGGCGGTCGCGACCCTGCTGGAGCAATACGGCGTGCAGAGCCACCGGATCGTTCGCGTAAGCCATGGGGCGAACGCGCCGATCGTCGACTACAGCGACGAATCGGTGCGCTGGGTGAACCGGTGCGTCGAGATCCGCCACGGGGCGCTCGCGCCGCGCCAGCCGGTGTGGTCGCAGCGCACGCGCAAGTCCGCGCGCAAATGAATCGGGGCCGGCCGCGCGCCGGCCCTTTCCCTGTCCCCTTTTTCCGGGCCGCGCGCCGATTCCCGTCCATCCGCGAGCCAGCCTTCCCGAAATGTCCAGGCTTCTCGCCCATCTGAACGAGCAGCAACTCGCCGCGGTGACCTTGCCCGCGCAGCACGCGCTCGTGCTCGCCGGCGCGGGAAGCGGCAAGACCCGCGTGCTCACCACCCGCATCGCGTGGCTGATCACCACCGGCCAGGTCGGCCCGCAGGGCATCCTCGCCGTCACCTTCACCAACAAGGCGGCGCGCGAGATGCTCACGCGCCTGGGCGCGATGCTGCCGGTCGCGCCGCGCGGCATGTGGATCGGCACTTTCCACGGACTGGCGAACCGGCTGCTGCGTGCGCATCACCGCGACGCGGGCCTTCCGCACACGTTCCAGATCCTCGATTCGCAGGACCAGCTCGCGGCGATCAAGCGGCTGCTGCGCACGCTCGGCGTCGACGACGAGAAGTTTCCGCCGAAGAACCTCCAGCACTTCGTCAACGCCGCGAAGGAGGAGGGTCGCCGCGCGGCGCAGGTGGAGGCCTTCGACGACTACACGCGGCGCATGGTCGAGCTGTACGCGGCGTACGACGAGCAATGCCAGCGCGAGGGTGTCGTCGATTTCGCCGAGCTGCTGTTGCGCAGCCACGAGCTGCTGTCGCGCAACCAGGTGCTGCGCGAGCACTACCGTGCGCGTTTCCGCCACATCCTGATCGACGAGTTCCAGGACACCAACACGCTGCAGTACGAATGGCTGAAGCTGCTCGCCGGCGAATCCGCGGTGTTGTTCGCAGTCGGCGACGACGACCAGAGCATCTATTCGTTCCGCGGCGCGCGCGTAGCCAACATGTCCGCGTTCGAGCGCGAGTTCCGCGTGACGAACCTCGTTCGCCTCGAGCAGAACTACCGCTCGCAGGGGAACATCCTCGAATGCGCGAATGCGCTGATCGCGCACAACGACCGTCGACTCGGCAAGAACCTGTGGACCGACGCCGGCGCGGGCGAGCCGGTGCGCGTGCACGAGTCGCTCGGCGATGCGCAGGAAGCCCAGTGGATCGTCGAGGAGATCCGCTCGCTGGTCGACGAGGGCTGGATGCGCAGCGACATCGCGCTGCTGTACCGCTCGAACGCGCAATCGCGCGTGCTCGAGCACGCGCTGTTCTCGGCGGGCATCGCGTATCGCGTCTACGGCGGGCTGCGCTTCTTCGAGCGTGCCGAGATCAAGCACGCGCTCGCGTACCTGCGTCTGCTCGAGAATCCCGACGACGACGGCGCGTTCCTGCGCGTGGTGAATTTTCCGGCGCGCGGCATCGGCGCACGGACGATCGAGGCGCTGCAGGACGGCGCGCGACGCGCCGGAACGAGCCTCTTCGCATCGGTGGCGTCGGTATCCGGCGCCGCGGCGGCCCGGCTTTCCGCCTTCGCGCAACTCGTCGCGCGTCTTCGCACCGAAACGCAGGCGCTGCCGCTGCCCGAGGCGGTCGGGCACGTGATCGATCGCAGCGGGCTGCTCGCGCATTACGCCGCCGAGCGCGAAGGCCAGGAGCGCGTCGAAAACCTGCGCGAACTCGTCAACGCGGCCGCCGGCTTTCTCGCCGAGGAGGACATCGCGGTGCAGGCGCCGGCCAACCTCGGCGTCTCGGGCGCACGCGCGACGCCGTCGACCGTCGCGTCGGCTGCGCAGCCTTGGGTCGACGGCGCCGGGCCGGCCGAAGCGCAGGCCGTCGACCCGTCGCTCGATGCGCCGGGCGCCGTGCAGACGACGCCGCTTGCCGCATTTCTCGCGCATGCGTCGCTCGAGGCGGGCGAGAACCAGGCCGGCGAGGGCGCCGACGCGGTGCAGATGATGACCGTGCATTCGGCCAAGGGGCTCGAGTTCGACGCCGTCTTCATCACCGGCCTCGAGGAGGGGCTGTTCCCGCACGAGAATTCGATCACCGATCCGCAGGGCCTCGAGGAAGAGCGGCGCCTGATGTACGTTGCGATCACGCGCGCGCGAAAACGCCTGTACCTGTCGTTCTCGCAGACCCGGATGCTGCACGGCCATACGCGCTACAACGTGCGCTCGCGTTTCCTCGACGAGCTTCCGCCCGAGCTTCTCAAGTGGCTCGGCCCGCGTCCGCAGCCGATCGTCGGGCGCGGCGACGCGGGCGCCACCGGCTGGCGATCGGGCGGCGGCGAGCGCGACGCGTTCGTGCGCGCCGCATACGCAGCGCCGGTGGCGCACGCCGGCGCGCGCGGGATCCACGCACCGGACCACGGCCGGTTGTCGCGCGACGAACTGCGCGCGGCGCAGCGCTTCGATCGTGGCGTGGCTTTTCGGGTCGGCCAGAACGTCGGGCACACGCGTTTCGGCGAAGGCGTGATCGTCGCCATCGAGGGCAGCGGGGGCGATGCCCGTGCGCAGATCCAGTTCGGGCGCGACGGGATGAAATGGCTCGCGCTGTCGGTCGCCAAACTCGAGGCGCTCGACTGAGCGTCGTTGCCGGCCCGGTCGCGGCCGGCCTTCAGGCGTCGCGCAGCGGGCCGTTCGCCGGCTCGGCCGGCGCGTCGAGGACCGGATCGCGGTACGTCGGCCAGAACGAACAGTAGATCACGGTGATCAGCGCCAGCGAGAGCGGCGACAGGATCATCGACATCACGAACGGATTCGCGCCGAAAGCGGCCTGCACCGCGCGCACGACGAGCGATCCGGCGAAGGCGAAGGCGAACCAGCCGATCGCGTAGACGACGAAGGCGCGCCGATTGCGCCACACCGCGAGCAGGCTGAAGAACAGCGACTTCGCCACCGGCGTGCGATGCCACGCGACGAACAGCGGCGAATACCACATCGCCATCTGCACGGGCGCGTAGGCGAGGACGAAAACGACGGCGGCCACCCACAGCGAGCCGGCGTCGAGCGGGGCCGATGCGCTTTCCTCGATCGTTCCGGTGGCCAGTTGCATCAGCGTTCCGCCGTCGACCAGCGCGGCGAGCGCGAGTGCGACCATCGTGGCGATCGCGTTGAACGCGCCGAGCGCGAGCAGCGGGCGCCAGGCGCGGCCGCCGTCCTCGCGAAACGCCGAGAACAGCATCGACGGCAGCGGCATGCGTCCCTCGTCGGCGGTGCGCACCGCGCGCATGAGTCCGACCATCAGCGCCGGAGCGAGCACGAGCGGGGCGATCGATCCGACCAGTGGAACGAGCACCGAAAGCGACAGCAGCAGCAGGTTCAGGAACGTGATTGCGAGCAGCGCGATCGGCTGGCGGCGCAGCAGTGCGAAGCCCTGGGCGACCCAGCGCCATCCGGCCGACGCGGGCAGCGGTCGAATCCTCATCGGTGCGCGCGCTCCGGGTTCAATGCAGTGCCGGTGCGCCGTCGCGGCGCAAGCGCAGGATGCGTTCGAAATGCGCGGGGTCCTTCGGAACGACGATCTCGGCGGGGCGCGGGCGATGCAGATCGAACAGCCGCGAGACCCAGAAGCGCAGCGCGGCTGCGCGCAGCATCATCGGCCACGCATCGCGCTCGGGCGGCTGCAGCGGGCGCGCGTCGCCATAGGCGTCGAGCAGCGCATCGAGGCGAGCCGGCTCGAACGCGCCGTCGTCGTCGATGCACCAGTCGTTGGCGGCCACCGCAAGATCGAACAGCCAGGTATCGACGCAGGCGAACCAGAAATCGATGACGCCGGCGAGTCGCGGCGATCCGTCGAGGGTCTCGAAGAACACGTTGTCGCGAAAGAGGTCCGCGTGCACCGCCGACGCGGGCAGCGACGCGAACGCGGCGCTCCGTGCGAACGCGCGCTGGTGCGCGATCTCGTCGACGAGCAGTTGCGCCTCGTCGTCGCGCAGGTGCGGCAGCAGTTGCGACAGCACCGCCTGCCACCAGTGCAGGCCGCGCGGGTTGGGGAACCGGCCCGCGTAGTCGAGCGCCGCCCGGTGCATGCGGGCGAGCACCGCGCCGACCTGCGCGCAGTGCGCGGCGTCGGGCCGCGGCTCGGCGCAGCCGGCGAGCCGCGTGAACAATGCGGCCGGTTTTCCGGCCAGCGTGCCGAGCACGGTGCCCGCGCGCGTGGCGACCGGATCGGGGCACGGGATGCCGCGCGCAGCCAGGTGGTGCAGGAAACCGACGTGAAACGGAAGGTGCTCGGCGGCGAGCCGCTCGAACAATGTGAGCACGTAGCGCCCCGAGGTCGTCGTCACGAAGTAGTTGCTGTTCTCGATTCCCGACGCGATGCCTTCGTGATCGAGCAGGCGCCCGAGGTCGTAGCGCTCGAGCCAGCGCGCGAGCGTGTCGCGCGACACGAAAGTGAACACGGCCATCGGCTGCGCCCGTGCGCCGCTACAGGTAGAGCATCCGTTCGCGCTCGTCGGCTGTCGGCACGAAACCGCGGGTCTGGTAGAAGTCGAAGATCGCCTCGACGACCGCCGCCGGATCGTCGATGACCTGGATCAGGTCGATGTCGCCCGGGGAGATCAGCCCGTTGCGCACGAGTTGCGCGCGGATCCATTCGAGCAGCCCGCTCCAGAATGCCGAGTCCATCAGGATGACCGGGATGCGACGGCCCATCCGCGTCTGGACCATCGTGAGCACTTCGAACAATTCGTCGAGGGTGCCGAAGCCGCCCGGCGCCGCGACGAACGCGGTTGCGTACTTGGCAAAGGCGACCTTGCGCGCGAAGAAATGCCGGAAGTTCAGCGAGATGTCCTGATACTCGTTGCCGGCCTGCTCCATCGGGAGCTGGATGTTGAGGCCGACCGAGGCCGACTTCCCGCCGTGCGCACCCAGGTTCGCCGCTTCCATGATGCCCGGGCCGCCGCCGGAGATGATGGCGAAGCCCGCGTCGGAGAGCCTGCGCGCGACGTCGACGGTGGTTTCGTACCAGGCATGGCCCGGGCGCACCCGCGCGCTGCCGAAGATCGAGACCGCGGGACGCACGTCGGCCAGGCGTTCGGTCGCCTCGACGAACTCTGAGATAATCCCGAAGATATGCCATGACTCGCGCGCCTTCAGCGACGTCGACCGCTCAGGGCTTTCGATCGCGCGCAACTGCGGCACTTGCTTGCTGCTGGACATGTCTGAAGAAACGCTTCTGCTGGTGGACGGCTCGGGGTATCTGTATCGCGCTTTTCACGCGCTTCCGGACCTGCGCAACAAGTCGGGCGAGCCCACCGGCGCGGTCTACGGCATGGTGGCGATGCTACGGCGTCTGCGTGCCGACGGCAAACTGAACGGTAGTGCGACCCGCGGCGCCGTCGTGTTCGACGCGCCGGGCAAGACCTTCCGCGACGAGTGGTATCCGCAGTACAAGGCGAACCGCAAGGCGATGCCCGACGACCTGGCGCGCCAGATCCCGCTGATCCACGAGATCGTGCGCGCGCTCGGCTGGCCGCTGGTGATGATCGAGGGCATCGAGGCCGACGACGTGATCGGAACGCTGGCGGCGCAAGCGAGCCGGCGCGGAATGAACACGATCGTGTCGACCGGCGACAAGGACCTGGCGCAGCTGGTCGACGATCGCGTCGTGCTGGTGAACACGATGACGCGCGACGCAGGTCCGGTCGAGCGGCTCGACCGCGAGGCGGTCAAGGCGAAGTTCGGCGTGCCGCCGGAACGCATCGTCGATTGGCTCACGCTGGTCGGCGATTCGGTCGACAACGTTCCGGGCGTCGACAAGGTGGGGCCGAAGACCGCGGCGAAGTGGCTCGAGCAATACGGCTCGCTCGACGCGCTCGTCGAGCAGGCGCATGCGGTCGGCGGCGCCGCCGGCCACAACCTGCGCGAGGCGCTCGACTGGTTGCCCACCGCGCGTCGGCTGGTCACGGTGAAGACCGACTGCGAGCTCGCACCGCAGGTCGAGTCGATCGAGGCTTCGCTCGCGTTCGCCGAAGTCGATCGGGCCGCGCTGCGCGCGTTGTTCGAACGATGCAATTTCCGCACGTGGCTGCGCGAGATCGACGGCGAGGGCGTCGCT
>JAKFES010000280.1:0-2679 GCA_036675585.1 Burkholderiaceae bacterium
AGATATGAGATCATGCAATCTGCCGATTCCGCGCGGTGATGCGCGGGGCATAGCGACAGGTTACCCATGCGAGACCGTATGAAGCGCATCGTCAAGAGCAGGTGGTTCATCGCGCTCACGGCGACGGTCCTCGCGCTGCTGCTCGCCTATACGCTCGGCGGGTTCCTGCTCGCCCCTTATCTCGTCGAGCGCTACGTGCCCCGCTACGCCCAGGAGCATCTCGGCCGCGAGGCATCGATCGCCGACGTGCGCATCAATCCATTTCTGCTGACCGTCGAGGCGCGCGGCTTCAGGCTGCTCGATCCCGGCGGTCCTCCGATGCTCGCCTTCGAGCGCGCGTACGTGGACCTCGAGCTGAAAAGCGTCGTGCAGCGGGCGTGGGCATTCCGGACGGTGACGCTCGAAGGCGGCGAAGTGTCGATACGGATCGATCCTCAAGGCCGCGCCAACATCGCGGAGCTCGTGCAACGACTGCAAAAGCCTCCATCGCCGCAGCCGCAAGCGCAGCAAGGCCCGCCGCGCATGACGATAGGCGAGCTCAAGGTCGCGCACGCTGCCCTGCGCTACGAGGACCGCTCTCATCGCGAGCCGGTGACGGCGCTGATACAGCCGATCGACCTCACGGCAGGCAATCTGTCGACCATCGCCGGGCAGCACGGCGAATACCGGCTGAGCGCCACGCTGCCGGGGCAGGCGGCGCTCGACTGGCGCGGCACGCTGTCGCTGCAGCCGCTCGCGTCGGCCGGCGAAGTGCGCCTCGAGCGGTTCAAGCTCGCGGCCGCGTGGCCGTTCCTCCGCGACATCCTGCACGTCGGGGAGCCGCGCGGCGACCTGACGTTGCGTGCGCGTTACGCGTTCGAGCAGGCTGCGCCGCAGCCCAAGGTGTCCGTCACTGCGCTGGACCTGCAGCTCTCCAACGTCGCGCTCGCCCTCGCGGGCGCCGAGCAGCCGCTGCTCGAGCTCGCGAGCGCCCGCGCCCAGGGAGGCCGCTACGATCTCGCGACGCGCGAGCTCGTCGTGCCGAGCCTGCAAATGTCCGACGGCCGGTTCGCCGCTGCGCTCGACGCGGAGGGTCGCTTCAACTGGTCGCAGCTGTACACTGCGACCGACTCGAAGCCGGATGCGGACGCGCACTGGGGCGCACGCATCGATGCCGTGAAGCTGGAGAACATCGCAGTCCGTTATGCTGACGGCACCCGCCGCACGCCGCTTTTCATCGACGTGGCGAACGGCGCTGCAGCGCTCAAGCTCGCCATCGTTGCCAGGGGCGGTGCGACACGCACGACTGCGCAGGACGTGCGCCTGTCGCTCGGCAATCTCTCGCTGACTCGAGCCGGCACCGCCGAGCCGCTCGTGAAGCTCGCATCGGCGGCGCTGACCGGCGGGCGCGTGGACACGGGAGAGCGCGTGATCTCGGTCGCCGAGGCGGTCTTGAGCGGCGGCAGCGCCACTGTCGCGCGCGATGCGGACGGCGCATTCACGCTCGCCCAGGCTTTCGCCCCTGCCGAAGCGAAGGCCGCGAGCAGCACGCCCGGCAAAGCATCCGCGTCTCCGGGATGGACCTATCGCGTCGATGGCGCAAAGCTGGAAAACACGCAGCTTGCGTACAGCGATCGCACCTACGATCCGATGCTGCGCTACGACGTCGAAATCACCTCGCTTGCGCTGAAGAACATCGATCCGGCGAGCCAGGCGCCCGTCACTTTCCAGGTCGGCGCACAATCGCAGGGCGGCACGCTGCACGCGAGCGGCAGCGCCGCTCAGGCCTACGACAGCGCGCAAGCGAAAATCGACTTCTCGGGCTTGAGCGTGCTGCCGCTGCAGCCGCTGCTCGCGAAGAGCACGACGCTCGAGCTCAAGTCGGGTGCGCTGTCCGGTTCCGCGACCCTCGGCTACCTGAAGGACGGCAAGCCCATGCTGCGCGCCGTCGGCGGCGTGAAAGCGATCGGTATCGTCGTGAACGAAGCGCGCGACAAGCAGCGCTTTCTCTCGCTGAAGACGCTGGCGGCGAACGACCTTGCGCTCACGCTCGCGCCCGACCGCCTCGACATCAAGGATGTGCTGCTCGAACAGCTCGAGACGGCCATCATCATTTCGAAGGAGCACACCGTCAATCTCACGCAGGTGCTGAAGCAGAGCGGCACGCCGGCGGCAGACGCGCAGACCGCGCCGGCGACCGCGCGCTCGACGCCCGCAGCGGACGGCGAGCCGTTTCCGGTACGCATCGGCCGGCTGCGCATGCAGAACGGCACCCTCGATTTCGCCGACTACAGCCTGGTGCTGCCCTTCTCCACCCGCGTGACGCGCCTCAACGGCAGCGTGCTCGGCATCACCACCTCGCCCGAGGGACGCGCCGAGCTGAAGCTCGCCGGGCGCATCGAGACTTCCGGCTACGCGAGCGCGGAAGGCGGCGTGAACCTGCGCCGGCCGACCGAGTTCATGGACATCAACGTCAAATTCCAGAACGTCGAGATGCCGCCGCTGTCGCCTTATACCGCGACGTTCGCGGGGCGCAAGATCGCCGGCGGCCGTTTGTGGCTCGACCTCGATTACAAGATCATCCATCAGCAGCTTGCGGGAGAAAACAGGGTTCTCCTCGAGAACGTCGAGCTCGGCGAGCGCGTGGATGCGCCGAACGCGCTCGATCTGCCGCTCGACCTCGCGATCGCGCTCCTGAAG
>JAKFES010000246.1:0-2660 GCA_036675585.1 Burkholderiaceae bacterium
GATTCGTCCGTAGGCGCCGTGTATCGCGCACCGGGGGACTTTCCCTCCGGGAAGAAAGGCGATGTGTTGACGGTCTCGTTCACCGTGATGGGGATCCCCTGCCTGGGACTGAACGGCGGACCGGAGTTCAAGCACAGCGAAGCGTTTTCGTTCCAGGTGGCAACCGCCGACCAGGCCGAAACGGATCGCTACTGGAACGCGATCGTCGACAACGGCGGCCAGGAGAGCGTGTGCGGCTGGTGCAAGGACAAATGGGGCTTGTCCTGGCAGATCACGCCGATCGCCTTGACGCAGGCGATCGCCGATCCCGATCCCGCCGCCGCGAAGCGCGCGTTCGACGCGATGATGGAGATGACGAAGATCGACATCGCGGCCATCGAGGCTGCGCGCCGCGGCTGAGGTTCGCGACGGGCCCTCCCCACGGGTTCGCGTCAGCGACCCGTTTCGTTGCTGCCGGTCGTCGCCTTCGCGCCGCTCGCCGCGAGCGACGCCCTCGCCTGCGCGAGGCTGCTGCGAATCGACTCGGCCATCCCGGAATCGGCCGGAACGTTGCGCAGCGCGAGCTCCCACGCATCGACGGCTGCACGGACGTCACCGCGCTGGAATGCGTCGGTTGCCGCGATCGACAGCGCCTTCCACTGTGCCGGGTTCGCCGCGAGCGCCCGGTGCACGAGCTGCATTGGTCGGCCCTCGAGGCGGCGTTCCTGCGCCATCGCCGCCGCATCGGCGTAATCGGCGAGCACGTCGGCATCGAGCGGGCCGAGCGCCTCCAGCTTCTCGTAGGCGGCGACCGCTTCGGGGAAACGCATCATCACGTAATAAGTGCGCGCGAGCGTGCGCCAGCCGTTGGCGTCGCCCGGCTCGCGCTCGAGCCGCTGCGCGAGACGGGCGGCCAGCTGCTCGATGTCCGCGTCGGCGTCCATCGGGCGCGGTGCTCCCTGCGAGAGCTGGGCTGCGCCCGGCATTCGCGCCGTCGTCGGGGGCGTCTGCAGGGGCGCGACGAACAGCCACCAGTACAGCGCGACGATCACGAGCGGAATCGCCAGGATCAGCGCGAGGCCGAGTCGCTCGAGCGCGGTGCGGGGCATGCTACTGCCACCGATGCGTATAGGTGAGACCGACGAAGGTGACGTTCTGCCGCTGCAGCTGGTTCACCGTGGTGTTGTCGCTGAACAGGAACGGGGTGCCGTCGAAGTTGTAGCTCCAGTCGTTGAAACGCGCGCGGTAATGGATGAGGTCGAGCTGCACCGATGAGTTCTTCGTGACCGGGTAGCGGCCGAACAGCCGCAACTCGGTGGTGCGAAAGACGATGTCGGGCAGGCCACCGGTCGCCCGCAGCAGCGCGTCGCTGGCGATGTCGGCGCTCGGCTCGAGCGTCTGCGAATACCGGTTGCGGTCGTCGAACCACGACAGCGTTCCGCCGACCTGCAGCTTCGGGCCGACGCGTCCCACGGTGCCCACGCCGATCGCGGTGTTGTCGTTGTCGAAGGCCAGGATGTAGCCGGCCGGGCGCGTCTGGTCCAGCGTCTGGCTGCCGATCGAGACGTAGCCGTTGAGCCGCCAGCGAAGCGACAGCACGTAGTCCCAGTCGAAGCTGTACAGGCGCATGTCGGTGCGCCGCAGCCCTTGCGTGCTGGGTGCGCTGAATTCGTCGCGCCCGAAGTCGGCACTGAACTGCAGCGTCAGCGCATCGCTCGGTTGCCAGACGGCGTTCAGGCGCACCTTGTCGCGGTCGCGGTCGGCGAGCGTCGGCATGAAGGTCGCCGTGCTGGTGACGACGGCGCCCGGATCCCCGAAGGGCACGACGACGGTCCCGCCGCTGACCGGCCGCAACCAGCCCGATCCCTCGCGCTTGCTGGTCACGAAGCTGATCGCGCCGCTGAACGTCTCGGTCATGCGTCGGCGCAGTTCGGCGCGCCACCCCAGTTCGTCGGTTTTCTGGCGCAGCGCGCTGATGCCGAACGCCGCACTGCTCGGCGCGAAGGTGCCCCGATCGATTTCCTCGTAATCGAGTCCGAGCGTGCCGCGGTAGTCGCTGGTGAACTGGTAGCTCGCCTGCAGTTTGCCCCGCGTTTTCGTGTAGTCGCGCTGGCGGTTCGTATACGTGATGAACGTCGACGTTCCGTCCAGCCCGATGACGTTGTAGAGCGCCAGCGGCGTCCGGTCGTCGCGGTCGTCATACCGGAAGTCGGCGAGCAGCGACAGCTTCGGGATCGGCCGGGACGCGAAGCCGATCTGCGCCAGCGTCGTGTCGACGCGACCGTCGAGATCGGTGACCCCCGCGGGTCCCGCGAATCCCGATGCCGCGAAACCCTGGTCCTGCGTTGCGCGCGCCGCGCCGAGCTTGAACGTTGCGCGCGTCGTCGGCGTGAACACGTAGACTCCGGTGACGTCGAACTGGTGCGCCTGGTTGTCCGGCGGCAGCGCGAGCGCCTGCCCCAGGATCGGCTGAAGCCCGGCATTCAGCGGCTGCAGCACGCCCAGCGGGTTGTTCAGGCTGCCCGGGACACCGGGCACCAGTGCGCCGGCCGAATTGTTGTAGAACGAGCCGTAATAGCCGCCGCTCAGTCGCAGCTTCTGGCCCGCGTAACTCATCCGCGCTTCGAGCTGGCTGTGGTTCGAGTCGATCGGCTCGGGCAGCATCAGCACGGCCCAGCCGG
>JAKFES010000309.1:0-2595 GCA_036675585.1 Burkholderiaceae bacterium
CACGAATCCCGGCGTTCTGATGCGCAGGCCTTTGAGGTCCTCGGGCTTCTTGATCTCCTTGCGGAACCACCCACCCATCTGCGCGCCGGTTCCGCCGCACGGAAACTGAAGGACGTTGAACCGGCCGTACACCTCGCGCATCAGCTCGAGCCCGCCTCCGTACGTCATCCACGCATTTTGCTGACGCGGCGTCATGCCGAACGGAACGCACGTGTCGAACACCAGTGCGGGGGACTTTCCCAGGTAGTAGAACCCGCCGGTCACGCCACACTGAACGGTGTTTTGCTCGACCGCATCCAGCACCTGATACCCGGGGACGATTTCACCGGCCGGAAAAACGCTGATCTCGAGCTCGCCATTCGTCAGAACGGAAACTTTTTCGGCGATCTCCTTGATCCCTCCGTGGATCACATCCAGGGCGGTCGGAAAGCTCGATACGAGTCGCCACCGGACCTTCGCCTTGGACTGTGCGCGGGCCACGTTGGGAATCGTGAGCGCGGCCCCGGATGCGGCCGCCGTAGCAATGGCGGCGTTCTTCATGAATCCACGCCTTGCCGAAGAATTCCTGTGCATCTCGCGTCTCCTCCTGTCCGGTCGTCGGGGGTTGAAGGAATGTCAGGTCGGCTTTCAAAGTGTATACAGGACGACCGAGAAGGTATGCAGAGTTGCATGATGTTCCGTGAGTGTCAAGGGGTCGTGAGCGCCGATGCCGTGCCGGTGTGTTTCAACCGGAAGCCGCGCTTCCCCTGAACCCGGTATCCCCGCCCATCCCCGCGGGATCGCGCCGCCGTTCGACCCGGCTCAGTATCGAGACACGGTCCGGTGCAGCCGCACCGCCCGCTCTCCCAAGTCGAGGAGGTGTGCCATGAAACTCGAACGAGCGCTCCTGGTGGCGGCGGTTGTGTTCGCCTTCCCGGGGGGCGCGGACGCCCAGATGTGTTCCGGCGGACCGGCCGGAGGAGGCGCCGACGCGACCGGGAACGAGTGCAGCTGGACCGGGCCGGCGAACGACGACGTCGATGACGTGCTCGGGAAGCACCTGTCGGCCGCCATGGCGCTTCGCTCGTCACCGGCGACCGGCGCGGCTACGGTGGCCTCGGGCGGCGCGGGCGCGCCGGCGTCGGCCACGACGAACTCCTTCGATCGGCGACCGGCTCCGCATCCGTGCTCCGGCGGAGCCGACGGCGGCATGGACGCGACCGGCAATGGCTGCGCGAGCTGGCTCGAGGACGGCGCCGGCGACATCGACTCGCTGAAATGGGGCTAAGCGCGAATCCCTTGATCTGGCTCAATCCGCGCCATTGACGCCCGTTCGCCGGTTGAATGATCATTCATTCAACCGGCGAACGGAGCGAACAGATGGCGGGCCTCGACGTCGAACGACACGAAAACGTCCTGCGCGTGACGCTCGACGCGCCGCCGGTGAACGCGCTCAGCCGCGCGCTGCTCGAGGCGCTCGCGGACGTGACCGCCACGGTGGCCGGCGATCCGTCGATCTCGGTCCTGCATCTGCGCAGCGCCGGAAAGTGCTTCTGCGCGGGCGCCAACCTCGACGAGATGCGCACCGGGTTCTCGGGCGCCGAAGGGCTCGAGGTGCAACTGGCGTTCGTGCGCCGGCTCCAGCAGGTATTCGATCGCATCGAATCGCTCGAAGCGGTGAGCGTCGCCGAGATCGGCGGCCACGCGCTGGGCGGCGGGCTCGAGCTCGCGCTCGCCTGCGACCTGCGCATCGGCGCGGCCGAAGCGCGCCTGGGGCTGCCGGAAGTCGAGCTCGGCCTGGTGCCCGGCGCAGGCGGCACGCAGCGCCTGGCCCGGCTGTGCGGACCGGCGCTCGCGCGTCGCCTGATCCTCGGCGCCGAGACGCTCGACGGCACGACCGCCGCCCAGCTCGGCCTGCTGCACTGGGTTGCACCGAAAGCCGATCTGCCCGCCCGCGCGGCCGCACTGGTCGAGCGCCTCGCCCGGCTGCCGCGCACCGCGCTCAGCGAAGCGAAGGCGTGCATCGACTGCGCGACGCGCCCCGGCCACGAAGGCTTCGAGCGCGAGCTCGCGTCGACGCGGGTGCTGATGAACGACGCGGAAACGAAACGCCGCGTCGCGACCTTCCTCGCGCGCTGATCGGCATCGCGCGCGGCACGCCTTCCCTGCTTCCTTCCGACGACCCTTCTCACGGAGCTCGATCATGAAACTCGACGACCGGATCGCGATCGTCACCGGTGCCGCATCGGGCATCGGGCTGGCCACCGCGCAGGCGCTCGCCGCCGCCGGCGCGACCGCCGTGCTCGCGGACATCGACGACGCGCGCGGCGAGGCCGCCGCCGCCGACCTGCTTGCAGCCGGCCTGCGCGCCGACTATCTGCATTGCGACGTCATCGACGACGCGAGCGTCGCTGCGTTCCGCGAGCGCACGCTGCAGCGGCACGACCGGGTCGACATCGTCGCGAACGTTGCCGGATGGGGGAAGATCCAGCCGCTGCTCGAGAACGACGACTCGTTCATCGACAAGGTGGTGCAGCTGAACTTCATGGGCCCGCTGCGCATCGTGCGTGCGTTCCTGCCCGGGATGATCGAGCGCAAGTACGGCAAGATCGTCAA
>JAKFES010000311.1:0-2588 GCA_036675585.1 Burkholderiaceae bacterium
AGTGTGAACAGGCCCTAAACTGTCCGGCTTCGTCGGCGCCCCCGCCGCCGTCGAGCCGCCCGCGCACGCATGCCCTCCACGCACGACGTCGATTCCCCCTACGCCTGGTTCCGCCTGCTCGTCAGCCTCGTGCTGGCGACGATCGGCGGCTGCGGGATGTACGTCGTCGTCGTCGTGCTGCCCGAGGTGCAGGCCGAGTTCGGCGCGGCGCGCGGCGGCGCGTCGCTGCCGTACACCGCGACGATGATCGGTTTCGGCATCGGCGGGATCCTGATGGGGCGCCTGACCGACCGGTACGGCATCACCGTTCCGGTCACGATCGGCGGCGTGGCGATCGCCGCGGGTTTCGTGCTCGCCGCCGCGTCGGGCAGCCTGTGGACCTTCGCGCTCGCGCAGGGTCTGCTCGTCGGCCTGCTCGGCAGCTCGGCGACCTTCAGTCCGCTGGTCACCGACACGTCGTTCTGGTTCGTGCGCCGGCGCGGCATCGCCGTGGCCATCTGCGCAAGCGGGAACTACCTGGCCGGCACCGTGTGGCCTCCCGTCGTACAGCACTTCGTCGAGGCCGTCGGCTGGCGCCAGACCTACGTCGGGATCGGCGTGTTCTGCCTGCTCACGATCGTGCCGCTCGCCCAGTTGCTGCGCCGGCGAAGCGCGCCGACCCTTTCGGCGCCGGGAGACCTCGCGGCGGGTGCGTCGGACGTTGCGCCGCCACGCGAGACCGGGCGCGCGAGCCTCGTCTCCGCCGCGCCGGTGGCATCGTCGAACGCGGGCGGCCATCTCGACCGTCTCGGGCTGTCGCCGGCCGCGTTGCAGACGCTGCTGTGCATCGCCGGCGTGGCCTGCTGCGTCGCGATGTCGATGCCGCAGGTCCACATCGTCGCGTATTGCGGCGACCTCGGGTACGGGCCGGCGCGCGGCGCGCAGATGCTGTCGCTGATGCTCGGCTTCGGCATCGTCAGTCGCATCGCCTCGGGACTGATCTGCGACCGCATCGGCGGGCTGCGCACGCTGCTGCTCGGCTCGCTGCTGCAGGGCATCGCGCTGCTGCTGTTCCTGCCCTTCGATTCGCTGGCGTCGCTGTACGTGATCTCGGCGCTGTTCGGCCTGTTCCAGGGCGGTATCGTCCCGTCGTACGCGATCATCGTGCGCGAATATTTCCCGCCCGCCGGCGCCGGCATGCGCGTGGGCATCGTGCTCACCGCGACGCTGCTCGGCATGGCGCTCGGCGGCTGGCTCTCCGGCGTGCTCTTCGACCTGACCGGTTCCTACGACGCGGCCTTCATCCACGGGATCGCGTGGAACGCGCTCAACGTGTCGATCGTCGTGTGGCTGCTGTGGCGGCTGCGCCGGCACGCCGGCGCGGGCGGCGCGCTCACGGCGGCAGCTCGATCGTGACGACGAGCCCGCCGCCTTCGCGCGGCGCCGCGTCGATGCGCCCGCCGTGCCGCTCGACCGCGCGCCGCGCGATCGCGAGCCCCAGCCCGTAGCCTTGCGCCGAACCGCCGCTGCGCCCGCGATGGAACGGCTCGAAGATCGCGGCCAGCTCGTCGTCGGCCACCCCCGGCCCGCGGTCGGAGACGCGCAGGCGAAACGGCTGGCCCTCGCGCGCCTCGGCGAACACGTCGATGCGGCTCGACGGCGGCGTGAACTTGAGCGCGTTGCGGATCACGTTCTCGAAGGCCCGATGCAGCAGGTCGGCGTGCACGGTGGCGTGGCGGCGCTCGAAGCGTTCCTCGTAGTGCACGTCTCGTCCGGACGCGAGCGCCTCGAAGCGTGCGTCGTCGGCGATCGACGCGACGAGCTCGGCCAGGTCGACCCGCTCGAGCAGAGCGGCTTCGCTGCCCGCCTCGAGCCGCGCGAGCGTCAGCAGCTCTCCGACGAGGCCGTCGATGCGCATCGTCTCGCGCTCGATGCGCTCGAGCATCGCGTCGCGTCGCTCGGGGTTCTGCCGCGCGAGTCCGATCGCCGCCTGCAGGCGCGCGAGCGGCGAACGCAGCTCGTGCGAGACGTCGTGCAGCAGGCGGCGCTGCGCGCCGATCGATTGCCGCAGCTGCGCGGTCATCCGGTCGAAATCGCGTCCGAGATCGGCGAGCTCGTCGTTGCGCCGGCCCATCCGTTCGGCCACGCGCGTCTCGAGCGTGCCGCCCGCAACCGATGCGAAGCCGCTGCGCAGGTGCCGGATCGGCTGCGTCAGGTACCACGCGAGCAGCGCGCTGAAGGCCAGGCTCGCGAGCAGGCCGATGGCGGCGATCGCCAGCGGCGGAACCGACCGTGCCGACGCGGCGCGGCGTGCATGGCGAGGCCCGGCCGCGCGGCGCGGCTCGAGCGTGGGAACGAACAGCACGATTCCGCTCGCCGCGTCGTATCGAACGCCGCGCTCCGTGTCCGGCGCGTCGCCGTCGCGCCGGCGACGCACGAGATCGACCGCTGCGGCCGGCAGCGGGCGCCCGAGCAGCTCGGCGCCATCGGGCCCCACGGCGTAGACCGCGCGCGCGTGAAAGGTCTCGAGCCCTTCCTGCAACCACCATTGCCGCGACGCATAGGCGGCGGCCAGGATGAAGAGAGCGAGCACCGCGCGACCGCGGCCG
>JAKFES010000231.1:0-2584 GCA_036675585.1 Burkholderiaceae bacterium
CGCACCGTGCGCGGCCGGGCCGCCCGCTGCCGCCGCGGCGCCGGCCGACGCGCCTGGGTCGCCCTGCACCAGCAGCGACAGCCCGGCGACGACGACGAGCAGCAGCCCGAGCACCTCGGCCGCCGTGAGCCAGCTCTGCGTGGCCGCGCCGACCCGCATGCCGCGCAGATTGACCCAGCCGAGCACGAGGATCGATGCGCCGGCATACAGCGAGTCGCTCCAGGCGCCGAGCCGCCAGAGCTGGCTCATGTAGTCGCCGAAGACGAACGCGAGCAACGCGATCGAGCCGGTCGTGATGACCGCGAAGCGCGCCCAGCCGAACAGGAACGCGACGTGCCGGCCGTAGGCCCGCCACAGGAAGTGGTAATCGCCGCCGGCGCTCGGGTAGGCGGTCGCGAGCTCGGCGTAGCACAGCGCGCCGACCAGCGAAACGACGCCGCCCAGCGCCCAGGCGGCGAACATCCACCCCGCGGATCCGGTCATCTGCGCAACCAACGACGGCGCCTTGAAGATGCCGGCGCCGATGACGATGCCGACGACGATCGCCACCGCCTCGAGTACGCCGAGCACGGGCTGCGGCGCCGCGGCGCCGGAGCGCCCCGGCGCACCCGTTGCCGGCGTCACGATCCGCCCCGCACTTCGTCGGGGGTCATCGGCGACGATCCCTCGATCGGCGGCGTGTCGCCGATGCGGTGCGCGACGAACGGCAACGGTTCGCCGCCGTTGCCCGCGATCGATCCGATCATCCGGTCGGGCTCGATCCGGGCGTCGACCTGCCGCAGTGCGCCTTCGGCGTCGGTGAACGCGAAGTGGACGGTCTCGCCGAGCACCCGTGCGTCGCGCAGCGACGTATCGACGTCGCCCAGCCCGACGCGTCCCTGCAACTTCTGGAACCGCTGCTCGATGCGCATCGTCGCGTCGATCGAACCGCGCGCGTGCGGCAGCCGCACGCCCCAGTCGCCGCCCGCGTTGGCCGGCACCACCCACAGATGCATCGACCGGGCACCGATGCGCGAGCTCTCCTCGGGTTCCCAGTCGGCCATCAGGAATTCGTGCGAGACGACGCGCGTGCCCGGCTTCATCGCCAGCAGCTTGTGACGCAGCCGCAGGTTCAGGTGCGGCATCAGGTACATCGTGACCACGCTCGCCGACGAGAAATCGCTCGCGAAGAGGTCGGCCTGCTCGAAGGTCGCCCGTTCCGCGACCCCGGCCTCCTGCGCCTTGCGCCGCGCCAGCACGACCATCCTTTCGTCGTACTCGATGCCGTGCGCGCGCGCGCCGTGGTCGCGCGCCGCGGCGATGACGATCTTTCCGTCGCCCGAGCCGAGGTCGAAGACCGTGTCGTTCGCGCCGACGCGGGCGAGTTGCAGCATCCGGACGACGAGCGAATCGGGCGTCGGAATCCAGATGACGTCCTTGCCGTACTGTCCGCTGCGCGGGGTGAAGTCGCGCGGGTCGTCGACGGCCCACGCCGGGCGGTGCGCGGCCAGCGCGAGCGCCCACGCCGAGCCGGCCGCCGTCGCCAGGAATTCGCGCCTCGAGGCCCGTATCGGCATGATCACCTCCGCACGTGCCCGACCGGGCGCGGGCGGCCCGGTCGGCGGGGTGGGTCCGGTGTGCCCGAAGGCAACCGGCGCGCCCGCAAGCGGCGCGGCGACGGTCAGCGCGGCTGCCAGTCCCCGCCGATGGCGCGGATCAGCGCCACGGTGGCGGCGAGCCGGCGGCCGCGCAGCGACAGCACCGCCTGCTCGCTTTGCAGCACGATCGTCTGCGCCAGGATCACGTCGAGGTACGAGACGGTGCCGGCCTTGTACTGCAGCGTGACGATGTCGAGCGAGATGCGCGCGGCGGCGAGCACTTCGCGCTGCACGCGCTCCGTGTCGCCGAGCACGCGCAGCGCGACGAGGCTGTCCTCGACTTCCTGGAACGCGGCGAGCACGGTCTGCCGATACGCGGCCACGGTCGCGTCGTACTCGGCGAGCGCCTGTTCGTGGACGGCCTCGCGTGCGCCGGCATCGAAGACGAGCGCGGCGAACGCGGGCCCCAGCGACCAGATCCGGCTCGGCAGCGTGAACAGGTCGCCGAGCCGGTTCGAGCGGAAACCGGCGTCGGCCGACAGCGTGAACGACGGGTAGAACGCGGTGCGCGCGATGCCGATCCGCTCGTTGGCCGCGGCGACCTGTCGCTCGGCCGACGCGATGTCGGGACGGCGTTCGAGCAGCCGCGACGGCACGCCCGCGGGAACCGGCGGGATCGTCTGCCGCAATTCGCTTTCGGCCAGCGCGAAGGTCGACGGCGCACGTCCGGTGAGCAGTGCGATCGCGTGCTCGAGTTGCGCGCGCGCGAGACCGACGTCCATCCGCTGCGCTTCGACCGTCTTGAGTTGCGCTTCGGCCTGCGCGACGTCGGCGCGTGTCGCCACGCCGGCGGCGAGCCGGTCGCGCGTGAGTTGCAGCGAACGCTGGTACGACGTGACGGTTTCGGCGAGCAGGCGGCGCTGCGCGTCGGCGACGCGCAGCTGAAAGTACGTCTCGGCGAGCAACGCGTGCGTCGACAGGCGTGCCGCGGCGAGCTCGGCGGCGCT
>JAKFES010000009.1:0-2569 GCA_036675585.1 Burkholderiaceae bacterium
AGTTGCGGGCGATGCAGCATGCACGCCGCGAGCGCCAGCCGCTGCTTCCAACCGCCCGACAAGGCCCCGGCGAGCTGGTCGCGCCGCTCGGCGAGGCCGAGCCCGTCGATCGCCTGCGAGACCGCTTCGCGCCGCCGCGGAAGCTCGTACATGCGCGCGACGAAATCGAGGTTCTCGCCGATCGTCAGGTCTTCCCACAGCGAGAAGCGCTGCGTCATGTAGCCGACGTTGCGCTTGATCGATGCGGTCTCGCGGATCACGTCGTAGCCCAGGCACGTGCCCCGGCCGCTGTCGGGCCGCAGCAATCCGCACAGCATCCGGATCGACGTAGTCTTGCCGCTCCCGTTCGGTCCGAGGAAGCCGAAGATCTCGCCGTGGCGCACGCGCAGCGACAGGTCGACGACGACGTGCCGGTCGCCGAAATGCTTGTTCAGGCCCTCGACCTCGATCACGAGCGCGTCGGCATTCATCACGACGCCTCCTTCGGCGGCGATTCGACGAGCGGGACGAGCTCGACGTCGAGCGGCTGGCCCGGGTGCAGGCGCACCGCATCGGCGGGCGCCGGCTGCGCCTCGACGAGGAACACGAGCTTGGCGCGCGCATGCTCGCCGTAGATCACCGGCGGCGTGAACTCGGCGCGTGGCGACACGAAGACGATGCGCGCGTCGATCGGCTCGCCGCACCCGTCGCAGCGCGCGCGCACCGGCTCGCCGATCCGCATCGCGCCGAGCCGCGCCTGCGGCACGAAGAAGCGCAGCTTCACGTTGGCCGGCGGCAGCAGGCTCACGACGGGCGCGTTGGCCGGAACCGATTCGCCGATCCGGAAATACGTGTCGGCGACGCGCGCATCGGCCGGCGCGACGGGCGCCTTCTGCGCGACGCGCGTGCTCGCCTGCTCGTGCGCCGCGCGCGCAGCCTCGAACTCGGCGCGTGCCGCGACGATCTCGGGCTCGCGGCCGATGCTCAGCTCGGCGGAGTCGACCTGCGCCAGCGCCTGCGCGAACTGCGCCGCGTCGCGATCACGGCTGGCCCGCGCCTCGTCGAGCCGCGCCTGCGACACGTAGCCGTTCGCGTGAAGGCGCCGCTGCTGGCGCAGGTTCTCCTCGGACCATTCGAGCGACGCCTGCGCGCCAACCACCTGCTGCCGCAACGCCTCGATCTCGGCGAACCGGCGCGATCCGCTCAGGTTGGCGATGCGCGCCTCGGCCGCCTGCACGCGCGCCCGCGCCTCGTCGGCCGCCGCCTGCTCGACCGATCGCTCGAGCGCGAAGAGCGGATCGCCCTGCGCGACTTCGTCGCCGCGCGCGACGGCGAGCCTCTCGAGCGTTCCGCCGTACGGCGACGCAACGAGGACGAATTCGCCTTCGACGTAGCCCTGCACGATCTCGGGACGACGATCGCCGCACGCGGACACGAGCAGTGCACCGGCGAGCGCGACGCCGGCGAGCCGGACGCCACGAAGCACGGCGACGGTGATCGCCGCGCGGCAAGGCGGCGGGCAAAGCGGCGGCGCTTCGACGCCGCGCGCCGTGTCCGGGCGATCATTGCGCGTTCCGATCATCGGCCGGGCCGCCTCCGGAAAAGCGTACGTCGGCCCGATGATCCCCCTTCCGCGCGAAAGGCGGGAGCGCCTCAGCCCCGTTCGAGCAGCCGCAGCAGCGCCACCAATGCGCGATCGCGCTCGGTCTCGAGCGCCTCGATCGAGCGACCGCCGGCCTCGTCGTGCACGCCGTCGACGAGCGCGCGCCGGGTGGCTTCGTCGAACACCGGGGTGCCCAGCGAGGCCCAGCGGCGCGCCTGGCTCGGCCCCAGGTGATCGAGGTAATGCTCGATGCCGCCCGCGCCGCCGCCGAGGTGGTACGCGAGGTGCGGCCCCACGATCGCCCAGCGCAGGCCGGGACCGTGCGTCATGGCCGCGTCGATGTCCGCGACGCTCGCGACGCCCTGCTCGACGAGGTACACGGCCTCGCGCCACAACGCGGACGACAGCCGATTCGCGATGTGCCCGGGCATCTCGCGCCGCAGCACGACCGGATACCGGCGCACCCGGCGGTAGAAGGCCACCGCGCGCGCGATCACCGAGTCGTCGGCGCCGACGATCTCGACGAGCGGAACGAGGTGCGGCGGATTGAACGGATGCGCGGTGACGTGACGGTGCGCGTGCGCGCAGTCGACGACGAGGCGGCTGCGCAGCAGCGACGACGTGCTGCCGGCGACGACGACATCGGGTGCGACGAGCCGGTCGATTTCGGCGAGCAACGAACGCTTCAGCGTTTCGTTCTCCGGCGCGTTCTCCTGGACGAACTCGGCGCCGTCGAGCGCTTCGGCGAGATCGGTCGTGAAGTGGATGCGGCCGTCGCCGGTGCAGCCGAGCTGCGCGAGCTGCGGGCGGGCGCGCTCGACGAAACGCCGCAGCGCCGATTCGGCCGACGCGGACGGATCGACGGCGCGCACCTCGAGCCCGTGCGCGGCGAACAGCGCGGCCCAGCTCGCGCCGACGGTGCCGCAGCCGACGACGGCGACGGTTTGCGGATCCTCGATCGTCATGGCGGACCTCAGGCGCCGGTGG
>JAKFES010000108.1:0-2559 GCA_036675585.1 Burkholderiaceae bacterium
GTCGCGCACCAGCAGGGCGAGCGCGTCGACGAGATAGCGAAAGCCTTTCTGGCCCATGAAGCGCCCGAAGAAGCCGATCAGGAACGTATCGGCCGGCAAGCCGAGCTCGGCGCGCAGATCGCGCGCAGACGCACGCAGGAAGCGTTGCGTTTCGATGCCGTTCGCGACGACGACCGGGGGCCGCCGGGCGCGCAATGCGGGAAGACGTTCGAGGAGGTTCTCGCGCGCATCGTTGCTCACGCAGTGGATGCGCGACGCACCGGCGAGCGCCCGCTGCAGTGCGGCCCTGCGCAGGCGCCCGCGCCATCCTGCGAACTGCGTTTCGTGAAGCACGTCGTGGCACGTGACGACGTGGGGCAAGCGCTGCAGCGTTGCCGCGGGCACCGAACAGACGGCCGATGTGAAGCCCTGCGAGTGGATCAGGTCGATGCGCCTTGCGCGCGACGCCGAGAGCACGGCCGCGCAGAACGCCGGGGCCCCGACCTTCGGGGCGGTCGGCACGAACTCGACTGCCAGGCCGTGCAGATCGTCGAGCAGCACGCGCGTTTCGGGCAGATCGGGCGCGACGAGGACACAGCGGAATCGGGCCGGATCGAAGCGACCGTAGACGTAGCGCAGGAAAGTGCGGATGCCACCGACCGGATGGCGCACGACGAGCAGGATGCGTCGCGGCCGAGCGGACACAGCCCTCCGGACGACCGGCGCGGAATCGGCGCCGCTCGCCGCCGTCGGTGCTTCAGCGCCCATGCGTCTCGCCCCCTGCGATCGCCGCCAGCTCGTCCAGCGTCGGCCATCGTTCCGGATACTCGACGAACGGCGCGCGCGCCCTCTGGACCGGCGCCCGGACGGCGAACGCGAGCGCGGAAACCGGCGCGCCGTGCGCTTCGAGCCAACGGGATACCGCACGCTGGCCCTGCGCGCTCGCGCAGCGCGGCGAATGCACGACGACGGCGAACTCGCGCACCGCACGCTGCAGGAAGTCGATCGCCCCGGGTGCCGGCTCCCCGCGCAGCGGGCCGAGACCGCCGCTCGCCCCGATCGATCCGGGCTCGGGAGCCACGCTTCGCTCGAAATCGACGTAGATCACGGGCCTGCCGGCTGCCATCGCGTTCGGTCGGATCGACTCGCGCGCACCCGTCGCTACGGGTAGCCGCGAAGCGACGACCGACAGACCGGCGAGCAGATACCACTCGTAGCTGCTCAGCCCGTAGCTGGCCAGGCTGAACAGGAGCATCACCGCGAACCAGAGCTGGAGCGCATCGACGAGGCCTGCCGGGCTGGCGCGCGCACGGTGCGCCGCCAGCGCGCGCAGCGAGCCGAAGATCGCGGCGACCAGCCATCCGAACAGCGCGAGACCGATGAAGCCGAGCTCCTGCGCGATTTCCGCATACAGGTTGTGCGAGATCTGCCCGTACCCGGCGTAGTGAAAATTCGATTCCGCCGAAGTGCCGAGCCCATGGCCGAACAACGGACGGCGCATGGCGACTTCGAAATTCGATGCGATGCCCTGCAGCCGCCCGACCACGGTCGCTTCGTTGCGCTCGCCGGCACCGACCAGCGACAGGTACCGGTCGGCGAGATCGGCGCTCATCGTGCCGGCGAGCACGGCGGCGAGCCCGATGCCGCCCACCAGCAGGACCGCTCGGGCACGACTCTTGACGAGCAAACCCGCGTAGACGACGAGCAGCCCGAGCATGCCCGTGCGCGAACCGGTCAGCATCAGCGCGTACATCCCGAGCACGACGACCGGCGCGCGGAACAGCCAGGACGTCCAGGTTTGACGCCCGAGCAGCACGACGAACGGGAGCACGCTGCAGATCACGAACGCCAGGCCGTTCGGATTGATGACGTCGTGTGGCGCGCCGGCGAGCCGGTCGAGCGCTTCCTCGCCGTGCTCCATGTACGCCACCGAACCCCAGTAGCCCTGGCTCCAGTGCAGGTACACGGGCTCGGCGATGCGGAAGACCTGGCACGCGACGAAGACCCCGACGAGCCAGCGCAGATCGGAGCGCGTGCGCACGAACGCGACGGTGAACGCGTAGAAGACGATCGCCTTGGCGAACTGGATGATCCCGCTCTGCAGCACACTGCCCGGCCACTCGACGAGCGGCAGCGTCGCGGCGACGTACACGCACAACGCGATGAGCGCCTTTCCGGCGGGCCGAACGCGAAGCCCGTCGCCGTCGCGCGCGCGGTGCAGCACGGCAAGCGCGCCGAGCAGTGCCGCGAGCAGCATGTCGAAGCCGATCGCGCCCAGCAGCGGGATCCGCGCGCTCAGGTGGGTGAGCCAGCTCGCCACGAAAACCAGATACAGCGGCAGCCCGGCGGTCACGGCACGCTTCCCCGGTGCTGCCGCGCGGGCGCCACGCGCGGCGCCCCGTCGATCACGCGGGCCGGGACGCCCGCGACCACGGCATGCGGCGCGACATCGGTCGTGACCACCGCGCCGGCGCCGACGAGCGCGCCTTCGCCGATGGTCACGCCGGCGAGAATCGTCGCGTTCGAGCCGATCGAGGCGCGCCGCTTCACCCACGTCGGCCGCACCACCCAGTCGGCCTC
>JAKFES010000026.1:0-2558 GCA_036675585.1 Burkholderiaceae bacterium
GGTACAAGAAGCGGATCGACCGCTACAAGGTCGCCGACATCGAGGCCGCCGCCGACACGATCGTCTGGTGCTGCGACGAGCCGCCCGGCTTCGCGCCCGGACGCGACACCGACCATGCCTTCGTCGGCAACATCGTCGAGGCGATGCACGCCTACGCGCGCGGCGAGCTTGCGGACCTGACGGATTCGCGCGCACCGAGAATGCAGGACGCCGACCGGATCCTCGCCATCGGATCCGACCGGATGATGGCCGCCGTCGCGCAGGCGCGGCACGGCGTGCTCGCGCCGTACCTGAAGCCGCGGCACCGGGCGATCGGCTCGATCAACTCGCCGATGCAGTGCATGATGAAGGAGATCTGCGCGCAATGCCTGCAGCCGCAACGCGATCCCGCATCCGGGCGCATCACGTACGTCTTTTCGTGCTTCGACCAGGATCAGCCGCTCGACGCCGTCGATTTCGATGCGCTCGCGCAGCGGCTCGCGCAGAACGGCGCGCAGGAAAAGCAAACCGCCGCCTGGCTGCGCTTTTGCCGCGCCGGTCGGCTCGAGGCGCGAAAAAGGCAACAATATGCGGGCCGCGCATGATCAATCGGGAAACTCCGTGTTGCGCAGCGGAAAAACCGGTCCCCATAATCCCCGAACGAGGCCGTCCCGGACGATCGAATGCTCTATGACATCCGTGAAGCGCAACGCGCTTTCCTGAATCCCTTGTCCGACTGGGCCGACTCGATGAGGCGGCTCTATACGAACCCTTACAGCCCGCTGTCGTACTCGCCTTTCGCGCGGCGCATCTCCGCCGGCCTCGAACTGGTCCACCGCCTCGGCAAGGAATACGAAAAACCCGGATTCGAGATCGCGTCGACGAGAATCGAAGGGCGCGAAGTCCGCGTCGTCGAAAGCGTCGAGCTCGACCGTCCGTTCTGCCGGCTGCTGAAGTTCGAGCGCCAGTTGCCGCGCCCGCTCGCGCACCGCCACGACGATCCGGCGGTGCTGGTCTTCGCACCGCTTTCCGGACACCACGCGACGCTGCTGCGCGACACCGTGCGCACGCTGCTGCCCGATCACACCGTCTACATCACCGACTGGACCGATGCGCGCATGGTGCCGCTGTCGGTCGGTCCGTTCCATCTCGACGACTACGTCGCCTACGCGATCGAGTTCATCCGCCACCTCGGCCCCGACGTGCACGTGATGTCGGTATGCCAGCCGACCGTTCCGGTGCTCGCGGCGATCTCGCTGATGGCCGCCGACGCCGACCCGCACCTGCCGCGCACGATGACGATGATGGGCGGCCCGATCGACACGCGCCGCTGCCCGACGCAGGTCAACAACCTCGCGCAGACGCACCGCTACGAGTGGTTCGAGCGCAACGTCATCTACCGCGTTCCGGCGCGCTATCCGGGCGCCGGTCGCCGCGTCTATCCGGGCTTCCTGCAGCACGCGGGTTTCGTGTCGATGAACGCCGACCGGCACGTGAACTCGCACTGGGAGTTCTACCTGAGCCTCGTCCAGGGCGACCTCGGCGATGCGCAGGCGCACCGGAGCTTCTACGACGAGTACAACGCGGTGCTCGACCTGCCCGCCGAGTACTACCTCGACACGATTCGCACCGTGTTCCAGGACCACGCGTTGCCGCTGGGCACCTGGCGCGTGCGCCTCGACGGCGCGATGCGCCCGGTGCAGCCCGCGGCGATCCGCACCGTCGCGCTGTTCACCGTCGAGGGCGAACTCGACGACATCTCGGGTGCCGGACAGACGCAGGCGGCGCACGACCTGTGCTCGTCGCTGCCGTCGGCGCTCAAGCAGCACCTGACGGTCGAGGGCGCCGGACATTACGGAATCTTCAGCGGCCGGCGCTGGCGCGAGCAGGTCTATCCGCAGGTGCGCGCGTTCATCGGCGCGCATCGCGCCGCGCCCCGGCTGCGCAAGGTCGCGTGAAGGCGGCCGCCGCACGGCGGATCGCGCGCATCGATCCGCAACGCTGCATCGGCTGCACGCGCTGCATCGACGCGTGCCCGTTCGACGCGTCCGGGCACCTGGCCATGGCCGTCGACCCGAACGTGAACCTGCTGATCCGGCGGGCGCTGGACCCGGCCCACGCCCCGCCGCTGCGGTGCTCCTGGGTCTTCCCCGCGCCGTTCTGAGTCAGGTCACCAGCGGGGAGCGCCCGCGCTGGCGGCCGGGGTTGGTGACGAGCACGAACACCGCCCAGGCCGCCAGCACGGCGAACGCCACGCCCAGGCCGAGCCGCGGGATCAGCGGCATCGCGATGCCGACGAAGCCGCCGACGACCCAGGCCAGCTGGAGCATCGTGTCCGAGCGGGCGAACGCGCTCGCCTGCACCCGCTCGTGCACGTCGCGCTGGATGGTGGAGTCGAGCGAGAGCTTGGCCAGCGACTGGGCCAGCCCGGCACAGAGCCCGAGCGCGACCAGGGGCAGCAGCCCGTAGAACAGCGCGGCCACCAGGGCCAGGGCGGCGTCGGCGACCAGCGCGATCACGACCGTCACGGCGGGGTTCAGCCGCTTGAGCAGCGATGCCGCCGCGATGCCGAGGGTGTT
>JAKFES010000214.1:0-16920 GCA_036675585.1 Burkholderiaceae bacterium
GACCCGCGCCGGGCGCGGGGGCCGCGTCGATATACTTCGGGCCTGCGCCCGCGCGGCGCGAACGCGATTGAACCAGGCTGCGCATGAACGACGGTTTCATCCTCACGCTCTCGTGTCCCGATCGACCCGGCATCGTGCATGCGGTATCGGGGTTCCTGCTCGAGCACGGCGGCAACATCCTCGAAGCCGCACAGTTCGACGACCGCGACACGGGGTTGTTCTTCCTGCGAATGCATTTCGAATCGACCGCCGAGGCGTCGGTCGACACGCTGACGCGCGCATTCGCCCCGATCGGCGAGCGCTTCTCGATGCGCTGGCGTTTCTTCGACGCGGCGCGCCCGTCGCCTACGCTGATCCTCGTCTCGCGACTCGGGCACTGCCTGAACGACCTCTTGTTCCGGCACCGCTCGGGACTGCTGCCGATCGACATCCGCGGCGTGGTCTCCAACCACCGCGATTTCTACCGGCTCGCCGCGTCGTACGACATCCCGTTCCATCACCTGCCCGTCGGCGCATCGAACAAGCCGCACGCCGAAGCGCGGCTGATGGAGATCGTCGACGAAGAGGGCATCGAGCTCGTCGTGCTCGCGCGCTACATGCAGATCCTCTCCGAGGACGTCTGTCACCGGCTCGAGGGCCGGGCGATCAACATCCACCACTCGTTCCTGCCGAGCTTCAAGGGCGCACGACCGTACCAGCAGGCGCACGACCGCGGCGTCAAGCTGATCGGTGCGACGGCGCATTACGTGACGAGCGCGCTCGACGAAGGCCCGATCATCGAGCAGGACGTCGAGCGCGTCGACCATTCGATGGACGTCGCCACGCTCACGGCGCTGGGCCGCGACATCGAGAACGTCGTGCTCGCGCGTGCCGTCAAGTGGCACGGCGAGCGCCGCATCGTGCTCAACGGGACGAAGACCGTCGTGTTTCGCTGAGCCCGCGCACGTCCCCCGGAGCGCGCGCACGACTGCTACGATGGGCGCGCTTGCAGGAGGTTGCGATGGGCAGGGTCGAATCCGTATCGCGTGCCGGGGCGATGAAGGACACGGGCACGCTCGCCTACCAGAGCGGTTTCGCCAACGAGCTCGCCACCGAAGCGTTGCCCGGCGCGCTGCCGGTCGGGCGCAATTCGCCGCAACGCTGTCCCTACGGGCTGTACGCCGAGCAGCTCTCGGGCACCGCCTTCACGGCACCGCGCGGCGCGAACCGGCGCAGCTGGCTGTACCGCATCCGCCCGGGCGCCACGCACGGCGCGTTCCGCCGGATCGACGATGGCACGCTGGTCGGCACCTTCGGCGACATCGAGACGCCTCCCAGCCCGCTTCGCTGGGACCCCCTGCCGCTGCCGGGCGCCGGCGCGTCGGTCGATTTCGTGCAGGGTCTCGTCACGATGGCCGGGCAAGGCGACGCGGCCGCGATGAGCGGTTGCGCGATCCACGTCTACGGCGCGAACGCATCGATGGACCGGCGCTTCTTCTACGACGCCGACGGCGAGCTGCTGATCGTCCCGCAGCTCGGGCGGCTGCGCCTGCACACCGAGCTCGGCGTGCTCGACGTCGAGCCGCAGGAGATCGCGGTGATTCCGCGCGGCCTGCGCTTTCGCGTGGCGCTACCCGACGCGCCATCGACGGGCGGCGCGCTCGACGGCGTTCGCGGCTACGTCTGCGAGAATTTCGGCGCGCCGTTCCGCCTGCCCGACCTCGGGCCGATCGGCTCGAACGGGCTGGCCAATCCGCGCGATTTCCTCTCGCCGGTCGCCGCGTACGAAGACGTCGACGGCGACTTCGAGCTGGTCGGCAAGTTTCTCGGCCACCTGTGGGCCGCGCCGATCGACCACTCGCCGCTCGACGTCGTCGCCTGGCACGGCAACTGCGCGCCGTACAAATACGACCTGCGACGCTTCAACGCGATCGGTTCGATCAGCTTCGACCATCCCGATCCGTCGATCTTCCTGGTGCTGCAGTCGCCATCCGACACGCCGGGCGTCGACGCGATCGATTTCGTCATCTTCCCGCCGCGCATCCTCGCGATGGAAAACACGTTTCGCCCGCCCTGGTTCCACCGCAACGTCGCCAGCGAGTTCATGGGCCTGGTGCACGGCGCCTACGACGCGAAACAGCACGGCTTCGTCCCCGGCGGCATGAGCCTGCACAACTGCATGACCGCGCACGGGCCCGACGCGCAGACCTTCGAGCAGGCGAGCGCAGCCGACACGACGCGGCCCCAGTACGTGCGCGACACGATGGCGTTCATGTTCGAGACGCGGCTGCCGATCCGCCCGACGCGCGCGGCGCTCGAGTCGCCGCAGCGCCAGCGCGACTACATCGAGTGCTGGCGCGGCCTGCACAAGCACTTCGACGGACGCCCTTGAGCCCGTCGCGCCCGAGGTCCGCATGAACGCCGACGACGCGCTCGACGAAACGCACGATCCGTCGCTGCGCAGCTGGATCGGACTCGCCAACGAGCCGGGAAGCGACTTTCCGATCCAGAACCTGCCGTTCGCGGTGTTCCGCCGCCGCGACGGCGGCGAGCCATGGCGCGGCGGCGTCGCGATCGGAGACCAGATCGTCGACCTCGCCGCGGCGCATGCTTCGCGCCTGCTCGACGGCGATGCCGCCGTCGCGCTCGCGCAGGCGAGCGGCGAGCGCCTGAACGGGCTGATGGCGCTCGACCCGGCCGCCTGCAAGGCGCTGCGCGTCCAGTTGTCGCGCCTGCTGCGCGAAGGCGCGGCGCAGGCGGCCACGGTTTCGGGCTGGCTCGTCGCGCAGGGCGAAGCGCAATACCGCGTGCCGGCCGAGATCGGCGACTACACCGATTTCTATGCGTCGGTCCACCATGCGACGCACGTCGGACGGCTGTTTCGTCCCGACCAGCCGCTGCTGCCGAACTACAAGTGGCTTCCGGTCGGCTACCACGGGCGGTCGTCGTCGATCGACGTGAGCGGGCACTCGTTCCACCGCCCGCGCGGCCAGATCCGCCCGCACGGCAGCGAGGCGCCTCGCCTCGAGCCGACGCGCCGGCTCGATTACGAGCTCGAGGTCGGCATCTGGATCGGCGCGGGCAACGCGCCCGGCGAGCCGATCGCGGTCGGCCGGGCCGAGCGCCACGTGTTCGGGCTGTGCCTGCTCAACGACTGGTCGGCGCGCGACGTCCAGGCGTGGGAGTACCAGCCGCTGGGCCCGTTTCTCGCGAAGAATTTCGCGACGACGATCTCGCCGTGGATCGTCACGATGCACGCGCTCGCTCCGTACCGCGTGCCGTGGCGGCGCGACGCCGACGATCCGCAACCGCTCGAATACCTCGAGTCGCCGGCGAACCGGACGCGCGGCGCGATCGACCTGCGGCTCGAGGCGTGGATCGAGACCGCCGCGATGCGCGCCGCCGGCGCCGCGCCCGCGCGCCTGTCGCAGTCGAATTTCCGCGACTCGTACTGGAGCGTCGCGCAGATGGTCGCGCACCACTCGGTCGGCGGCTGCAACCTGCGCCCGGGCGATCTCTTCGGCAGCGGAACGCAATCGGGGCCGCTCCCCGGAGAAGGCGGCTCGCTGCTCGAACTCTCCGAAGGCGGCAAACGTCCGATCGCGCTGCCCGCGGGCGAGACGCGCACGTTCCTCGAGGACGGGGACACCGTGATCCTTCGCGGCTGGTGCGAACGGCCCGGTTTCGCGCGGATCGGCTTCGGCGCGTGCCGCGCAACGGTGTTGCCCGCGCGTCCCGGCTGAGGCCGCCGCGTCCCGGGGGAGGAGACCGACCGCTCGCGCTACGCGAGCCGCGCGGCGTGCTGCGCGAGAACGCGTTCCTCGTCGGTCGCGACCACCCACGCGCCGATCGGCGCTGCGTCGGCATGGATCGCCGGGCCGCCGGCGCGATTGCGCGCGGCATCGACACGCACGCCCATCCAGCCGAGCAGCGCGAGCGTCTCGCGACGCACGCGCTCGCTGTTCTCGCCGATGCCGCCGGTGAACACGATCGCCTCGCAGCCGCCCAGCGCGACCGCGGTCGCGGCGATCTCCTGCGCGGCACGCTGGCAGAACAGCTCGAGCGCGAACTGCGCGCGCGGATCCTCGCTCGCCTCGAGCGCGCGTACGTCGCCCGAAATTCCCGACAAGCCGAGCAGTCCGGACTCGTTGTACAGGCCGCGGCTCACTTCGTCGACGTCCAGGTGCAACTGCTGCTGCAGATACAGCACGACGCCGACGTCGAGCGTGCCGGGGCGCGTGCTCATGACCAGGCCGTCGAGCGTGCTCAGCCCCATCGACGTGCGTACCGAACGGCGCTCGCGCATTCCGCACACGCTCGAGCCGCTGCCCAGATGCGCGACGATCACGCGCGCGTCGGCGACCGGCCCGAGCAGCGCGGGCAGCCGCTGCACGATCGATTCGAACGAAAGACCATGGAAACCGTAGCGCCGTGCGCCGCGGTCGCGCCATGCGGCCGGAAGCGGCATCGTCGTGTGCAGCGCCGGCTGCGTCGCGTGGAACGCGGTGTCGAAGCACGCCACCTGCACGGCCTGCGGTGCGAGCGACTGCATCGCACGCACGCCGGCCACGCCGAAGCCCTGGTGCAGCGGTGCGAGCGGCACGAGCGACTCGAGCAGCGCCAGCACGCGCTCGTCGATGCGCACCGGCGCGATCAGCGCGCGACCGCCGTGCGCGATCCGGTGGCCGACCGCCTCGAGATCGCCGAGGACGCCGGCGCCGTCGAGCGCGTCGAGCACCGCGCGCAACGCCCCCGGCGGATCGACGGGCCCGTCCAGGCGACGTTCGGCGCGCCCGCCGTCCTGCCCGCGCCAGGCGAGCACCGGCAAATCGGGCAGGCCCGACACCTGTCCGCGCAGCTGCTCGACGAAACCGTCCGGGCTGGCGTCCGCCCGCCGGTACGAAGCGAATTTGATGCTCGACGATCCGCTGTTCAGCGCGAGGATCGTCATCGAGCTACCAGTCGAGTGTTCGCGCCATTTCGGTCGCCGCCGTGCGCAACGCGGGCAGGAACTGCATCGCTTCGTCGAGGTTCAGCCGCGCGACCGGCGCGTGCACCGACAGCGCGGCGACGACCCGGCCCTCGGCATCGTGCACGGGCACCGCGAGGCAGCAGATGCCCGGCAGGTATTCCTCGTTGTCGGTCGCGTAGCCCTGCTGGTGCGCGCGCTCGACCTCGGCTTCGAGCTGCGCCGGATCGACGATCGTCCGGGCCGTGTGCCCGATCAGCGGGCATTGCCGGATCAGCCGCTCGCGCGAGCGCCGCGGCATCGCGCCGAGGAACAGCTTGCCGCTGGCCGACGCGCACAACGGAATGCTCGACCCGGCCGACAGCGAAACGCGCAACGGCCAGTCGGTTTCCACCCGTTCGAGATACATCACCGAATGCCCGTCGGGGATCGACAGGTTGCAGGTTTCACCGGTTTCCTCGGCGAGCTCGTCGAGGATCGCGCGCCGCGCCGCGCACGTCGGCGAGTTCAGCAGCGCCGCCCCCGCCAGCCGGGTGAGCCGGCGGCCGCAGCGATATCGCTTGCTGCCGGGCTCGCGCGAGACCAGCCCCGCGTACTCGAGCGTGGACAGGATGCGGAACACGGTGGGCTTGGGCAGGCCGAGCGCCCGGCACAGATCGGCCAGGTGCGGCGGCACGTCGCTGTCGGCGATCGTTTCCATGACACGGATCGCGCGCAGGATCGCCGACCCGGCGGGCACCGCATCGGCTGCCCGATCGCTCGCGCGATCCCCCGATTCGACGAGATTCGTGACGATTTGCGGATTTCTCATGGCCACGCCATTATGCAGAAAACAGGCTGGACCATTCCGAAGCGTAGAGGACGAACATGTACGAGCGAATTCTGGTACCCGTCGACGGATCCCCGTTTTCCGAGGAAGTCCTGCCGTACGCGCGCGGCCTCGCCCGCGCCATCGGCGCGAAGCTCGCGGTGCTGCGCGTCGCCGAGAAGGACGCCGAGCAGGAAGAGGCGGCCCGGCAGGTCCAGACGCTCGCGCAGGCGCTGCAGGCCGAGCCGCGGACGGTGGCGAGCCGCGGCAACATCAGCGCGGCCATTCTCGAGGAAGCGGCACGCGTGCCGAACACGCTGGTCGCGATGACTTCGCACGGCCGCAGCGGGCTCGCCGAGGCCATGCTCGGCAGCGTCGCGCACGACGTCGTGCGAACGGGGCGCGGACCGGTGCTCGTCTATCGTCCCGACGGCAAGTCGAAGGGCAATCGCGAACCGATCGAGCTGCGCAACGTCGTGCTCCCGATCGACGGAAGCGGACGCTCCGAATGGATGGAGCAGGAAGCCGCCGAGTGGGCACGCGCGCTGAAAGCGCGCTTCATCGTCGTGCAGGCGATCTCGCCCGACGCCCGGCCCGACGCGCAGATCCCGCCGAACGATGCGCTGGAGAGCTCGTACGTCCGCTCGCACGCGGTCGAGCTCGGCCGCAAGTACGGACTCGAGGCGAACTGGGAAGTGCTGCACGGCGATCCGGTCGATGCGATCTCCCGCTTCATCGACGGTCGGCGCGACTCCCTCATCGTGATGGCCACGCGCGGACACGCGGGCCTGCAGGCGGCGGTGCTCGGCAGCGTCACCGCGGGCCTGCTGCGCGAGGCCGGCGTCCCGATCCTCGTGCGCATGCCGTAGACGGCTGCGGCGCGGTCGTTCACGCGCGAGCCGTCATGCAGCTCGATGCAGCCGACCTGAGCAAGCTCGAGCAGGCGCGTGCGCTGCTCGAGCGACCCGGGCTCGCGCCGCGGCTGAGCGACCTGCTCGGCGGGCCGATCGAGCGCACCGTCGAGATGCTGCCGCCGGCGCTGCGCCGGCGACTCGGCGTGATCACGCACCACGCGCTCGTGCGCTCGGTCGACGCGGCGGCGCGAACGCTCGAACCGGGCCGCCGCGAGGCGAGTCCGCGGCTGCACAAGCTGCTCGGGTCGGTCAGCGGCGGCGCGGGCGGCGCGCTCGGGATCGCCGGCCTGTCGATCGAGATCCCGCTGTCGACCGTGCTGATCATGCGTTCGATTCTCGACGTTGCGCGTGCCGAAGGCGAAGACATCGGCCGCGCCCAAAGCCGGCTGGCGGCGCTCGAGGTCTTCGCGCTGGGCGGCGAGTCGCAACGCGACGACGCAGCCGAATCGGGCTACTACGCGATCCGCACGCTGCTCGCACGCGCGGTCAGCGACGCGACGCGCCACGTCGCGCAGCGCGGCCTCGCCCACGAAGGCGCGCCCGCGATGATCCGGCTGATCGCGATGGTCACCTCGCGCTACAAGATCCAGCTGACGCAGAAGGCGGCCGGGATGCTCGTTCCCGGCGTCGGCGCGGCGGCCGGCGCAGCGATCAACCTGCTGTTCATGGACCACTACCAGACGATGAGCCGCGGCCACTTCGCCATCCGCGCGCTCGAGCGCCGCTACGGTGCCGAGGTCGTGCAACGCGCGTATCGCGTGCATCGGCGCCCGAGCGGATCGGCATCGGTGGTCGACGAAGCGGCATGAACCCGCGCGGGGTCACGGGCGCGCTCGCCTGCACACCCGCGCTCACGCTCTCGTTCACCGTCGCGCTCGCGCGGCCCGCAGCGGCGCAGCCCGAGCCCGCGCTCGAACCGGTCACCGTCACGGCGACGCGAACCGCGCAGCGCGTCTTCGACGTCCCCGCCTCGATCGACGTCGTCGACGTCGAGACGATCCGCGCGCAGCAACCGGGGCTGAACCTGTCGGAATCGCTCGGGCGCGTTCCCGGCGTGCACGTGCAGAACCGGCAGAACTTCGCGCAGGACCTGCAGGTTTCGTCGCGCGGCTTCGGCGCGCGCGCGAGCTTCGGCGTGCGCGGCGTTCGACTCGTGCAGGACGGCGTTCCGCTGACGATGCCCGATGGCCAGGGGCAGACCGGGATCTTCGATCTCGACGCCGCCGATCGCATCGAGGTGCTGCGTGGGCCGTTCGCCGCGCTGTACGGCAACTCGTCCGGCGGCGTGGTTTCCGTGTTCACCGAAGACCCGCCGCCGACGCCGACGGCATCCGGCCTCGCCGACGCGGGCAGCTTCGGCGCGCGCAAGCTCGGCGGCGGATACGGAACGACGATCGGCAACGTCGGCATCCGCGCCCACGCGTCGCGCTTCCGGACCGACGGCTTTCGCGAGCACAGCCGCGCGCGACGCGACCTGGCGAACGCACGCATCGCCTGGTCCGATTCGACGAACCGCCTGTCGCTGAGCGCGATGGCGCTCGACCAGCCCGACACGCTCGATCCGCTCGGCCTCACGCGCGTGCAGCGCGACACCGATCGACGCCAGCCCGGCACCGGCGCGCTCGCGTTCGACACGCGCAAGAGCGTCGACCACCGGCAGGTCGGTGCCAACTGGGAGCGGCGCTTCGGGGCCGAAGGAACCTTGCGCGTTCGCGCCTACGGCGGCGAACGGCGCGTCGTGCAGTTCCTCGCGTTCGGCGGCACGGCACCCGGATCGTCGGGCGGTGTCGTCGATCTCGACCGCGGCTTCGGTGGCCTGAACGTGCAGTGGACGACGAGCGTGCGCACCGCGGCGGGGCGCATCGACGCGACCGTCGGCGTCGACTACGACCGGATGAACGAACGACGCCGCGGCTTCGTCAACGAGCGCGGAACCGCCGGCGAGCTGCGACGCGACGAATCGGACACGGTGCGCGATTTCGACCAGTACGCCCTCGTCGAATGGTGGTTCGCGCCGAACGTGAAGCTCTCGGGCGGCGCACGCCGATCCGACGTGCGCTTCTCGGTGCGCGACGACTTCGTCGATGCGACGAATCCGGACGATTCGGGCTCGCTCGAATACGGCGCGACGAGCCCGGTGCTCGGCGTACTCGTCGCGCTGTCCGACTCGGTCAACGTCTACGCCTCGGCCGGGCGCGGGTTCGAGACGCCGACCTTCGCCGAGCTCGCGTACCGCGCCGACGGCCGGCCCGGGCCCAACTTCGCGCTGCAGGCGAGCCGCAGCACGAACTACGAGGCCGGAATCAAATGGCGAGCCGGCGAGCGCACGCGGCTGAACGCGGCGCTGTTCCGCAGCGACACGCGCAACGACATCGTTCCCGACGTGAACGCGGGCGGGCGCACCACGTTTCGCAACGCCGCGCGCACCGAACGCCGCGGGGTCGAGCTCGGAGTCGAGTCGGACCTGGGCGCCGGGTTTTCCGCGGCACTCGCGTGGACCTGGATGCAGGCCGGGTTTCGCGACTACCGGGCGCTCGACGGAACGGTCCTGTCGGGCAACCGCCTGCCCGGCGTGCCGAAAGCGGTCCTCGATGCCGGCGCGCAGTGGCGCCATCCGCGCAGCGGCTTCGTCGCCGGCGTCGAGGCGCGCTGGAACGACGAGGTCGCGGTCGACGACGAGAACTCGGAGAGCGCCGCCGCATACACGGTGGTGAACCTGCGTGCGGGGTTCGATCTGCGCGCCGGCCGCTGGCGCATCGAACCCTTCGTTCGCGTGGACAACGTCTTCGACCGCCGCTACACGGGATCGGTGATCGTCAACGCCGCGGGCGGGCGTTACTACGAGCCGGCACCGCAGCGCAACTGGCTCGCCGGCGTGCGCGCGCAGGCCGTGTTCTAGGGTCGCCGCCGCGCCGCGCCCGCGCGCCCCGATCGAGCCGCCGCGGCGTCTGCCACAATGCCGGTCGGGGGATCGCGATGAGCGGGTTCTGGATCGTCGGCATCGGCATCAACGTCGTCGCGCTGGTCGCGGTCGTCGCGTGGGCGGCGCGCGCGTGGCGGCAGTCGGGCTGCGCGCGCGACGAAGCGACCGGCGAGACGATGCCGCCCTCGCGCGAACACGCGTCTCGCGGGCGCTGATCGCGCCGCGCCCGCGCGCCGGCCGGCGCGCGGGCGCCGTGTACACTCGAAGGTTTCCCCCGCTTCGCCCGTCCCCTCGCGCCATGCACGAACGTTACGAAGCCTCCGAGGTCGAAAAGGCCGCGCAGGCTCACTGGCAGTCGATCGACGCATACCGCGCCGTCGAGAACGACCCCCGGTTCCCGAGAGGCAAGTACTACGCCTGCTCGATGCTGCCCTACCCGTCGGGCAAGCTGCACATGGGGCACGTGCGCAACTACACGATCAACGACGTCCTGTACCGCCATCTGCGGATGAACGGGTACAACGTGCTGATGCCGATGGGCTGGGACGCGTTCGGCCTGCCCGCCGAGAACGCGGCGATGAAGAACGGCGTCGCGCCCGCGCGGTGGACGTGGGACAACATCGCGCACATGAAGGCGCAGATGCGCTCGATGGGCCTGGCCATCGACTGGCATCGCGAAGTCGCGACCTGCTCGCCTGCGTACTACAAATGGAACCAGTGGCTGTTCCTGAAGATGCTCGAGCGCGGCATCGCGTACCTGAAGACGGGCACGGTGAACTGGGATCCGTCCGACCAGACCGTGCTCGCCAACGAGCAGGTGATCGACGGCCGAGGCTGGCGCTCGGGGGCGCTCGTCGAGAAGCGCGAGATCCCGATGTACTACCTCGGCATCACTCGCTACGCCGACGAGCTGCTCGCCGATCTGGACGCGCTCGGCTGGCCCGAGCGCGTGAAGCTGATGCAGGAAAACTGGATCGGACGTTCGGTCGGCGTGCGATTCGCCTTCCCGCACGACATCCGCGACGCGACCGGCGTGCCGGTGAACGACGGGCGCATGTACGTGTTCACCACGCGCGCCGACACGATCATGGGCGTGACGTTCGTCGCCGTCGCCCCCGAGCACCCGATCGCGGCGGTCGCCGCCGCGCGCGATCCGTCGATCGCGGCATTCGTCGACGAATGCCGGCGCGGCGCGGCCACCGAAGCCGACATCGCGACGCGCGAGAAGGACGGCCGGCGCACGGGCCTGTTCGTGCGGCATCCGCTCACCGGCGAGCCGATCGAGGTCTGGGTCGGCAACTACGTGCTGATGAGCTACGGCGACGGCGCCGTGATGGGCGTTCCCGCGCACGACGAGCGCGACTTCGCTTTCGCGCGCAAGTTCGGCCTTGCCATCCGGCAGGTCATCGACGTCGAGGGCCGGGCGTTCTCCGACGAGCAATGGCAGCCCTGGTACGGCGAGACCGCTCACGCGCGCTGCGTGCACTCGGGCGGATACGACGGCCTCGGCCACGAAGCCGCGGTCGATGCGATCGCCGCCGATCTCGCCGCGAAGGGGCTCGGCGAGAAGCGCGTGCAGTACCGGCTGCGCGACTGGGGCATCTCGCGGCAGCGCTACTGGGGAACGCCGATTCCGATCGTGCATTGCGACGCCTGCGGCGCGGTGCCCGTTCCCTACGAGCAGCTCCCGGTGGTGCTGCCCGAGGACCTCGTTCCCGACGGCAGCGGCAATCCGCTCGCGCGCGACGAACGCTTCCTGCACTGCGACTGCCCGAAATGCGGCCAGCCCGCGCGCCGGGAAACCGACACGATGGACACGTTCGTCGATTCGTCCTGGTACTACATGCGCTATTGCTCGCCCGACAACGATGACGCGATGGTCGACGCGCGCAACGATTACTGGATGCCGATGGACCAGTACATCGGCGGAATCGAGCACGCGGTGCTGCACCTGCTCTACGCGCGCTTCTGGACGAAGGTCATGCGCGACGTGCGCGGCGAGTTCCCCGGCGATCCCGAGCGCGGGCTCGTCGGCTTCGACGAGCCGTTCGCCAACCTGCTGTGCCAGGGCATGGTGCTCAACGACATCTACTGGAGGCGCAACGAGCGCGGCGGCGTCGAGTATTTCTGGCCCGACGACGTCGAAGTCGAGCACGATGCGGGCGGCAAGCCGATCGCGTGGCGCTCGAAAACCGACGGCGGCGCGGTCGAGTACGGCGGCATGGGCACGATGTCCAAGAGCAAGAACAACGGCGTCGATCCGCAATCGCTGATCGACCGCTACGGCGCCGACACCGCGCGGTTGTTCGTCATGTTCGCTTCGCCGCCCGAGCAGACGCTCGAGTGGTCCGATGCCGGCGTCGAAGGCGCGCAGCGCTTCCTGCGCCGCCTCTGGGCGTGCGCCTTCGCGCAGCACGCAGCGCTCTCGGCGCATCCGGCGGCCCCCGCGATCGAGCCGGCGAGGCTCGGCGAAGCGCACAAGGCGCTGCGCCGCGAGATCCATTCGATCCTGCGACAGGCCGACTACGACTACGGCCGCAAGCAGTACAACACCGTCGTTTCGGCGGCGATGAAGATGCTCAACGCGATCGAGGGCGCCCGACTGCCCGGGTCGGTCGAATCGATCGAGGTGCTGCGCGAGTCGTTGTCGATCCTGATCCGGATGCTGTATCCGATCGTGCCGCACATCGGACACGCGCTGTGGGCCGAGCTCGGTTTCGCGCGCGTGCAGGGCGACCTGCTCGACGCCGCATGGCCGCGCGTCGACGAGAACGCACTCGAGCAGGACTGGATCGAGCTGGTGCTGCAGATCAACGGCAAGGTGCGCGGTTCGGTACGCGTGGCCGCATCGGCCGACGACGCGGCGATCCGGGCGGCGGCGCTCGAGACCGAGGCCTTCGCGCGCCACGGCGAGGGGCGCACCCCGCGCAAGACCGTCATCGTGCCGGGACGGCTCGTGAACGTCGTCGTATGAACGAGGAAGGGAAGGGAGAAGGGGGAAGGGAGAAGGGGGCCGGGCCGATGCGACGGGTGCCGAGTTCGCTTCCCCTTCCCCCTTCTCCCTTCCCCCTTCCCCGCGCCGCGAAGCGGCGCTCGATCCTGCTCGCGGCGCTGGCCGCGACACTCTCGGGCTGCGGCTTTCACCTGCGCCGCTCGGCGGCGTTGCCGTTCCGCACGCTGTACACGAGCTTCGCGAGCACGTCGGCGATCGGCGCGGAGTTCCGGCGCCACGTGCGTGTCGCCGAGGACACCCGGCTCGTCGACGACCCGAAGGAAGCCGATGCGCGACTCGAGGTGATCTCCGAGCTGCGCGAGAAGGAAGTCGTCGGCTACTCGACGACGGGGCGGCCGCGCGAATACCAGTTGCGCCTGCGCTTCCGGTTCCGCGTCGTTGCGCGCGACGCAACGATGCTGCTCGCACCGACCGAGATCGTGCTTCGCCGGGACATCACCTCGACCGACATCGAACAGGTGGCCAAGCAGCAGGAAGAGGAGCTGCTGTACAGGGAGATGCAGTCGGATCTGGTGCAGCAGCTGCTGCGTCGCCTCGCGGCGATCGACGCGTGACGCAGGTTCGCGCCGACGCGCTGCCCGGCGCGCTCGCGCGCGGCGTGCCGCCGATCGTCTGGATCCACGGCGACGAGCCGCTCATCGTGCAGGAATGCGCGCACGCCGTTCGCCAGGCGCTGCGCGCCGACGGCTTCGACGAGCGCCGCGTGTTCGACGCCGGCCGCGGTTTTCGCATCGAGGCACTGGCCGCCGAGGCCGACTCGCTGTCGCTGTTCGCCGCAAAGCGGTTGATCGAGCTGCGTTTCACCGGCAAGCCGACGAAGGAGATCGGCACCGCGCTGGCGAGCACGGCGTCGCGCCTCGACGGCGCCACGCGACTTCTGGTGGCAGGACCCCGGCTCGATCGAGCGAGCACGGCGAGCGAGTGGTTCGCGACGATCGAACGCGCCGGGATCGTCGTCGCCGTCTGGCCGCTCGAGCGCGCGCAACTGCCGCAGTGGATCGCCACCCGGCTCGCGCGCCAGAAGCAGCGCGCCGATCGCGACACGCTCGAGTGGATCGCCGAGCGCGTCGAGGGCAACCTGCTCGCCGCGCACCAGGAGATTGCGAAGCTCGGGCTGCTGTGCCCGGCGGGCGAGCTGGACGGCGAGGCGGTACGCGCCGCGGTGCTCGACGTCGCGCGCTACGACTCGTTCGATCTCGTCGATGCGATGCTCGCCGGCGACGTCGCGCGCGCGTTGCGCACGATCGACGGCCTGCGCGCCGAGGGCCAGGCCGAGCCGCTCGTGCTGTGGGCGATCGCCGATGCGCTGCGCACGCTGCTGCGGGTGTGCGAAGCGCGCGACGCGGGCGTCGCGCTCGCGCAGGCGATGCGCGAAGCGCGCGTTCCCCGGCCGCGCGAGCGCGGCTTCGAGCGCACGCTCGCGCGCATCGATGCGCGCGCGTTGCGCGACGCGCTGCGCGCGGCCGCCCGCACCGATAGAATGATCAAGGGGATCGAGCCCGGCGACGCGTGGCATGCGCTCGAGTCGCTGGCGCTGTCGATCGCCGGCGCCCCCCTTCTCGCAGGAAGCTGACATGGAGATCCGGCCCACCGATATCGACGCCTATGTCGCCGACCTCGCACGGCGTGCGCGCGTCGCCGGCCGCGCGATCGCGCAGGCGGGCACCGCGGCGAAGAACCGCGCGCTCGAAGCGACCGCCGCGGCGATCCGCCGCGACCGGCACGTGCTCGGCACGGCGAACGAACGCGACCTCGCGGCGGCGCGCGCGGCCGGACACGACGCGGCATTCGTCGACCGGCTCGCATTGAGCGACGCGGTCGTCGATTCGATGTGCAGCGGCCTCGAGCAGGTCGCGGCGCTGCCCGACCCGGTCGGCGAGATCCTTCACCTGCGCTACCGGCCCTCGGGCATCCAGGTCGGCCAGATGCGCGTTCCGCTCGGCGTGGTCGGCATCGTGTACGAATCGCGTCCGAACGTCACGATCGACGCCGCGGCGCTGTGCATCAAGTCGGGCAACGCGACGATCCTGCGCGGCGGCTCGGAAGCGTTCCACAGCAACCAGGCGCTCGCAGCGCTCGTGCGCGAAGGCCTGCGCGAAGCGGGGCTGCCCGAAGACGCGGTGCAGGCGATCGAAACCACCGACCGCGCCGCGGTCGGTGCGCTGATCGCGCACCGCGACCGCGTCGACGTCATCGTGCCCCGCGGCGGCAAGTCGCTGATCGAGCGCATCAGCGCCGAGTCGCGCGTGCCGGTGCTCAAGCACCTCGACGGCGTCTGCCACGTCTACATCGACGACGAGGCGGACACGGAGCAGGCGATCCGCATCGCCGACAACGCGAAGACGCAACGCTACTCGCCGTGCAACGCGATGGAAACGCTGCTCGTCGCGCAGGGCGTCGCGATGCGCGTGCTGCCGCCGCTCGGGCGCATCTACGCCGACAAGGGCGTGGAGCTGCGCGGCGACGCGCGCACGCGCGAAATCCTCGCCGCAGCCGGTATCGACTGCCGCGAAGCGACCGAGGACGACTGGCGCACCGAATACCTGGCGCCGATCCTCTCGATCCGCGTCGTATCGGGGCTCGACGAGGCGATCGGCCACATCGCCACCTACGGTTCGCAGCACACCGACGCGATCGTCACGACGAACCACGCGCGCGCGATGCGCTTCCTGCGCGAGGTCGATTCGGCTTCGGTGATGGTCAACGCGTCGACGCGCTTTGCCGACGGCTTCGAATACGGGCTGGGCGCCGAGATCGGGATCTCGACCGACAAGCTGCATGCGCGCGGGCCGGTGGGGCTCGAGGGGCTGACTTCGCTGAAGTACGTGGTGTTCGGGCACGGGGAAGTGCGGCGTTGATTTTCCGGTTCTCGCGATGACGTCGACCGCGTATCTGTGGGTCAAGGCGCTGCACATCGTGTTCGTCACGAGCTGGTTCGCGGGGCTGTTCTATCTGCCGCGGATCTTCGTGAACCTGGCGAGCGTCGAGCAGGCGGGCGCCGAGCGCGAGCGGCTGCGGGCGATGGCGCGCAGGCTGTGGCGCTTCATGCAGCCGCTGATGGTGCTCGCGGTCGGTTTCGGCGCGTGGCTGTGGCTCGGCTACGGTGTCGGCCGGGGTAGCGGCTGGATGCACGCGAAGCTCGCCGTCGTCGTGCTCCTGCTCGTATATCACTATGCGTGCGGCGCGCTGCTGCGCGCGTTCGAGCGCGACGCGAACCGGCGCTCGCACGTCTGGTATCGCTGGTTCAACGAGGTGCCCGTGATCGGGCTGCTCGCCGCCGTCGTGCTCGTCGTCGTGAAGCCGTTCTGACGTGGGCGACGCGCCGGAGGTGTTCGATCTCTTCGCGGCGGGTCCGCGCGGCCTCGAAGCGGCGCTCGCCGCCGAGCTCGAAGGGCTCGGCGCGCGCGAATGCCGCACGGTGGGCGGCGGCGTGCTGTTCCGCGGCGAGCGCGCGATCGCGTATTCGGCGAACCTGTGGTCGCGGCTGTCGAGCCGGGTGATGCGCCGCATCGCGCGCCGGCGCTATCGAGAAGACGACGACCTGTACCGTCTCGCGCGCGGCGTCGAGTGGGAGCGGCATTTCGACGCGCGCCGCACGCTTCGCGTCGACCTGAGCGCGCAGCGCTCGCCGCTGCGCAGCCTGAACTTCGCCACGCTGCGCATCAAGGACGGCATCGTCGACCGGCTGCGCGAGGCGAGCGGCGAGCGCCCGTCGATCGACACGCGCACGCCCGACGTGCGCGTGTTCGCGCATCTCGACGAGCGCGACGCCACGCTGTATCTCGACCTGAGCGGCGAGCCGCTGTTCAAGCGCGGCTGGCGCGCGGGTGCCGACGACAAGGGTGCCGCACCACTCAAGGAGAATCTCGCCGCCGGGTTGCTGGCGCTGTCCGGATGGACCATCGAGACGCCGCTGTACGACCCGTTCTGCGGTTCGGGAACGATCCTCGTCGAGGCGGCGCAGCAGGCGCTCGACATCGCGCCGGGCGCTTCGCGCGACTTCGGCCTGCAGAAGCTGCTCGACCACGACGCTGCGCTCTGGCAGCGCCTGCGCGCCGATGCCGTGCGACGTGCGCAATGCGCTCGCGAGGAAGATGCGACATTGCGGATCGCGGGCTCCGACATCGATCGCGCGTCGATCGAGCAGGCGCGACGCAATCTCGTGCGCGCGGGGGTTCCGGCCGATGCGGTATCGGTGCGGGTCCTCGATGCGGCGCGCGCACGCGCGCCTTTCGAAGATGCCGGTTTCGTCGTGACGAACCCGCCGTACGGCGAACGGATGCAGGCACACGGCGAGCCGCGCCCGCGCCCGCG